>CAYQYP010000304.1:0-23476 GCA_964421755.1 uncultured Acidobacteriota bacterium
TTGGTTGCGGGGGGGGGATTTGAACCCCCGACCTTTGGGTTATGAGCCCAACGAGCTACCAGACTGCTCCACCCCGCGTCAAAGACAAGTCTATGCTAGTCGAGCGCCCTCCAGATTGTCAAGGTTCCGGAGGGCCCAAAAGGGGCCACGGATTTCGGGGACACAAAACTTAATTCCCTTGCAGACGCATGAGTCAGCTAACTGCTTGGGAATTAAGTATTATGTCCCCGAAATCTTTACTCGGACAACAGGTTGTCAAGGTCCGGCAACAAGAGTGCCAGGTACTTCGGCAAGGACCTGTTCCTGGTTGCCTTCGGCGCCGCGTCTTTTACGCAGCGGAAGCCGATCCCGTACTGCGACTTCGGGAAGTACGCCTGCCGCGTCCACAGGAACATCCCCTCGCCCTTGCTCGGGTACATGACATACGAACCGCCGCGGACCGCAAAGTAACCGCGCTTGAAGTTCTCGTTACTGGCGATCGGGCTGCCCTTGTACGCCTTGAATTCGTCAGCGGTCCACTCCATGATGTTGCCCATCATGTCGTAGACGCCATAGGCGCTCTTGTCGAATCTCATCTCGCCCACTTCGGTCGTGTTGCCCCGGCCGTTTTCACCGCAGTTGGATTTGCTCCAATCCCACGTGTTGCCCCAAGGGTACGCAAACCCTTCCGGTCCACGGGCCGCCTTCTCCCACTCTGCTTCGGTGGGAAGACGCTTATTCGCCCACTTGGCGTACTCCTTGGCATCGTCCAGCGTGACGTTCGCAACCGGGTAGTTCTCCTTGCCGACGGTGTAGAACTGCCGCCAGTTGCTCTCCGGCTCGAAGTTGGACTGGGTGGTAAATTCAATCCACTGGCCGAAGGTCACTTCGTACACATCGATCTCGAAGGCCGGCAGGTTAACCTTCTGCTCCGGTGCAGCATAATTGGCGCCTATCGTCTTCTTGCTGCTCCCAAAGGTGAATTCCCCCGCGGGAATCAGTACCATGTCCCCAACTTTCGGTTTGTCGGGAACCGCGGATTCCATCGCAGCCAGCTCTTCCGCCGTCGGACCCTCCTCTTCCTTGGAACAACCGCCTATGGAAAGAACGAGAACAAGTAACGACGCAAACAGTATTCTCTCCCTCATATCTGGAATTTTTTCTCCCTTTGTGCCCCTTCTTATACCACTGAAGGGGGAATGAGCGAAAGTGGTTTGAGGCCGAAAGATGCACACCGCGCACTGCTGTCGCCGTCTGCGGTCGATGAGGTCCTAATCGGGCGTGGCCGCGCCCCCGAGGTACCTCGAGCGCAGCCAGTCGAGGGCCTCACGCCGCGTCGAAATCCGGCCCTCCAACTGTTCGTCTTCCAGCGCGTTCAGAATTTCTTTGAAAAGCGGACCGGGCTTCAGTCCAGCCTCCTCCAGGTCTCTGCCGTTCAAGAGGAGGCGCGGCTTCATCCCCTCCCTCGAGAATTCCTGTAGTTTCCTCAGGGCGAAATCGTAGTTGGTCAGATCGCCATGGCTGGCCAGGCAATCCAGGCGGTGAAGCTCGAGGTGACGCCCGATGTTCGGTCGTCTCAGGAATCGTTTGAGTGTCGATTCACGCATCTCCCGGATCGGGATGAAACGCAGGTGATCCCGCACCAGCTCGATCACCTCGTCCGCCTGGTCGTTCGGCAGCCGCAGACGCCGGCATACAGCCTCCGCGATCTCCGCGCCCCGGTCCGCATGCCCGTCGAAGCGAATCCGCTCGCGTACCCGCAGGGTCGGTGGCTTCCCGACATCGTGCAGCAGGATGGCCAGCGCGAGCACCCCGTCCAGGCTTTCAGCCTTCTCGAACATCAGCCGCGTGTGCGCGAAAACGTCACCCTCGGGGTGGAACTCCGGCGGCTGCGGAACTCCACGCATGGCCGCCACCTCCGGGAGGATAACGCCCAGGATCCCGGTGTCGGCCATCAGGTCAAGCGCCCGGGCCGGGGCACTGCCCGTCAGCATCTTCAGCAGCTCTTCGCGGATCCGTTCCCAGCTGACCTGGAGCAGAGCAGGCGCCACGGCATGAACCTGCGCGTAAGTCGGCGGATCGATCTCAAAATCAAGCTGGCAGGCAAAGCGCACGGCGCGAAGTATCCTCAGCTTGTCTTCCTGGAATCGCCCGGCCGGGTCCCCGACCGTCCGGATGAGCCTTCGCTTCAGATCCTGCTCCCCACCGACATAGTCAAGCAGTTGATCCGACAGCGGTTCCAAGAAAAGAGCATTGACCGTAAAGTCGCGCCGGAGCGCGTCTTCCTTTGCGTCCGAAAACGCGACCGCGGTTGGCCGGCGACCATCCGCGTAACCGGAGTCGGTGCGAAAAGTGGCCACTTCGTACTGATGCGCCTGCAGGACCACCACGATGACGCCAAACTGCTTGCCGACAGGGATCGTCCGCTCGAAAAGAGACTCGATCCGGTCCGGTGGAGCGGAAGTCGCAATATCGATATCCGACACCACGCGCCCAAGGAGCAGATCGCGCACGGCCCCACCGGCGAACAGAGCCTCATAGCCCGCCTCGCGCAGTCGGCGAACAATCGCCAGGGCGCCATCCAGAAGCCCGCCAGGGATGAGATGGGGATCGATTTCACGAAGCATGGTTCGAAAATGGTAGCATAGCTCTCGAAAATGCACAGACTTGCGATCACGGGAGCCGGGTTGCTGGCCATCAGCCTCGTCCTGCTGTTCACCTTTGACGCGGGGCGTCCAGCCGGACTTGAATCCCTGGTCCCCAGCGACGTCATCGCCGTCGCAGTCATATCGAGTGCCCCGCCCGACCTCGATTTTCTCCGGGATGTTCGGCTCAAGCAGTGGATCGACATCGACGTCGATTCCCTTCGCTCCAAGATCCCGGCCGATTTCCGCGACGAAATCGGCGCCATGTTCCAGCAGGACCTGGACACCGCCTGGATTCTGGTCCACGGCCTGGAGAGGCGGGAGGACGCGTGGCGCCCGGAATTCACCCTGGCACTGGTCCCCAAGCCGCTTCACCAGGAGCTCCTTGAGCTTCGGATCCAGTTGCTTGCCATGCGTCTTTTCAAAGTGCCCGAACTGTCGGTCGCCGAAAAAGATAACCTTCGGATCTATAGAGGATCGCGCGACAGTCAGGCGCTTTTCCAGCTTCGGATGCCGGGCGTTCTTCTTGTCTCCAATACCGACCGTGCCCTTACCAAGACCGTGATGAGCTGGAGCGGGCGGGCTCCTAGCCTGGCCCAGGTCCGCGGATTTCGCAGAGTGCGTTTGCGTCTGCCTGCGAGAGAGGGCTTCTTTCTTTATGTGAACACCGGGCAGATCCTCCCTTTGCTGCCTGAATTCGGCTACTCGATGCAGTGGCAGGACGGCGAAGTCGTCGATCAGTTCTATGCGGCACCTCAGTTCTAGGCGGACGTAACAAACGGTTGGCAGGCGCATCTATATGGAAGTGAAGCTGAAGAAGTTCGAAAAAACCGGTATTCTGGCAGCGATTCTGCTCCTCGGGTCATCAACCGCACTCCTTCCGGTTCGATCATCCGCGGATTCACCTGAAGCCGCAGCCAAGCGTGTCGAAGACGTGCTTACCGAGTTGGAAACTCGCGAGAAGGCAAACCACCGCGAGTCGCGCACGTATGTGCTCGCCGAGCCGGACATGAATGCCTACCTGGCGTCGGAAATCGCGAAAAGAGAGCGGAAGGACGTGGAGCGCCTGGTCGTGAAGATGAACGACCAGAATCGTTTCGTTACGTCCCTGACAGTGAACCTCGACAAAGTGGACGTGAAGACAGATTCGATGACCGGGGCCATCTTTCGGGCATTCCTGCGGGGCACCCAGACGATTGAATTGGACGGGAAACTGACGACCGAGAAGGGCAAGGGAACATACGAGGTGCAGAGCGCCTCGATGAATGGCGTGCCGCTGCCGTCCACGCTCGTGAACGCGATCATCAGCGCCGTCGGCAAACAGCAGGACCCGCCGTTTGACCCGACCGAACCGTTTGACCTGCCTTACAAGATTCAGACAATCGAGGTTTCGTCCGGCAAGACAACCATCAAGACCTAAACCGATTGCGGATTTCCGATTGCGGATCAGGCGGTCGGCAAGCGATTGATCTACTCGGCACTCGCTGCCCTGGCGCCTCGGCACTGCTTGCCCGCCTTTCAATCCGAAATCCAAAATCCGAAATCCGCAATCAGGGGGCTAGCCGCAACTGCCCACTCCACAGGAGACTTCGCAGATCGCGCGCCTTCAGCTCGAGCGGTTTGCCGGCCAGATCACTGTCGGCAAGCAGGATCTGAAGCGGGTAAGTTTCGCCTCTTTTCCCCTTCATTTTTAGTTCCCGCCACTGGAGGACCACCTCGATCGTTACGGTAGCGCCTTCTTCGCGAAACGCAAGGCCGGGGGTGGCGCTGGCGACCTCCAGGCCGCGCGTGCTTTTCATGAGGCGGTACCAGCTGAACGGACCGCGACCGGAAATCCGCGGGGCCATCCAGAGCACGTAGTCGTGCTCGTCCTCGCGCAATTCCAGCTTGAGATTATCGAAAAAGAGCATCTTGTCACGCCGTTGACGACCGTCGGGGCTGGTCCACACGGCCTCCTGCCGAGCGACCCGCTGGGTATCCCAAACGTTGTCGGTCCATCGTACGGCAAGATAGAGCGCCTGCTCGTTCCAGAAGCCCTTGATTTCCAGCCCGGCATCCCCGCTCGGGGCAAACTGCCCGTTTTGAGATACGCCAGGGGCCCCTGGATTGACAGAGAGCGACGGGATGGCGTCCCATTCTCTTAGAAAGCCATCGACTTGAACGGACTGCCTGCGGTTGGGGATGTCCCAGCTGACCTGACCGTGCAGCAGTGGTAGAAGACCAAAGCAGACGGCCAGCAGCAACAGAATTCTTCGTTGGATGATCCGGCTCATGGTACCTGCCGCGCCTCAGACCTCGAGGATCTCTTTTTCCTTCTGTTGGGCAAGCCCGTCCAGCTTCTCAATGAAGGAATCGGTCAGCTTCTGCGTCTCGTCCAGCGAGCGGCGCTCATCGTCCTCGGAGATCTGCTTGTCTTTCAAAGCCTTCTTGAGCCTGTCGTTGGCTTCCCGCCGGATTTGCCTGATCGCGGTGCGGTGCTCTTCCGCGACCTTCCCGAGGTGTTTGGCCAGAGTCTGCCGGCGTTCCTGAGTGAGCGGAGGTATCGGGATCCGGATGATCCGGCCGTCATTGGAGGGAGTTATGCCCAGATCGGACGCAAGAATGGCTTTCTCGATGGTGTGGAGCTGGGTAGTGTCCCACGGCTGGATGGTGATCAGATTCGGCTCCGGGACGTGCAGCGTGGAGAGCTGGTTGACCGGCGTCGGCGTCCCGTAATAATCGACCGTGATGTGGTCCAACAGGTTGACCGACGCGCGCCCGGTACGGAGCGAGGCCATATCCCGAATCAGGTCTTCGATCGTTTTCTGCATTCGGTTTCTGGAGTCTGCGAGAATCTCTTTGATCATAGTAGGTTTATGAGAAGAGAAAGCCCAGCTGGCCGCCCATCGGCCAACTAAGTAATGACCGAGCCGATTTTGTTGCCGAGAACCGCTTCCCGGATGTTTCCCTCCCGCTTGATGTTGAAGATGATGATCGGGAGGTTGTGATCCATGCACAACGAGATTGCGGTGGCGTCCATGACCTTCAGACCTTTCTCGAGCACTTCGAGGTAGGTCAGCCGTTCGAAGAGCTTGGCATCCTTGTTCTTGACCGGGTCCGAGTCGTAGACCCCGTCGACCTTCGTCGCCTTGAGGATCACCTCGGCCCTGATTTCCATGGCCCGAAGTGCAGCGGCGGTGTCGGTCGAAAAATAGGGATTGCCTGTCCCGGCGGCAAAGATAACGACGCGCTTTTTCTCGAGGTGCCGGATAGCCCGGCGACGGATGAAGGGTTCGGCAACTTCCGCTACGTTGATCGCGCTCAGAACTCGCGTAAAAACCCCGATCTTCTCGAGCGCGTTCTGGAGGGCCAACGCGTTGATCACGGTGGCCAGCATCCCCATGTAATCGCCGGTCGCCCTGTCGAAACCGGCTTCGCTAACGTTCACGCCGCGGACAATGTTTCCACCGCCGACGACGATCGCGATCTCAATACCCAGTTCGTGGACTTCTTTTATTTGACGGGCCAGACTGCCCATCATGGCGGGATCTACGCCGAAGTTCTGAAAACCCATCAGAGCCTCGCCGCTCAACTTGACCAAAACCCGGCGATAACGAGGCTCCGGTAACTCCAGTTCCGGATTTACCGGGGCCTCATTAAACTGCGTCGCATCTCCTGCCATGATTCTCCTGCTCAGGCACGAAACGCCGAAGGGGTTAAGCCAGCTCTTCCCCAACCTTGAAACGGGCGAATCGGCTGACTGAGATATTCTCTTTGATCTTGGCGATCTTGGACTTGATCAGATCCTGCACGGTGACCTGGGGATCCTTGATGAAAGGCTGTTCGTAAAGAACTACTTCGGAATAGTACTTGTTGAGCTTCCCTTCAACGATCTTATTGATCACCTGTTCCGGCTTGCCGGTGCCTTCCGCCTGTTTCTTGTAGATCTGGCGTTCCTTGTCCAGATCGGACTCGGACACCTCTTCCCGGCGGACCCAGATCGGGTTGGCCGCTGCGATCTGCATCGCGATGTCCCGCACCAGCTCCTGGAATTCGTCGGTGCGCGCGACAAAGTCCGTTTCGCAGTTGACCTCAACGAGGACACCGAGTCGTCCGCCGGCATGAATATACGAAGAGACGAGTCCTTCCTTGGTTGTCCGCCCGGCTTTCTTTTCGGCGGCCGCAAGGCCCCGCTCGCGCAGCAGTGAAATGGCGCGCGTGACGTCACCATCGGTCTCCGAGAGGACCTTCTTGCATTCCATCATTCCCGCGCCGGTTTTTTCGCGCAGTTCTTTCACCTGTTCGGCAGTTATAGCCATGAATCTTCTCCTACTGCTGTTCCGCGGGAGGCTACTGCTTGGACTCCGTTTCACCGTCGCCAGGCTGTTCGGCTTTGGCGTCGGCGGAGGCCGCGGGCTCATTTTCCTGGGGCACTTCGACAGCCGGCTCGGCCGCGTGCTCCTTCGCCTTATGTTGTGGGCTCGGGCTTTTCTTACGAGCGACCTTCTTGACTTCGGGACCGGGGACCTGCTCGCCCTTGGACGCATCGGCCTTCAAATCGGCCGCCTTCTCTTCGGCAGCATCTGCGGTCCGGGCCACGACCTCTTCCTCGGCGAGGACGACGTTTTCGGCCTGGTTCACGATCTGCTTGGTTTCCGCTGTGTCGCCGCGGATAACCGTCTCTTGGGCGGGGGCAGCGGCTTGCTGGCTGCGCCGGGCCGCTTCTTTGGCTTCCTTGGCGGCTTTACGAGCGGCGGATTCCTTGGCAGCCCGGTCCTCGGCTTCTTTGGTCTCCTGCTCCATTTTCGCCTGGTACGTGCCACGGCCGGCGATCACCGCGTCGGCGATCGTCGAGGCAAACAGGCGGACGGCGCGAAGGGCATCGTCGTTGCCGGGAATGACGTAGTCAATCCGGTCCGGATCGCAATTGGTATCGACGATCGCGATGACCGGGATTCCCAACTTGGCCGCCTCCAGGACTGCGATGGCTTCCTTGTTCGAGTCGACCACGAAAATGGCGCCCGGGAGCCGGGTCATATCTCGAATACCGCGAAGGTTCTTCTCGAGCTTCTTGCGTTCCCGCTCGAGCCGCGCTACTTCCTTCTTCGACAGTTTCTCGTAGAAACCGGTGCTGCGCATTTCCTCCAGTTCTTTGTACCGCTTCAGGCTGTTTTGCACAGTCGTGAAGTTGGTCAGCAAACCGCCGAGCCAGCGGTTGTTGACGAAGTACATGCCGCAACGGGTTGCTTCCTCTTCGATCGACTCCTGAGCCTGTCGCTTGGTGCCGACGAAAAGGATCTCTTTGCCCTGGGAAGCAGCGTCGGCCACGAACTGGACGGCATCCTTGAACAGCTTCAGGGTTTTCTGGAGATCAATGATGTAGATCCCGTTCCGTTCTCCGAAGATGTACTCCTTCATCTTCGGGTTCCAACGACGGGTCTGGTGTCCGAAGTGGACACCAGCTTCCAACAGCTGTTTTATCGAAATCGCAGTCAAACGATCCTCCTGGTAACCTGTCTGTTACCGCTTCGAGAACTGGAAGCGTTTGCGGGCTCCTGGCTGTCCGTACTTCTTTCTCTCTTTGATTCTCGGATCACGAGTCAGAAAGCCTGCTTTCTTGATTTTTGGCCGCAGCTCGGGGTTGAAGGTCAGGAGGGCACGGGAGATCCCTAATCGGGCTGCTCCCGCCTGTCCCGAGTACCCGCCGCCGGCGACATTGATGTAGACGTCAAACTTGTCCAGGTTCTCCGTGATCGCGAGGGGCTGGGCGACAACCATTCGCTGGGTCTTGTTCCGGAAATACTCGGAATAATCCATATGGTTGACGACAATCTGACCAGTCCCCGGCATCAGGAAGACACGCGCGGTCGAGCTCTTTCGTTTCCCCGTGCCGTAGTAGTGAATCTTTTCCAAGACGGACTCTCCTTAGAAATTCAGAGGCTCAGGTTTCTGCGCCTGATGCGGATGGTCTGCGCCGGCATAGACCTTGAGCTTCTTGATCATCTTGCTTCCCAGCTTGTTTTTGGGGAGCATGCCCTTTACGGCCGATTCCACCAAACGCTCGGGGTGCTTTTCCAGCATTTCCCTGGCCGTCACTTCCTTCAGCCCGCCGGGATACCCGGAGTGGCGACGATAAACCTTCTGATCCAGCTTCTTGCCGGTCAGGCGAATCTTGTCCGCGTTGAGCACGACGACGAAGTCACCGGTATCCAGAAATTCGGTATACGTCGGCTTGTCTTTCCCCATCAACACAGACGCCACCCGTGATGCCACCCGGCCGAGCACCCGGTCCGCTGCATCGATCACGTACCAGCGTCTTTCGATTGCCTCCTCTTGAGGCAGAAAAGTCTTCATGGTTCTCCCTCGGCTTCTTCTCAACAAAAAGCGTAAACGCACAAGTTACAGAAACAAGGCGTTACTGTCAAGCTCTCATACCGGTTGGATCGCGCGCAAAAGCGGTCGAAAGCGCCGGTTCATAAACCTATGTTGTATCTGTGATAAACGTCACCAGTGCTGTTGTCCGATCAGTGTACGATGCGTCGCGTAGTATCGACTAGTCGTCTCTGAAAAAAGGGAGGATTCAGACGGTCGGACGGCGAAAGTGTTGAGATAAAAAGGGGGGAGTTTAGAGTTAAGAACTTGACAACTCTACACTTTTTCCTAACAATCTTCTCGCGACTCGTTGTCTGGCGCGGATTTGCGAGGTCAAAATGAGCTTGGGCGGGGGATGGGGCGCCAAATCAAAGGCTCTGGTCGGCGTCGATGTCGGTTCATCAGCTGTTAAAGTTGTTTCACTGAAGCGTTTAGGGACAAACTCGTTCCAACTTGAGGCGCTCGGGATCGAGCAGGTCCCTCAGGACTGCATCGTCGACGGAGTCATCATTTCAAAACTGCCGGTCGCCGACGCGATTGCGCGGATTTTCCGATCGCGGAACATACGCAATCGTAATATCGCGACATCCATATCCGGCAGTTCCGTTATCGTCAGGAAGATCTCCTTGCCGTCCCAGATGGAAGAGGACCTGCAGGAGTCTATCCAGTGGGAAGCCGAGCAGTACATTCCATTCGATATTAACGACGTGAACCTCGATTTCCAGATCGTCGGCCATGCGCCCGAGGGAAACAAGATCGAGGTGATCCTGGTGGCCGCGAAGCGAGAGAAAATTGCCGATCAGACCAGCGTCGTTTCGATGGCCGGCAAGGTCCCGATCGTGGTTGATATCGACTCTTTCGCACTCCAGAACGTCTACGAGCTGAACTACGAGCCACAGCCGACAACGGTCGCAGCGCTGCTCAATATCGGTTCCTCGGTCATGAACATCAACATCGTGCGCGGGACGGATTTCCTGTTCACCCGCGACATCGCGATGGGCGGGAACCATTACAACGACTTTCTCCGCAAAGAGCTGAACATCTCGTTTGAAGAAGCGGAATCTTACAAGCGAAGCGGAGCCCCGACCGATGAGTTGAAGCGAAAGACAACGGCGACGCTGGCGTCGGTCTCGGAAATCCTGGTTCTGGAAGTCCAGAAGACGCTCGACTACTACAAGACCGCGACGCGCTCCGAAGATATCCGCGAGATTTATATCAGCGGTGGTGCTTCCCGGACGCTCGGTTTTCGCGAATGTCTACAGGAAAAATTCCAGATTCCCGTGAGCTTTCTTAACCCCTTTCGAAAAGTCCGGACTAACGAACGGATTCATCCTCCGGAACTGCTCGAACAATTGGCCAGCGATTTTGCGGTCGCAGTCGGTCTGGCAACGAGGTCAGCAGGCCGATGATCACCATTAACCTTCTTCGCGAGCCATCAGTCGAAAAACGGAAATGGTCGGTCGAGAAGTCCCAGGTGGGCATCTACGCCGTGATCCTTATGGGCGTTGCCATCCTGGGCCTCGCAGGTTGGTACTGGCATCTGAGCGACTTGCGCTCCGACCACGAGGTAGAAATCCAGCGGCTCGAAGCTGAAAACGCCCGACTCGCAGTCGTCCGGGCAGAGCTGCAGAAGTTTCAGCAACACAAAAAACTGCTCGAAGACCGAATCTCGGTCATCGAGCAACTCAAGAACAATCAGAAGGGCCCGATCGTGCTCATGAACTCCGTGATCGGTGCCATCCCGGCGGCGCCCCGGCTTTGGCTCAACAGCGTCTCCCAAAAAGGGAAGACGGTTGTCATCGAGGGCAATTCGACCGACATCCCGGCGCTGGCCGACTTCATCGAGAGACTGGAAGTGAGTCCCCCCTTCAGCAACGTGGATTTGGATTTCTGGGAAGAGCAAAAGGACTCCAGCTCGATTAAGTTCTCGTTGAACTGTGAGATCGGGAGGAAGTAAACGATATGGCACTAGAGCTTTCGGGAAGCAAGTTGTCCCCTCGGTCTCAGCTGATCCTGCTCACGGTCCTGATGGCCGGCCTCTGCTACATCTTTTACAGCCAGTACATCCAGTCCCTGCGCCAGGAAGTACAGGAACTCGAGACCAAGGCTCGCGATCTTCAGGTCGACGTTCAGAAGGGCCAGATAGTCTTCCAGCGTCTCCCGTTGTTCAAGAAGGAGGTCCAGCAGCAGGAAGTGAGGCTGACGGACCTTCGCAGAATCCTCCCGGAGCGCAAGGAGACAGGCGACATCGTTCGGCGCGTGGTTCAACTGGCCGAAGAATCCCGCCTGAGGATCAAGAGCTTCGAACCGAAGAAGTCCAACCGAAAGGACTTCTTTGAAGAATGGCCGATCATGATGTCGATGGAAGGCAGTTACGACAACCTGGGCCTCTTCTTCGAAAAAGTCAGCCGGTTCACCCGAATCATCAATGTCGACAACATTACCATCAAAGGGGCCGCTGCACCGGTCCGAAATAACACGCTGTCGGCTACATGCACGGCGACGACTTTCGTTTTCGTCGAGCCGACGGTTACGGTCAAGACGACCATCAAGCCGAAGAAAGGGATTTGAGGTCCAGGTATGAGTCGAAGCTGGATCATGCTGGCGGCCACATTGGTTTTCGGTGCCGTCTGTCTGTCCGTCCTGGCCGAGGCGCAGGAAAAGGCCCCGACAGATTACAACCCGCCGGCGTATACGTCCCAGGGCAAACGTGACCCCTTCCTGGCCCCGCGCCCGTCAAAGGAAGACGAGCCGCAGGTCCTCCCTCCTCCGCCCTTGAATCAGCGCCCGCCGGGCCTTTCCGGGCTACTCATTTCCGAAGTGACGGTATCGGGCATGGCCGGTACTCATCAGGACAAGGTGATCATTCTCAAAGGCGCGGACAAAGTTTCTTATCTTGCTCGCAAGGGGAGCAAACTGTTTGACGGCTATATCCAGGTGATCAACGACAACGAAGCGGTTTTTCAGCGTGAGGTGGTCGACACCAAGGGTAACAAGAGAATCAGCAAAGTGGTTAAGCGGCTGTTTACGGAAGACAAATAGGGGACAATATGGAACCGCTCATAAGAGGAAAATTCGTTACAGTCCTTACAGTAGTGGCGATGATGATCTGCGGCGTTTTTGCTGCCGATCTTCCGGGGCAAGTGACACCTCCGGCCGCCGCCGCGCAAGACCTGCCGGAGAATTCGCAGTACCAGGGAGAACCGATTTCCCTCAAACTTGTCGATGTTTCGCTCGTCGATTTCTTCCGCACGGTTTCTGAATTGACCGGCCTGAATATCCTGATCGACCCCGATGTCGAGGGCACGATCACGATCAACGTCGAGGAAGTGCCGTGGGACCTGCTCTTCGAGACCGTGCTCAAGAGCCATGGGCTGGAGCGCACCATTGAGGGAAACCTCGTCAGGATTGCGACCAAGAGGCGGCTCCGGGCTGAGGAGGAGGCCAACAAGGCCCTGAAGAAAGCGGCATTCGAGGCGACCGATACCATCACCGTGACCCGGCACCTGGATTACGGACTGGCCTCGGACCTGGCCAAAGCACTCGAGAAACAGTTGAGCGCACGAGGGCAGGTCAATTTCGATGTCCGAACCAATACACTGATCATCACCGATGTTCGGGCACGGCTCGAGGAAGTCTTGAATCTCGTTAAGACGCTCGACGTTCCCGAGAGACAGGTCAACATCGAAGCGCGAATCGTGGAAGCAACCACGAACTTCTCGCGGGACCTGGGCGCCACCTTCTTCCTGCAGATCGGCCGTGATGACGACAGAGTGAGGACAGTCCTCGACGTCTTCGCGCCATCTGAGTTAGACAATACAGTCGGGATCGGCGGAATCAGTCTCGGGAAGTTCCTCGACACCGTCAAGCTGGATGCCTTCATCACCGCAGGCGAAAACAAGGGAGAGGCGCGAATGCTCTCGAAACCGGTGACAAGCGCTCAGAACAACGCCGAGGCGGTCATTCTACAGGGTTCCAAGATCCCGATCCCGGTGCAGCAGAATTTCACGACCACCGTCCGCTATGAATATGCAGCCCTGAAGCTCACTGTGACGCCGCGGATCACCGAGGAGAAGACGGTCGTTCTGACCATCAAACTCGAGAACGCGTCCCCCGACTTTACCCGGACGGTGATGGGCATTCCGATCATCCTGGTCAGCGAGACCCAGACAATGGTGATGTTGCCGGATGGCGGGACCGCCGTCATCGGTGGTATCTTCGTGGAGACGGACCGGGAAGCCGAAGACAAAGTCCCCGGCATCGGCGACGTCCCGCTCCTGGGTCACCTGTTCAAGAGATCACTGAAGGCTCGTGAAACGCGCGAAATCCTATTCTTCCTCACGACGAAGATCAAAACGTAGTCGAACCTTCGATTACGGGATCCGTTATCGCCGTTTCCTCGATGCACTGAAAGCGCGGGGGGTGGATGGCTTCCTGGTCAACCACCCCCCGAACCTTTTTTACCTCTTCGGTTTTTCCGGCTCGGCCGGCCTGGCCATCACTCTCGACGGCGAAACGAGCCTGATCGTAGACGGTCGGTATATCGAGCAGGCCGTTCAACAGGCCGTCAACTGCAAACCACTCCTCGCTCCCAAGACCCCTGAAGAAAGCCTGCGACAGCTCCTGGGCCGCAAGAGGAGCAAGCGCCGCATCGGGGTGGAATCCCGGCACCTCTCATTCGAGATGGGCCTCCAGCTTCAGTCGTGGGCCACGGCTCACGAATTCCTGCCGGTCCCGCAACTCGTGGAAGAGCTCCGGATGATCAAGGACCCTGGCGAAATCCAAATCATGCTCAAGGCATTCGAGATAGCGCAAACCGCCTATGAACAACTGGTTCCGGACATTCAGCCGGGCAAAACAGAGCTCCAGGTCGCTGGACGTTTCGAGGCTCTGTTGCGCGAATTGGGCGCCGAAAAGGCCAGCTTCGACACCATAGTCGCATCCGGACCGCGTTCTTCACTTCCCCACGGGCGCGCGACAGCAAAGCTGATCGAGCCGTCCGAGCTCGTCCTGGTCGACTTTGGACTGGTTCTCGACGGTTACTGCAGTGATCTGACCCGCGTGCATTTTCCGCCGGGGGCAAAAAAACCGGTAATCTTCGACATCGTGCGGGAGGCGCAGCAACGAGCTTTGGCGACCGTCCGGCCAGGAATTCAGTCTTCCGATGTGGACCGCGCTGCCAGGGACTGTATAGCCGGGTACGGGTTCGGTGACTACTTCTCGCACAGCACGGGTCACGGCCTGGGCCTTGAAGTCCATGAGCCGCCCTTAATCTCGTGGCGCCTGCCGACCATACTCCGGGAGGGTATGGCCTTTACGATCGAACCGGGGATTTATCTACCCGGGCAGCATGGTATTCGCCTCGAGGACGTCGTCGTGGTGACTGCCACCGGCTATCGGCTTCTTTCCGACCCGCGCCGATAACGCATTGACTAATCGGTTGGCAGTGGCGACAATGACATTTCCACCGTCCTTCAGGATCACGGAGAGCCAATGGATCTGAAAGAGATTCAGGAACTGCTGCACTTACTGGATAGCACGACGGCAATCGAAGAGTTTGAAATGGAGGGCTCGGATTTCAAGATCCGGGTCAAGAAATCAACACCGCGGAGCGCTTCCGTGGCTTCGGCCGGATCCTCGCTTCTCCTGGAGCAGCGGCCCAGTGAACCGGCACGGAAAGAACCGGCGGAGAATCTCTATTTGTTCAAAGCGCCGATCGTCGGCACCTTCTACGGCACACCCAAGCCGGATGCCGAGCCGTTCGTCAGAGTCGGTGACCCGGTGCGCAAAGGCATGGTCGTCTGCATCATCGAGGCGATGAAGCTGTTCAATCAGATCGAATGCGATGTGGACGGAACCGTGACCCGGATGCTGGTCGAGAGTGGTCAGCCAGTCGAATTCGGCGAGCCCCTGTTCGAGATCCGCCTGGCCTCCTAGCTCCATGTTTAGAAAAATACTGATCGCCAACCGCGGGGAGATTGCCTTACGCGTAATCTATGCGTGCAAGGAGCTCAATATCCCGACGGTTGCGGTTTACTCGGACGTCGATCGCAATTCCCTCCATGTTCGTTACGCGGACGAAGCGGTCTGTATCGGGCCGGCAAGAAGTAGCGAAAGCTACCTGAATATACCGGCCATCATCAGCGCCGCCGAGATCACGAACGTCGACGGCATTCACCCCGGTTACGGATACCTGGCTGAAAGCGCTCACTTCGCGGAAGTCTGCGGGATGTGCGGGATCAAGTTCATCGGTCCATCGCCTGAATCGATCAATCTGATGGGCGACAAGGCTCTCGCCCGCGAGACCATGAAGGACGCGGGGCTGCCGATTATTCCGGGGAGCGGAGTCATCAAGCCCGACACTGACGAAAAGACCTGCTTGAGCACGGCCAAATCGATCGGCTACCCACTCCTGATCAAGGCGGTGGCAGGTGGCGGCGGCAAGGGCATGCGTATCGTAAGGGCCAAGGAGGAGCTGATCGGCGCCATAATGGCTGCTCAGGCCGAGGCCGAGGGTGCCTTCAACAACGCCGATGTCTACTTCGAGCGGTACCTCCAGAACCCGCGACATATCGAGTTTCAGATACTTGCGGACGAACATGGCAACGTCATTCACCTGGGGGAACGCGAATGCTCGATACAGAGGCGTCATCAGAAGCTTGTCGAGGAGTCTCCCAGCCCTATCGTCACGCCGGAAATCCGGAGTGAGCTCGGACAGAGAATCGTCCAAGCGGTTGCCCGGGTCAACTACCAGAACGCGGGCACCATGGAGTTCCTCTTCGACGAAGATGGCGGTTACTTCTTCATCGAGATGAATACCCGGGTGCAGGTGGAGCACGGCGTCACCGAAATGGTCACGGGCCTGGATATAGTCAAGCAGCAGATCCGCATTGCAGCGGGCGAGAAGCTGCCGATCACTCAGGACCAGGTGACCATGACAGGGCATGCGATCGAGTGCCGCATCAATGCCGAATCACCCATTACATTCAAGCCGTCGCCCGGCACTATCACCGCGTATCACGCGCCTGGAGGCCCGGGGATCCGTGTTGACTCATGTGCCCATCCCGACTGTGCGGTCTCTCCTTACTACGACTCGCTCATCGCCAAGCTGATCGGGCACGGCTCGGATCGCCGCGAGGCCCTTTCCAGGCTAAACCGTGCGCTGGAAACGTTTACGATCGAAGGCATCGAAACGACCATTGCTCTCCACAAGAAGATCATCAATCACCCGGACTTCATCCGCGGGCAGTTCAGCACCAGCTTCATCGACAAGCTGCCGGTTTTCTAGACAGTTAGAATCATGGTCCTCGATCCCGTCTATCCTTTGACCTCGTCCGTGAACAAACCAGGCCTGAGCCATTCGGCGCTTGCGCGACGGTTCCTCGAAGGCGGCAGTCGCTTCTTTCAAGTGCGCGTCAAGGATCTGCCCGACCGGGATACACTTGCCGAGTTGATCGAAATCGCCTCGCTCTGCCGGGGCTTCCCCGGGGCTCGATTCGTGGTCAACGATCGCTGTGACCTGGCGTGGGCCAGCGGCGCCCACGGCGTTCATCTCGGCCAATCGGATCTACCCGTCCAGCACGCCCGGCAGCTGCTTGGGCCGGCGGCCGTCATCGGCATTTCGACTCACAGCGAGGAGCAGTTTCTTGAGGCCAACGACCTGAGCGTCGATTACATTGCTCTGGGCCCGATCTTTCAGAGCACTTCCAAGAAGGGCGGGTTCGCCCCTCTCGGAATCCGGCTGTTGGAGAAGCTGGCCGGCCGGACCGCGCTTCCGGTGGTGGCCATCGGCGGCATTACACTCGAGCGGGCGCCGGAGGTCTGGGCCGCAGGCGCCGCTTCGGTTGCGGTCATTGCCGACATTGTTGAACACGCTGATCCGGCGGCCCGGATACGCAGCTATCTCGAAGCTGCTGCAATCCGCTGACCGGCTGCCCCGAATGCGGAGTGCGGAATACAAAGCATTCGGAGCGTCAGGGGGCGAACGAGTTGATGACTCGCTGCGACGCTTCTTCCATTCCGGATGCCGCGCTCCATTCCGCATTCTGCACTCCGCATTCGGCATTCGGGGCACCTACGAGAAAACCTTTAGACAATTGCCGAAGATGAGCTATAGTAAGCACGCCTTGTGGCTCTGGGCCGAACAATGGCTGGGCTTTTTCGGAGGTGGTCGTCATGCTCTTACCAGGCCCGATCCTCTAATCTCTGTTGACCAGCACTCCTGCTTGGGGGGAAATGAAAGTAGACCTTAACTTTCTGCGAAACGTCGCTCTGTTCGCCGATATTCCCGACGAAGAACTCTTGTCCGTTTCCGAGATGTTCCGTGAACAGAAGTACCGTCGTAACGAGATCATCTTCTTCGAAGAAGACACCGGCAAGTACATGTACATCGTTAAGGAAGGCCGCGTGAAAGTCTCGCGATTGCTGCCAAGCGGCAAGGAGATGATCCTCACCTTCCATGAAGCGGGCGAATACTTCGGTGAAATGTCCTTCCTGGACGGCGGCACTACCCCGGCAACCGTCACCGCGGTCGTCCCGACCTCGATTCTATTGGCCGGAGGGCGGGAATTCCTGACGCTGCTGAAAAATGCCCGCGTGAACCTCAATTTGCTCAAAGTTCTCTGTGCGCGATGCCGCGAAGCCTGGTCGCAGATCGAGGTCCTCACTTTTCACAACGCCGACGCCCGGATCCGGACGGCACTCTACCAACTGTGTCAGAAAAGAGGGGTCCAGACCGAAAAGGGTGTCATGATCAGCATGCATCTGACCCACAAGGAGCTGGCCGACATCACCGGAATTTCCCGTGAGACGGCTACCCGGGTCCTGAACAGTCTTCAGGGTGATAATATCCTCGCGGTCCAGACCCGCCACTTTGTCGTCTCCAATCCGGAGAAACTCGTCGACTCCCTCCTGTTCAGCGAGACTTCCTGAACCAAATCTCGCTTACGGTCATAGCGTTTTTGCCACTTACACATTTAATTTGTTGTTGCGTGATGATTTAAAGAGGGGTACACTGCCGAGCTGCAGATTCTATCTTTGGTGATAGCTCTCACTGAAACGTTTCGAACGTTGGGCTATCCTTAGTTCACTGGTGACAAAGATGCATGCTGCATGGAAAGCGGACAAGGGTTTTTCGTTGGTAGAGATGCTAGCGATCGTTGCTGTGCTGGTCATCCTTGCCGCAGTTGCTGCTCCTTCCTTTCGACGCACGATGGAATGGTATCGGCTACAGTCTTCGGCCAATATGATCGCGACCGAGATGGAAGCCGCGCGGGTCTTGGCGGTCTCGCGCGGGGCAAGCTACAGGATGGAGTTCGACCCGTCCAACAACACTGTAAGGATCATTGACGTCGAAGATCCTGATAACCCGCCACGAGCCCTCAAACAACTCGAGCGAGGTGTTTCCGTGCTCGCGCCCAGTACCCCGATCATTTTTTACCCGCGCGGCCACGCATCGGCTTCTGAAACGGTGCAAGTCTCCAATGGCGAAGGGTCGCTGCAGGTGGCGGTTCTCTTGTCCGGGAAGGTCACGGTTGGCACCACGACCTATATGGCGCAATCGCAACCGAACGGCGGCACCGGAACGACGCCACCGACCGGTGGCACCACCGGTGGCACGACCGGCGGCGCAACTGGTGGTGCGACCAGCGGCGCAGCTACCGGTTCGAGCGTGGTGTACTAATGAACCCCGCACCCAGTGGTCGAAGGCCAACGGGTAGGCGAGACAGCGGATTCAGCCTGGTCGAGAGCCTGATCGCCATTGTGGTTTTGGCGGCTGGCCTTCTGGTACTCGCCCAACTCGTCGGTGTTGCCATCCAGCACAATTCAAAGTCGAGGTCAGGCTCGATTGCCGTGGCTGCGGCCCAGGGGCAACTCGAGATGCTGAGGGCTCAGTTTTATCGCGAGCTTCACACGGGAGTTCCGGAGGCTGACCTGACGCTGGGATCACACGCCGGCACTCCGGTGCAAGTCGGCAGTCGCTTCTTCCGGGTCAGCTGGGAGGTTACCCAACAGACAGGGAATCAAAAGACGGTCAACGTCACCGCGATCGAAGTCCATGTTTCCGGTTCCGGCAGTACCGCCACGGTGAGCGAAGATCCTCTTAAGCGCCAGACAAAGAGCGTAACCATTGTTTCCCAATTCGCTCCCTAGGAATGAGCCATGAACAGAAAGGGCTTCTCATTCGTTGAGCTGCTCATTGTCACGGCCATCTTCACCGTGATCGTGGCGGCAAGTCTTTCTCTGGCGCACAAAGCCCAATTCAGCTTCCGTGCCGAACGGGATTTCACCCAGGCAGCGGAACAGGCGCGGATCGCGATGGATCAGCTGATCCGGTACCTGCGCCAGGCCGGAAACGACCCGACAGGGGAACTGAAGAAAGCGGGCGTGGAAGCGGTCGTCGTTACCGGTTCCGGAATCGTCATCAACAGCGACATTACCGGCAGCGGGCCCGTCGGCACCGCCCCCAGCCCCGGAAACTCGTATGACTACGGTGACCCGGATGGGGACAACAACGACCAGATGGAGCAGGTTGTGGTCCAGTACGCGGGGAGCTCGGATAATGGGGTGCTTTATCTTGATATCGGAGACGGCAACGGCTCCCAGGCGCTCGTCGATAACCTGGCCGACTTTCAGATGGAGTTCTTCGACCGGTATGGAAATGCGACCACCACGGACATCGCCCGGGTGGTCATTCGGATGACTGCGGTGACCGGCCGGAACGACCTCCGGGTTGCTCCGGGACACAAGAACCGGATCGCTCTGCGTTCGAGCGTCGTCCTGAGAAACAAGACGTTGGACCTCTATGAGCCCCCTCCCGAAGGGACCCCGGCATCATAGCATCGGATTCCCAGAGAGGCACTTATGCAGAATCAACGGGGTATTGCGTTGCTCGTCGCCCTGATACTGGCCGTGTTGCTTTCATTAATCGGCCTTTCACTGACGCTTGCCAGCATGAGTTCCATTCGGATGACGAGCGAATTCGAGAGCCACGAACGGGCTTTAATGATCGCGGATGCGGGTCAGAGCGCGGCGCGCACCGTCCTGCGAGGCAAGAGCATAAACACGCTGCTCGCTCAGTCGACCAACATCCATATCTACTTGGAATCGGATGACACGACGCCTCCGGACGGTTCCCCCTCACTGCGCAACCCCCGGCTCCCTGTTGAAGCCCGGAACATCGACTTCAAACTGACGCCAAATCCGGTGGGCAGCCGTCTGATGAACGGGATGCTCACCCCATCGCTTGGCTCAGAGATCGTTGTCAACAATTACACCGGCCTGTATTTCGCCAAGCTGACCGACAACCAGGACGAGGCGATCCTGCCGGCACCCGACGACCCCAAGGCCGACTTGGACGGCAAGGTCTTTCTCCGGGTCCTTGGCATCGACCGAACGATCGCCAACGAGGTGACATCTCACGGCAGCTACTTTAAAAATGCGGTCGCTGTCGTCGAAACCGTGCTCAAGCGCGACATGACCTTTCAACTCAACTCACCACTCGCGCTGTACGGGCAGAACGTGTCGGCTAATTTCGATGGCAATTCCTTCGAGATAGACGGATACGACCACCGCGGCGTCTCCTTTGCCAATCTTCTGAAAGGCAACTGCAATCATAACAAGAACGAAGAGGGATTCTCTGGAATCGGCTGCCTCTATGATGCTTCGGACCAAGGCGACGCGGGTAGCGCTGTCGAGAAGTTGAAAGACCTGCTCACCAAAGGGGATAAAAATGGCGAGGCGCTGGACGATAATGTGATAGGGCAAAGCGAGAGGTCGGATGGTACTCTCGCCGTTAATGACGATACGGACACCGTCAGGAATTCCGACAACCCAGATGCTGTGAACATTTTTAATCCATTGTTCCTGCTTCACTTCGCGAGAATGATGGGCGCGGTAGCGGATACCACTTTCGAAGACGGTGCTGATCCGAAGCCAGAGCCCGCGATCTTCGGGACGTCCGAGGCACCGAAGATTATTCTAGCGAAGGGAGATCTCGACATCTCAGGAAGCGGTTCCGGAGCGGGCATCCTAATCGTCCAGGGGACGCTCAATATTACGGGCGCATTCGAGTATGAAGGCATCATTCTCGTCGTGGGCGAGGGCAACCTCCAGTTGGGCGGCGCGAACAAGGCTATCGCGGGCGGCGTTTTTGTCGCCAACATCGCGAACGACGGGACTGTCGGGGTGCCGACCATCTCCATCAACGGGAAATGCGAATTCTACATGAAGAGCGATAGCATAGAGATGGCCTATTCGCTGCTCCCGATGCGAGTGCTCGCGTGGAGAGAAATTACGAGCGAGATTGAACCAAACTGACAATTTACGGCAGGTCGCTTGACATATTTTGTCAACGGCGGCCTGCCCGCCTTTTTCGAGATTCGGCCCGCCTTCTTTTTGTTTTCGGTGATTTAGATCACATCCTTCTCCCTGCCCACCTGCGGCACGTTTCTTGCTCTTAGTTAAACGGGGTATTAGGCATTGGAGTATTAATTTATGTGCATTGTCTGATGTCGTATGCTTTGTTCCAACCGAACCGGGGTTAATACCATGCGGCGAGACCGGGGAGTTGCACTCTTAATTGCTCTTATTCTGGCAGTACTCTTGTCCCTGATAGGCCTTTCCTTGACCTTCTCGACGATGACCACGGTGCGGCTGGGCACCGAGTTCGAGAATCACGAGAGGGCCGTGCTCATCGCCGACGGCGGATTGAACGAAATCCGGACGAGCCTGCGCGTGAACCAGGTGAACGCCAGGCTCTCAACCACCTCCGAGGTGCGCGCCTTCGCCGCTTACGCTGAGCCCGACAACGACTACCGACTCCGAAACCCGATTACACTTCTGGAAGCCCGCAACACGAATCGCCAACCCCGCCTACCAGGGCAGTCGCACGGTTGAGATCACCGGGCTTCTGACTGATGCGACGGGGAATCTCCTGGCGGGAGGGCCGGGCAGGTACTTCGCCAGGCTCGTGGATAACGCCGACGAAGCGAAGCTCGGCGGACCGGACAACCCGTCGGAAGATGTCGACGGGATCGTGCTCATCAGGGTGATCGGCGTCTCCCCTACCCTCGGTGAGGTGCAGACCTATCGCACGGCTATCAAGAACTCCGTGGCTGTTGTTGAGGCATCGCTGAAGGCTGATATGAGCCTGGCGATTGAATCGCCCGTGGTCCTCAACGGTCCGGACGTCGTAGGCTTCTCGCCTGATCCGAAGAAGGTCACGATTGACGGTTATGACCATTCGGGCATGGACCGAGACGATATCATCGACAAGAAGGGGCACCAGGAGCCGGGCGGTGCCGAAGATCGACACGCGGGGATCAGCCTTATCTATGACGACCTCGACGGAGGGGACGCCGACACGGCTCTCGACACAATGCTGGATTCCGTGAAAGACGGTAAGGGCCAGTACATAACTGGCAAAGGCGGCGCTCCATCGATCTATGACGAAACCCAGAGCGTTCGGGACAGTGACAACCCTGACGCCGTCAATATCTTCAGCCCTTATTTTCTGAACTGGTTCCTGGCGGTCGCCAAGGGGTCGGCAGACACCATCGGCGACTCCGACACCGACATCAAAAAGGTGAACCTGGGAAGTGCGGAAGATCCTAAAATCGTTTTCATCGACGGCGACGCAAAAATCAACGGAAAGGTGTCAGGCAGCGGCCTCCTGGTCGTCACCGGCAAATTGGACCTCACCGGCACGATGGACTATGACGGCTTGATCCTCGTCGTCGGAAAGGATCGTGGCGAGATCGAGGCCGGCGTTGTAGACGTGGGAGGTACGGCAACCGTCATTGGCGGCATGTTCATCGCCAAGCTGGTACCCCATACACAACCGGACGGGAGCATAAGGTTCAGCTTCGGTCCCACCGGGTTCGACATCCAGGGAACTGCTCAAATCTACAACCACTCGGGCAACATCCTGATGGCTCTTTCCCGACTGCCGCTGCGCGTAGTCGGCTGGAGAGAGGTAACCCCGGAGATCGAGGCGCCAACGCAGTAACCCGCCTTTCTCGCAACTGCGGCTGCTTTTTCAATCGAGCCGCGCACGCAGGAGGGTGTTGAAAATGTTTGCCTTCGTGTAAATAGGCCTGAAAGGCCGACACATGTTAGCCCAGGGCGGAGCGCTTTGTGCGTAGCCCTGGGTCCCGGTTCGAAGGTGATATCCAGTCCTGAAAGGGCGGAACAACTATCTATCGTGCAACTTGTTACGCCCTTTCAGGGCTGGCACCCTCTCTGGATTGTAACCCAGGGCTACGCACAAAGCGCTTCGCCCTGGGCTAATATGTGCCGGCCCTTCAGGCCTTAAGACCCTTATGCAACACCCTCGCTTCGTGCGCGGCTCCGAAAAAGCAGACTCCAGCGTGCCTTACTTCAGTTCCACCCAGTCACGACCGACATAAAGGCGCGCGATGTTGTCCTTCCGTACCTGGACCTGTATCGGCTTCGGACGGCCTATCACTTCGTCCCGGACCGCCTTGTACTCGAGCATTTTC
>CAYQYP010000305.1:0-9385 GCA_964421755.1 uncultured Acidobacteriota bacterium
AAGATCCGAAAGCTGGGAACGGCGTTGGAACAGGCCGCGGAAGATGTGATTATCACGGACCTGGACGGTGTCATCAGTTACGCCAACCCTGCTTTCGAGAGGATCACCGGCTACTCCCGGGCAGAGGCGATCGGACGCAACCCTCGGTTTCTGAAGAGCGGAATGCATGACGGCGATTTCTATCGGCAAATGTGGGAGACGATCCTGAGCGGCCAGAACTGGGAAGGGAGGCTGATCAACCGTACCAAGGCAGGATCGCTGGTCCACATGGATACGATCATCACACCCCTAAAGGGCCCGACCGGCGACATTGTCGGGTTCGTCTCCCTGAAGAGAGACGTCACACGCCAGGTGCAACTCGAGTCGCAGCTGCAGGCCGCACAGAAGATGGGGGTGGCCTGCCAACTCGCCGCCGGGATCGCCCACGACTTCAACAATATCCTGGCTATTATCCTGGCCAACGCCGAGCTTTCGAAGTGGTCGCTTTCCGCGGAAAAGGAGATCCTCCCGTACCAGGAGCAGATCTGCACCGCAACCTTGCGCGCCAAGGCACTGGTCCGGCAGCTCCTCTCTCTGGCCAGGCACGAGGAGCAAGAACGTACACCGTTTGCGGTTCACACGGTCGCGGGCGAGGTTGTCGGCCTGGTTCAATCGGTAGCGCCTTCAAACGTGGAGCTGCAAGCGGATCTCGACCCGGATGCGGGGACAATCATGGGTGACCCGGGGAAGTTCCACCAGGTCCTGATGAACCTGTGCACAAACGCCCTGCATGCGATGAGAAGCGACGGTGGAACGCTTTCCGTTCGCCTGTCGAAAACCATCCTTGAAGATCCGCTGCCCCCTCTGCAGCCGGGAAAGCACGTCTGCCTCGAGGTGTCCGACACGGGGCACGGAATGGACAGCAAAACCATGGCGCGAATCTTTGATCCGTACTTCACGACGAAGAGGCCCGGTGAGGGGACAGGTCTGGGTCTGGCGGTCGTGAGGGGTATTGTCTCTGGTCAGGGAGGCGACATTCAGGTCGAAAGCCGGGTAGGGCAAGGGAGTGTCTTTCGTATCTACCTGCCGGAAATTGATCTCCCCTCGAACGGCAAAGAGACTCAGGGCAAAGCGCCCGCTCGAGGAAATGAGCGGATTCTCATGGTCGATGACGAGCCGGCTTTGGCAGCAGCCGGAAAGGACCTGCTTCAGCAGCTCGGATATGCCGTGACGGTTGCCACGCGTAGCAGTGACGGCCTGAAAATTTTCCTGCGCGACCCGAACGCCTTCGATCTGGTAATCAGCGACCAGACTATGCCCGAGATTACGGGCATCAACCTGGCTCGAGAGATTCTCTCGAGCCGGCCCCGAATTCCGGTCCTTCTGTGCACGGGCTACGGTGACCAGGTCGACCGAGAATCAGTCCGGCAGCTTGGGATCTTCGATCTCCTCTACAAGCCGTTGACGGCCGAGGAGTTGGGAGCCGCAGTGAGACGCGCGGTCGATAGTCGGGAAAAGCGCACGGGATCGGGGGAGCCAGGAGAGTTGTGATGCCAAACGTACTCATCATCGACGATGATAAGGATCTGTGTATGCTGCTCCGAGCGACCTGCCGCTCGCTCGGGTATGAAGCGGATTTCGCCTGTACGCTTGAGAAGGGTATCGAAATGGCTTCATCCGATGGTTTCGAAGTTATCCTGCTGGATGTCAATCTTCCGGACGGAAGCGGGTTGGACGCCATCCCGGTGTTTCGATTCATGTCCACCTGCCCTGAGGTCATCATCATGACGGGGCTCGCCGATTTGAGAGGCGCCGAGTTGGCCATCAAGACCGGGGCTTGGGATTACCTCCAGAAACCGGCTCACCTCAGCGAAATCATATTGACTCTCCGTCGCGCCCTCCAATACCACGAGGGCTGCATGCAATCGCGCAACACGACAACTTTCGATCGAGGCAGTTTCGTCGCTGTCAGTCCGCTCATGCACCACTGCCTGGGTTTTGCCGCCCAGGCAGCGGGGAGCACCGCCAGTCTCCTGATCAGCGGAGAAACAGGGAGCGGCAAAGAGATGATCGCATGGCTGGTGCACGCGAACAGTTCACGTCGCGCGCTCCCGTTCGTGGTGGTCGATTGTGCGAGCCTCCCTGAAAGCCTCGTTGAAAGCACCCTGTTCGGCCACGAAAAA
Source organism: uncultured Acidobacteriota bacterium (assembly GCA_964421755.1). Classification (GTDB taxonomy): domain Bacteria; phylum Acidobacteriota; class UBA6911; order RPQK01; family RPQK01; genus CAVUUN01. The sequence goes on from CAYQYP010000305.1 coordinate 2,163, forward strand.
GGGGCGTTCACCGGTGCCGAACGCAGCCGCCCGGGACTCATAAAGCAGGCCGATGGAGGGACACTGTTTCTCGACGAAATCGGTGACTTGCCGCTTTCAATCCAGAAGAATTTCCTGCGTGTTCTCCAAGAGAAACGTTTTCGACCCGTGGGCGGCTCGCGTGAGGTTGAATCCGATTTCCGACTGATTGCTGCCACACACCGGGATTTGGACGAAATGGTAAAGCAGGGTGAGTTTCGGGAAGACCTGCTCTTCCGCATCCGCACGATCCACATTGAGATCCCCCCGCTGCGCTCTCGCCGGGAGGACTATATACAGCTCATGAGCCAATTCATGAAACAGATGCACGACCTCTACGGCAAAGGGGTCAGGGCGTTCTCTCCTGACCTCATCGAGGCCGTGCAGTCCTACTCTTGGCCAGGGAACGTCAGAGAGCTGCGGAATGCCATCGAAAGCGCTTATGTGACAGCCGGCAACTCTCCCACACTTTATCCGAACCACCTTCCTCCAGCCATCCGCATTCACCTGAAAAAGGAACTGCTCGGCCCTCCCCCCGAAGCCTCTCCTGAACCCGACTGGTTCTTAGCGATGCCCCTGGGCATCGACGATGCACGCCGGCTCTCCGAAAAGAGGTACTTGGAGCTCCTCTCGGAATACGCCCAAGGCAAGATCAAACATGCCACTGCGGTCGCCGGACTCTCCGCCACGCAGCTGTATGCCCTCTACCGGAAGCATGGCCTCGCTTTCGGAGAGCCTCGGGCGCAAGGATTGAAATCCGACGACAATTGAGAACTACGGTTTGGAGTGTGGGGATACCGCACTCAACTGTGGTCCAGCCGCAGGGCGGCCTCCTCCTTCCGCTCAGCGATTTTTAGCTTATTCTTGATAAGTAGCTGAACCAGAATGACTTCAGTTCAAGATCGCCATTTGGCACAGTCCGTGCTATCCAACCCGAACTAAGAACCCACCATAAGGAAATCGAAAGACTGTGATGTGGCCTTGGCGAGCCAGTCTTTCGCGTCTCGGTAATGGGTTCGGCGAATTCTCTTCGAGGGTGGTCTTCCATAGCATGAATCCCGAATTTGGTCCGTCGGTAATTATCCAGGCAATCCGATCTGCGTGCCAGCATACGGGCACGTGTTGTCTTGAATCGGTGATTGAAGTTATCAATATACAGTCGCAAAGACAGCGGGAGATGGAAACCGAGCTCAGGCAGATGGTTGTTCACTTTATCAAAATGCAAGAGGAGGAACGCTCCCGTATTGCAGCTGAATTGCAAGACAACGTTGCGCAGCTGCTAGCGGCTGCCAAGCTAGGGTTGGGGGCTAACGAGCCGGGTGTGCTTGAGGCCCTGGATCAGGCCATCGCAACCGTGTGGCGGCTGGGGTCTGATTTGCGGCCCTCCTTGCTTGATCACGTGGGCCTGGGTGCGGCGCTCACCGATCTCGTTCGCACGACTCAGGAAAGAACTGGGCTCGAGTGCTCGATATGTGTAACCCGGGAGGTAAGGCTGGGTGCTGATAAGCGTCTAGCCCTCTACCGCATCTGCCAGGAAGCTATCGCGAACGTGCGGCGACACGCCCAGGCGACCAAGCTCGAGGTCGAGCTCTTTGAACAAGAGGACGAATTGCATCTGATCGTGACGGATGACGGAAAGGGTTTCGATCCGGGCGCTATTCCGAAAGGGTCGTTTGGGGTGTTGGGAATACGGGAGATGCTCAGGCTTTTCGGTGGGAGTCTGGAAATCAATAGTGTCAAGCTCAAAGGGACCCGGCTCGTTGCCCGAGTTCCTGTGATCGAAAACGCGGGCGACACCTAGACTGTCCGCCGTGGCCCCTGAAGCATTGGAGCCGTTTCCGGACACGCTGTCGCACACCTGGCTCGCAAGACTGAGTAAGTCGAACGGGCGTCCCGGTTGCAAAAATTCCAAAGCGAATATCGAATATCGAATATCGAATGTCGAAGTTGGGAGCTCTCGTGAAATCTTCCGCTTCACAGTCGTGATGTTGAAACGACTATTCCTTTTCCCTCCCTTCGACATTCGACTTCGATATTCGATATTCGTTTTTGGAGCGGATCACGAGGATTTTTGCAATTGCCTCGAAAGTATCCGATTTACCAAAAATTGTAGCCCACGATGATTCTGAGGCTGGGACTGCCGTAAACCCCGGCCTTAAGTTCGGTGAACAGACCACGCCTCTTTATGACACCCATCACGATATTGAGTCCGGTGTCATAGTCCCAGTCACCGAAATCAATATTGACATCCCGCTCTTCGAAATTCCTGTGGCTCAATTGAAATGCAGGCCCCCCTCCCAGGTAGATGCTCAAGACGTCCTCCCTGCCGGTGCGTGTACCCCGGGCAATCACCGGCAGGAAGTAAACAGCCTCGAGATTGAGGGAAACTCTGTCAGTAAGCTCGCCGAATCCAAACTCGAAGTTCGGACGAAACCAGGTATTCCTGAAGATCGGCCCGAACTGACCCTGTGCGCCCAGATAAATGAGCTCGGGGTCAAGGCCAACACCGCCATTGATTCCAAACGTGGCGCGCCCGACTACATCGCGTATTCCCTCCATCGAAACGGCGAGCGGGAAGGTGGGTTCGCATGTAGGTGCAAGATCTTCGACACGGGTGACTCGGAACAGATCGCCGCCTCTCTCCTGCACAAGCCTGCCAGTCAGCCGCACTCTGTGGTTGCCTGAGGCCTGCTTCAGATCAGCGGGACCGGCGACAGGAATGCTAAAACCCGTGCCTTCCTCGCGCAACGTATAGAATCCGGCCCGGTCGCCCGGAGTCAGGCATCCGGTGATGGTTGTTTCCTGCTGCTGCTGTTGTTGTTGCTGCTGTTGCTGCTGCGCCAGCAGGTTCGGCGGGAAAAGAAGCGCTGCTAGAAATAGGGACAAAACCGCCTCGGCGAGCCAACGTGGTAATGATCTCATCTGACTGATACCTCGTGTTTCAGGATTCACTACGAAAAGGGGAAAGTAGTGCAGGTTTCTATTGAACCATTATCCCATTTCAACGGCCAAAATCAATAGCTTACGCCCGCAACCACCATCCGCCGTGTTTGAATGGTTCGTTCGGGCCCCGAGGGAAAACAAGCCAGATGCCCAGCCTCAAATCCTGTCAAGTACCAAGCCGCGGCAAATCACTTATTACTTCGAGACATTCCAGCTTTTGTCGGGGTTATAACGCTCCATGGCCTTGAAGGAGTCGAGAGTGCCGGGGCCAAGATCCTTCTCGTACACGATACCGTCGTGGCTGACGATGAAGGTCTTCACTCCGGTGACACCGTATTCAGCAGGGGCCGCGACCAGCGCGAAGCCGCCGATCATGGCCCCCTTTACCAGGAAATCCATTTCACCGAGCGGGGCGGCGGGGCCTTGGCCCTTAAGAATCTTGAAGAAATAGCCATGGTAGGGCTCCGGCGGCCCGGTGTAGCCCTTCTCAATTATCTCAGCGATCTTTAGGCCGACCGGGCCGGCCCATGTTCCGTCGGGATTCTGCCAGGCCAGGCCATCCTGTTTGCCCGGTGTGCTGACGATGCGCTGGGCGTACTGGTTCACTCTGGAACCGTCGCGTTTCTCCAGCGCATATTCATGCTGCGCTTCGACGTAGCCCCGGCAGATTTCGATCGCATCCAACTCGTTTGCCCCAATACGCCGGTAGAACAGTTCCTCGCGTCCCGCCGCAGCGTCAAAGGACCACTTCCCCGCTTTTCTGACGAGGGGTGGGGGAAATGGCCAATCCTCATTGCCGACTGAGAGAAGCGCCCGGTCCTTGTGTTGCGGATCCACGACAACGCTCTTCTTTTTACGGGCTTCCGCGGCAAACGCTGCGGCCGACTCCCGATCACGGAGAGTTTCACCGGTGAGCACTATGTCCCTGCCAGCGGAACCGAACATTTGCTCGAGCGCCGCGACATCGAATCTCTCCGCCGCATCGATGAGTGCGTCGGCGGCCTCCTGCGGTGTCGCGAACGTTCGCGGCTGAGCCGGTGCGCTTGACGCCGCTTTCGTCGTTTTTGGCGTCTCTGTCTGGCCGGTCTGCACCATTGGCCACATAAACGCTATGAAGCAGACTTGCCAGACCAAACCCAGGAAACTGAAACGCGAAGTCACCGATGCTCGTTCTCTTCTTGCACTCATTCTTCTCTACCTCTTTTCGGCTATCGCCGGCGACCGCCGCCGCCTCGAAAACCTCCACTACCACGAGAGCTGGAATATCCTCTGGAGCTGCTTGACCTCGCGCTGCCTCCACTGTAACTGCCGGAGCCATTTCCCCATGCGGAACGATTGCTGCTGCCGCTGCTGCGCGACATATCCCGGCTGCCGATGCGTTCACTCCCGCCTCCGCCGGAGCGGTTACTGTAGCTGCCTCCGGAAGATCGATCGCTGATGCCGGCCCCGCTGCTGCGGCTGCTGACACCACTCCCACTGCTGCGGCTGCTCGCGAGGTTGCCGCCGTCCCTCGAGATTTGCTGCTGTGCGCTCGCTTGGCGGTTGGAAAGCGAATCGCCTCGCGCCGCCCCACCATACTTGTTGGCCGTTGCCCGGTCCGAGTAGGGCGCCCCGCCCCGGTGTTGAGAATTGTGCTGCCACTTACCGGTGTTGCCGGCGCCGGCCCGGTTTCCGACGTTCGTCCGGTCAGTGTTCCGGTTGACGTTCCGGTTACTGTTACGGTTGAAGTCATTGTCGATGTCGATGTCGATGTCGTTGCCGCCCCAGCCGCAACCCCAACCCCAGCCCCCGCCCCAGGCGGCGCCCATGGCCATTCCCACTCCGAACGAGACGGCCATGGCTCCGTAGTAATAACCGGGCGGTGGATAGTAGATCGGCGGATACGGATAGACCGGCGGCCCGTAAACATACACCGGGTCATACGAGGGAACATAAACAACCTGCGGGTTCGCCTGCTCGACCACAATCACCTGCTTGTTCTCGACGACTTTCGTCTCCACCTTTTGCTGTTCGGTAGACTTCAGATTGCCTTTTTCCTGGGCTTTCTGACGCATGCGTTGAACGGCGTCCATGACGTCGGACTGTTGCGCAAGGAAGGCATTCCCCAGATCCGCGGTCCACTGAATGTCCTCCGCCAGGCGTTTGACCACATCGGGCAGCGCGGCCATGGCCTGGATGCTTGGGTCCCAAGGTTGCTTCATCACAGCGTCGGCGAGCGCCTTGTCTTTCAGCGTCGGGTTTTTTGTCAGCCATTGCTGAAGTTGGATGATCTCGAGGGGATAGGTGGACGCCGCCAGAACCTGGGCGAGGAGCGGGTCGGGATACAGGGCAATCGGCGCAACCAGGGAATCCAGTTGGTCTGCCGAGAGCTTGACCGACTCTTTGGCTGGCGATGCTTGTGCCTGGGCGTTCGGAGTCGACTGAAGGAACGCAAAAGCGTCGCCGGGCACCAGGAGTACGGCGCAAAGCACAGCCACGAGGTGGTAGCTTGTCAAGTTCATGCGGCTTGGTTTCGGATTCATGGCATCTCTTCTTCCTAGAAAAATGTTTGTCTCAGAGAAAGCGCCATCGATCTCTGAGTGCCGGCGGCCTTGACCGGCCGCCTGGCTGCAAGCTGGTAGCAATTAACACGCATCTTCTCAGCGACTGACGTCGATGAAAACTCGTCCCGGAGCGTTCCTGGTTCGCACCAGCACGTCACGCGTTGCTGTATCGAGATCTCTTGACTGATACATGATCACGTACTGGCTCTTCATCTCGTGGATGATGTCGCCGTAGATGTGCTGAAGGTCCTTGAATTCGTCTGAGAAGATCGTCCGTCCACCGAAACGCAGACTCTGATCGATGAACCGATTCTGCATCACAATCAAGTTGTGGAAGTGGCCGCTGATGCGGTGTGGGCGTCGGTAGCCGGAGAAGTTTCTGAGATTCCGCCGGTAGTTCTCGAGGTATCGATTCGTGTAGATGATCGGATAAAGAGTGATCCCCTGGTCCCGGGTCACCTTCACCATCTCCTGAAAGGAAGCCCTGCTCATCGTATCAATCCCATCGGTCAGGAGGACTATGAGCTTCTTTCCCGGTTTCTCCTCGAACATGTTCTTGGACACCCAGATGACCGAGTCATACAACGCGGTCTTCCCGTCAGGTTTGACGTCACTCAGCTGCCGACTCAGATCCTTACCCTGTTCGGTCCAGTCGATGACGAGCGTGGGCCGCTCCGCAAACAAGACGAATGCCGAGCCGTCTGGTGCGAGCCCCTTGAAAAAATCGACCGCGACTTGCGCCGCCCTTGAGAGAAACTGCGAGGTGCTAATGCTGTTGTCGACCATAACGACAGTGCTGATCGGCACCTGCTGTTCCTTCAGGAGCGCGACATTCTGTTCGTGCCCGTTTTCGATCACCGTGAAATCCCGAGCTGTGAGGTTGGGCATGAAGCTTCCTTCGGAATCTCGGACCAGGAACTTCAACTGGATCGTCTCCAATTCCATCAGCACCTGGACTTGTTCTACGGTGAGATCAGCGTGGTTTTCTTTCGGTACGACTGGCTCCTGAGGCTCCGACCGAGCCTTTTCCTGAGGGCTCGCCGCGAGCAAAGAGACCTGAATCATCCATATAAGCACCAAAAAGAAACAAGCGATTCTCATCGCAAAGCCTCCTCTATCTCTCAGAGGACCCGCAGTCTCACCAGGTTGCCCCCTTCATCACAGTGTCCGACGATACTCGCCACTTCGCGACAGCGTAACTGTTAGTTTTTACAGGGAATGGCGAGTGGCGAGTGGCGAGTGGCAAGTGGCGAGTGGCAAGGGGCAAGTGGCAAGTGGCGAGTGGCGAGTGGCAAGGGGCGAGTGATGTCAGGCTGCGAGTGCACACTTGCTGTAGATCTGGCGAATCATGAGTAGTGGAAATCTTGGAGAATTCGGCGCGTATCGGAAGGCGATGGAGTTGTTTGACGGCGTGGTCGACGATATGACGCGTTTCCTCGCTGACCGCAAGTTTGAACGCCTCGTTAGTCAGCAACTGTCGAGCGCCGACTCAGTGTGTTCAAACATCGAGGAAGGCTACGGTCGTGAATCCACGGTCGAATACCGTCGTTTCCTGATTATCGCCCGGGGTTCTCTTAGAGAAACGCAGGGCCGTTATCGGCGGCTACGCCACTGGCTGCCACCCGAAATTGTGGAGTGCCGAGTGGGTCAGGCCGAGGAAATCAACCGAATCCTGAGCGTCACAATCAAACGACTGGCCGAGTGAACTCGCCCCTCGCC
>CAYQYP010000306.1:0-54086 GCA_964421755.1 uncultured Acidobacteriota bacterium
GTTCCTCCTCCGGTGCAACTCTCTCGCCCTTTCAGGGCTCTGCGTCAGACCGGCCCGAAACCCAGGGCTACGCGAAAGACACGCTCCGCCCTGGGCTAATATGTCTCGGCCTTTCAGGCCGAAGAAATGTATAAACTCGAGTCGCCGGGCCTCCTGCCCGGCGTTCAGAGCCGACCGCAACCAGGTAATCGCCCCCCCAAATCCAACGCCGGGCAGGAGGCCCGGCGCGCGGGCAAGATGCCCGCGATCCCAGTGCGGACGGGACGTCCGCGCTCCAAAAGACCAAGACCCGCTCTCCTTTCCCACGCTTGCGGATCTGATTCCCTGGTGCGAGAATCCGCAACCAAGGAATCAGCTGGAGGGGCAGATCCAAACGGAAGCGCGATCGAATGGAGCCGCGCACAACAGAGGGTGTCGAAAAAGGGTTTGGAGGGTAGTTCTGGCTAGGCCGATGTCTAGTCGTGTCAACGCCGCAGGCGTTGCGTAGCAAAACCCGGGGTTGCCCGCGTTATGGGCGGGCTACCCCGGGTGGGACGACCTAAAGTGTCAACCCTGAAAGGGTTGCTTACCGAGCTCGATACGCAACCATTTCAGGGTTGGCCGTCTGCAAAGCCCCCGACCCGGGGTAGCCCGCCCAAAACGCGGGCAACCCCGGGCTTTACTACGTGACCCCGTTGGGGTCATTAACCGCCGGGTGCCTAAGGTGCATGATGTCTCTCGCCTGCACCTTGGTTTTCGTAAATCTTTACGTTACCGGTGGAGGCGCCGATACAGGCGATGTCCGGCCGGCCGTCTGAATTAAGGTCTTCGATCCTGCAGTCAGCGGCGGCTATTCCGCCGGCGTCCAGGATTTCGCGCCGCCAGCTGAGCCCGCCAGCGTCCTCAGCCGTGAAGGCGTACAGCTGAAAGCCCTTTCCCCGAAAGCCTGCCACGATTTCGTCACGCCCGTCGCCGTTGAGATCGCCTACCGCGAGAGCATGTCCGTTGACCATGCCCTCTTCAAGAACCCGGCGTTTCCAGGTGTTTCCATTCTTCAGGTAAACAACAACTTGATTGCCATGCCACGGTTCGATCGTGGCAATGAAACGAGTCCGACCTAATTGTCCGAGTTTGATCTCGCTGGTCCCGCATTGGGGGCAAGGGCGTGCATCGCCCTTCGCGATGAGTTCCGCTTTCCAGTTCCCGCGCTTTTGTGACGTGTACAGATGAATCCCTGAAAAACTTGCGGTGAACAGCCGCTCGCCGCGTCCCTCAAAGACGGCGGGCAGGATAGAGTGCAGTACTCCCCACGGCTGTTCGGTCAGCAGGCTGCGCTTCCACTCACCCGGGGCGTACAGGTAAACGGGGACGTGATCGGCAAATTCGGGCGATCGCGCCTGCAAGCCCACCAACGGCGCCACGATCAGGCCTTTCGGCCCATTCCGGCTCATGTCGATCCAGCGCACCCGGTGCGCCGTCGGAATGCGGTCGATTTCGCGGCGTGTCCAAGGCGACCGGACGTCGGCCCCGGCCGTCAGCAGAAGCACGATACCCTGGCTTTTCTCCGGGTTGGTCTCGAAGCCGTGCGCCAGGACGACTTCCGGTGTGCCGTTCTTGTCCACGTCCCACGCCGCCGCATTGATTGGACGCGGGACATCGCCCACCAGGACGCGGCGTTCCCAGCCCGGGTTTTCAAACCAGGCAAGCTCCGTCGAGCGCTCGTCGAGGGCGATAATATCCTTCTTCCCGTCGCCGGTCAGATCCGCCACGACGATTTGATAGCCCATCTTCAGATCGGTCGTAACCGTCACCTCGCGAAATCGAGGCAGGTCAGCTCCGAGACAGGACATGGCCGAGAGGAACGAAAGCGCAAGTACGCAGACGCTTTTCATAAGTCGGAATGTACTACCAAGTGTCCTGAAACTGAAGCTTCGTCTACGGCTGACCGGCTGACCAGCTGACCAGCTGACCATTCAGAGAGCCTGGCCACATAAACTGTGCCCAACCCGCCCCAATGCTCATCGAGAGAACGAGATTACTGTTGACGCGCTCTGATTCCGATTCTTGCGGTCCGGTTGACGCCGCCTTCACTCCGCGCTTGACTACACGTGTAATCATCGATAATATCGTAACGACAGATGTAGTCAAGGAGAGGACAAGTGGCCGAAAAGACAATCGGAGAACAGGAACTGGCGCTGTTGCGACACGTCGCGGACTGCGGGGGCGCCACAGTCGGAGAAGTGGCGGACGGGTTCGGGAAAGAGCGAACACTTGCCCGGTCCACGGTGCTGACAATGATGGAGCGGCTGCGCCGAAAAGGCTACCTGACTCGAGAACTCGTGGACGGCGTGTTCCGGTACCGCGCCCGGACGTCGTCTTCGGAACTGCTGCGCCAGGCTGTCGGCCGGTTCGTCGAAAAGAGCCTCGGGGGCTCAGTTACACCCTTCGTGGCCTATCTGAGCGAGACCGGAAAGCTGTCCCAAAGCGAGCTCGAGGAGCTCGAGGAGCTCGTCTCGAAGCTGCAATCCGAGCGAGAGAAAGGAGATGAGCGATGACGGGGTGGCTGGAAGGACTCTACGCTGCGGCGGCGCCCGCAGTGCTTGACAGCCTCATTCGCGCATCGTTCCAGGGAGCCGTCTTCGTGCTGTTCGTCTGGAGTCTCTGCCGCCTGCTGCCGCGGCTTCCCGCCTCGGTCCGATGCATGCTCTGGTGGCTGGCCGCGTTCAAGCTGGTCGTGGCCTTCGTGTGGGTCGAACCCTTCCCGCTCCCTGTGCTCAGTGCCCCAGCAGCCGAATTTTCAGCACAGTTTGACACGGTCGGGCGCGACAGATCTGGCGAGGAGCGCTCCCTCGCGCAAGTGCGGCCCGCCGAAGGTCTTTCGATTACACCGGATGAGGCGTCGGCTCCGGCTGCCACCGCGCCGACGACGATCTGGCCGTCCCTTGCTTTCGGACTCTGGCTTTCCGTCCTGGCGTTGCTGGTCACGTTGTTAGCGAGGCGCATCCGTAAGACCGTTAGCATCGCGACCCGCGCGGTGGCTGCGCCCTATGAGGTCCAGACACTCGCAGCCGATCTGGCCGCGTCCCTCAGGTTGAAAAGGATTCCCGCCGTCTGCCTCTCGTCGGAAGTCGACACGCCTTTGGTTCTCGGCTTCCCCCGCGCGGTCGTGCTCTTGCCGGCCACGTGCTTCCTGGCCCTGCGGCCCTCGGAACAGCGGATGGCCCTCGCCCACGAGTTTTTGCACTTGAGACGAGGAGACCCACTGTTGGGTTATGTCCCGGCGTTGGCCGAACGCCTGTTCTTCTTTCATCCCCTGGTTCGCATCGCCGTTCGCGAGTACCAGCTGACACGGGAGGCAGCCTGCGATGCGGCGGTTGTTCGGGAGCTCGGCGCCCCGGCGGTCGACTATGGCCGGCTTTTGCTGGCACTCGGGGTGTCCCGGATGGCGCCGGGTTTGGCCGCGGCGGGAACCTCGAGCTCGCATTCACACCTTAAACGGAGGATTACCATGCTTCGCGACGTATCAAGGAAGAGCACCGGGCTGCGAAAGCTCGCCTGGATCACCGCACTGCTAGCCGCCTGCGCAATCGTACCGGTCGAATTTGTTGCTCGGGCTGTGCCACAGGAGCCGGCGCCGGCGAGCACGCCGCGCGCCCAGGCAGCCGAGCCCCAACCGGCGCCCGCCGCAACACCGGGTCACCCGACTCATGCGGTTGCTCCGAGACCAGCGGCTCATCCCGCGGCGGCCGTCGCCGCTCGACCGGCTCCTCATCCGGCCGCTACTGCGGTCCCCGTCCAGGCTCGGGCAAGCAGGGCCTCAACACGCGCGAGGGAGTTCTCGTATGTGCTTTTTATTGACGGCAACCGGATGATGTCCGGCTCGGAAGATGACGTCAGGCGGGCGGAGGGATTTCGCCGAGCCGGGGAACAGATGCTGTGGTTCCGTCGCGGCGGCCGGGAGTACATTTCGCGCGATCCGGCGGTCATCAAGCAAGTTCAGGAGCTGTTTCGGCCCGTCGAACAGATCGGCGGCGAGATGGGTAAGATCGGAGCAAAGCAGGGAGAGATAGGCTCCAAACAGGCAGAGATCGGCCAACGCCAGGCGGAAATCGGCCGCAAGCAGGGGGAGATCGGTGCGCGGCAGGGTGAACTCGGTGCTCGCCAGGCTGCGCTGGCGGCCCGTCAGGCACAAGCGCGCGCGGCCAGTGAAGACCGACAGATGGGGGAATCCCAGAGGCAACAGCTGGAAAACGAGCGCAAGCAGCTGGAGCCCCAGATGGAGCAGCTGCGCCGCGAAATGGAAGAACTGGGCAAACGGATGGAGACATTCAGCCCCCCGATGGGCGAGCTGAGCAAGCAGATGAACGCGCTGAGCGAGGAGATGAACGTCCTGAGCCGCAAGATGGAAGCCGCATCGGCAAAGGCGGAGGCCGACATGTCTGCGCTACTGGATCGGGCCGTGACCAGCGGAGCCGCCACCGAGGTCAAGTAAGAGCGTGACGGAGCAATCTCATGGAGCGCGGACGTCTTGTACCCACTGGGAGCGCGGACGTCCCGTCCGCACGGCGGGCATCCTGCCCGCCGGTGTCCGACTTGGAAGTCGGACCAACGCGGAAACGCCCGGCGCGCGGGCAAGATGCCCGCGATCCCAGCGCGGACGTCGACGTCCGCGCTTCATGAGTGTCCGCGTTTCACCAACACCTTACTGCCCCAGCGCGCCGAGCCAGTCGAGCTGAACCCCGATGGTTGAGTCGGCGGCTACCTGGCTGCGAGCGATAACCAGGAAACGACGAGCATCTCTGGTCAACAAATAGCGGTTCCTTCGCTCTTCCTTATCGATGTCGGCGCTGAAAAGGGGGCTGGCCGAGCCTGCGGAAAACGTGGCATCCCGGCTATCAACCGCAACACTCATCAGGGTGTTGCCTTCGAGGTAAAACAACTCCTGCCCATCGCCCCGCCACCGGGGTTGAGAGCCCCCGTTGCGCGAAACCTGCCACTTGCGGGCCGACGCAACGCCATCCGCGCCAATCCCTCTGACAAAGATCTCCGGGCCGTCGGCCTCCTCCGAGCAGTAGGCAACCCAACGGCTGTCGGGTGAGAACTGAGCCTGATGCTTTCGGAAGGGAGTGCTCAAAAACCTGGTGAGCCTACCCCAGTCGTTGATCGGACAAACGTAGAGGTCGTGTCTGGCGATCTGTGCGCGATAGACAGACGAAGCACCGGTCGCTGCGCGCGCATTGAAAATGAGAAACCGCCCATCGGGTGAGATGTCTTCAACGTGCTTATCCAGCCGGGATTTCACTATTCTTTCGGTGATTCCTCCGTTGGCAGGAACCCGGCAAATATCGCGCGCGCCGGCTCGGTTCGAGGTGAAGATAATCCACTTGCCGTCAGGAGACCACGCCGGGTTAAAGTCGTCGGCCGGATCGGAAGTCAGGCGGGAACCGGTTCCGTTCGCCAGGTTGAAGACCCAGAGATCGCGGGTCTCTGCCCCTTGGTCGGACCGAGCAACGGCAAGCCGGGTTTCATCGGGCGAGAGGGCAGGACCCGAGTATTCGCCTTGCCCGCCGACGGTACCGAGCCGCCGTCCCGAGCGATCAAACCAGGTCATTTCCTTTCCAGGTGCATCGCCGGCCTGCATCTTCCAAACCAGCAAGCCGTTGTCAGATGCAGAAAAAGCCGAGAGCGGTGTTGAGGAGTCACCGGCGTAACTCGCGAGCCCCCTGGCCACCGCGATCGGCTCTCCCGCGACCACCAGACGCTGAAGGTCAAACCGTTGGGCCATCAGGACGTTGCCTCTGCTGAACAGGAGATATCCCGGTGAAACGTACACCGCAGAGCCTGCATTCCTCAATACGAGTCTCCGATTCCTGCCCGAATCCAGAGACGCCACATAAAGACCGTTTGCCTGACGATCTTCGTTCTCGGAATAGTAGAGGAAGTGCCTTCCGTCCGGGAGGAACCGCGGATCGTACCGGGCCGTTTCTCCCTCGGCGAAAGAATCCATCGAGACCGCCTCGCCACCGGTTGCAGCGACGCGGAATAGTCGCGAGCCGAGGGACACGAGCGTGGGAAATAGAATGACGTCGTCCCGACTCCAGGTCCCGGCGAATCCTCTGCCGGCCCGACATACCGTGGAGGTTGCCCCGTCCGCTATCGCGATCTTCCGGAGAACGCCTTTCGCCCAAAAAGCCACGAAGCGGCTGTCAGGCGACCAGAATGGCGAAGTGCCTCCTTCGGTTCCGGGCAGGGGCCTTGGTTCCGGAGTGTCAAGCTCGCGCACCCAGAGAGACACTTCCCTGCCCACCTCGGCAGACACAGGCAGAGCGCAAAACACAACGTACCTTCCGTCGGGTGAAACGGCCGGTGCGTCCGACCACGAGAGGATCCAGCCATCGGGAACCGTGAAGGCAAAATTGGCACCTGGCCCGTAGCCTTGCTGCCTGGATTCGAGCCTCTTTTTTCCCGGATATTCCACGGCTGCGTGCTCCTGAACGGCTCCGTTTTCGGACACGTACAAGGATGCCAGCGCGACGGCCAGAGCCACGAGAGCGAGAACCACGCCGATGATTCGGGGAAGATGATCGGAGATCCGGCGCCACCGCGCCAATTTCCCCTCGGGAACCGAGGACACCGCCTCCAGGTCAGAGCGCAGCTCGCCCGCTGTTTGAAAACGCTTCTCCGGGTCCTTCTCGAGGCATCGCGCGACGATTCGTTCGAGACTCGCTGGAACGTCGGGACGAATGGCTGAGAGGTGGACAGGATCGCGCGTTAGTACCGCTGCAATCACATCGCTCGCGGTCGGTCCGTCGAACGGCCGGCGTTGCGCCAGCATCTCGTAAAGAACTACGCCCAGGGAGAAGATGTCCGTGCGCTGGTCCAGATCCTGCCCCCGTGCCTGCTCAGGCGACATGTACGCCGCAGTACCCATCACGATTCCGCTCTGGGTGCTCAACCTCTCAAGCAGTGGACTCTCGGCTTCCAGCTGCGAGGGGGTCATCTTGGCCAAGCCGAAATCGAGAACCTTGACCAGCCCGTCCGGCCTGATCATGACGTTTTCCGGCTTTAGATCCCGATGAATGATACCGGCTGCATGCGCCGATTCGGCGGCGCTCGCAATCTGTGAAGCGATTCTCACCGCCTCGACCGGTCCTATCCGCGGACTCCCTGGGTCGGCGATGCGTTCGCGGAGTGTCTCTCCCTCGACGTATTCGGTCACTATGTAGCTCCGGCCATCGATCTGCCCGATCTCGTAGACAGTGAGGATGTTCGGGTGGTTCAGTGCCGACGCGGCCAGCGCCTCTTGCTCAAAACGCCGCGCCCGTCTCACGTCTGTTGCGCAGTCCACGGGCATCAGCTTGATAGCGACCTTGCGCCTCAGCCGCGTGTCCGTCGCGAGAAAAACTTCTCCCATGCCGCCCCTGGCGAGCGGAGCCAGCAGTTCGTACGTGCCGATCTGCCTGGGGACTGGTGATGGCGCTGCAGTTTGAGCCATTCCTTTGGAAGAAGCGTCCGATGCCCAATGTTTGGCCGCGAACTCGAAGGCGGGAGTTTCGATGAAGTCCGCAGCCCGGTCGTCGTAGCACAACAGCGTCTCGACTTCGCGACGCAGATCCTCGTCTCCCCCGGAGGCTTGCGCGAGATAGCCGGCCCGATCCTGAGGTTCTCTCTCAAGAATGGCATGGTAAAGCTCTTCGACGCGTTTCCATGGATCAGGCTTCATTGATTTTTCCTTCAGACAGCCAACGCAACAGCCACGATTTTGCCAGCCGCCAGTCGCGTCTTACCGTTTCGCGGGAGACGCCGAGTGCCTTCGCCGTTTCTTCCTCGTCCAGACCGCCGAAGAAGCGCAATTCGACAACGCGGCTCTTGCGCTCGTCCACCTTCGCCAGCGCGCACAAGGCTTGATCGACCGCCAGAATGTCCTCATCGGGTGCACAGGGTGCGGCCAAGCCGGCAGTAATGGATACCTGCTGGGCGCCACCCCCGCGTTTCTGGGCATTCCGTTCCCGGGCGAAGTCGACAAGGATCCGGCGCATCAGTCGCGCGGAAATCCCGAAGAAGTGCGATCGGTTTTGCCAACGGGGCGCACGACTGTCGACCAGCTTCAGGTAGGCTTCGTTGATGAGGGCGGTCGTCTGCAGCAAATGTCCGGGTTTCTCGGCGCTCAGGTAGTGCCTGGCCAGCCGATGCAGTTCCGAGTACACAAGGGGCACAAGTTCATCCAGCGCTGCCTCGTCACCATCGTTCCAAGCCTGCAGCAGGCGTGTTACCTCATGTGAGGGCGGCACCGGCATAGTCTGTTCCTGCGGCCCACCGGGACAACCGATTGTTTCTCGTCTTCGGACTATTACGGTGGGGAAGCGACCAGAGTTCCGAGATTCTGTTTGTCACCAATATTTTTGTTCTTCTGACTGCTTTACCGCTTTTCACCTCCGTTTCCGCATTACGTGACGGAGGTAGAAAATGCAGGAAGCAGTTGAATTCCGTCTCGGGTGGTTAGGGCCGGCACGTGTTCGATTCGTCATGGGCATCCTGTGTATCCTCGTTTGCCTGCCCCCGCTCCGGGCGCAGGACGCGGCAAGTCCCCCGGCGGACTTTCGACCAGGGCTATGCTTCAGTCAGACCCGTCCGCTGTCAGCCAAACAGAAAGCGGCGTTGATCCAGGACCTGAAACGATTGACCGGCTTCATGGAGATCGCAACTGACGAATATGGTTTCCTCACTGCCGGCAACCGCGCCAACCTGGTCGCCGGCTCGGCGACCGCCAGAGCGTTGATTGAAGCGGTCGTTGATGGGGGCGATTCGTACACCGTGGAGAGCCATTACCAGTCGCCAGCAGTCGCCTTTGCCCGCATACGGGCCAGACTCGATTACGTCGACGAAAAAGTCACTCCGAGACTCAGGCAGGGGCTCTGGAGCGTCGAGATGGATTTTCACGACTACAAGCAGCTGAGAGGCGAAGCGGACGTTATAACGGCCTTCGATCCCTCTCTCACCCTGCTGCACGAGCTCGCCCATGCGGTCCTGCGGCTCCGCGATTCGACCAGCAAGGCAGATCCCCTGGGCGATTGTGAAAGACATATCAATGTGATTCGACGAGAACTGGGACTTCCCGAGCGGCAGAACTACGAGTCGGTGAATACCCAGGCAGTGTCCCCGTATGGCACCGCGCAGAGGGTCCTGGGGGAGATACGATTTGCCCGAATTGACCCGGGAAAGGGCGTTAAGAAGTCCCGGCTGACCTTCGACGTGGGCAACGTGTACACCGGCAGCCTGGTCACACCAGGCCCGGCTGCTGTCCATTGAGCGTGCTTAGTTCACGACCTCGAAATCCATCTGTCGGACAACCGTCGCCTGCCTGGCTTTCGACAGCTTATCGGTCAGCACCGTCTGAAGAACGTAATGGCCGGTCTTCATCCCAGAAGACAGTTTGAGCTTTCCGGAGACCGTGATTACATCGGAAGGATTCTTAGTCCCAAGCCCGAGCGGCGGTTTTTCCGAGAAGATCCGCCCGTTTTCCCCGTACACGATCGTTTCGTACTCGACGTCATGAAGCCCGGTCTTTCGGTGTTTGCGAGCGTTGTAAACAGCGAAACCGTAGTTGACCGTGCTGCCCGGGCGGAATTGCCGCACGCCTGGACCCGACGCCTCCTCGAGAGTGCTCGCGTCCCTTGCGCTTTCTCGATCAGTCCGCCAGTTTTCGCCCACGACCAGTCCGGACAGGACCAGACGCCCTCTTTCAACACGGGGAACGGAAACCAGCTCGTAGGCCGAGCCGAGCCGCTTGCTCAACCGGTCCATCACCGCCACTCTGAGGATATATTCCCCCGGCCGCATCGAGGTCAGATTGATTTCAAACACTTTCGGTTTGACGACATCCTGTGCGGCAGGATCGGCGAGCATCTCCATATCCCGCTGGGCCTTGTGATAATAGAGCGGGACATTTCCGGACGTAAAAAAGGCGAACTGAAACTCGAGCGAACCTGTCTTTCTGCCGTCAGCCTGATCTTGAAACTGCAAGCGGCGACCATCGACAGCCACCCAGCAGCGCAGCATCGACCCTTGATCCGGGTTGTGCGCGAAGAGTGAGGTGAGCTTGATGTCCAGGTCCTGGTGAGCAAAGGGCGAATACAACGCTCTTTTCACGCGATCGGCATCGTCTTTCCCAGCCACCGCAGATTCAGGTAAAACACCAAAGAAGCCCTCGGGTGCGCGCGTCCTGACGCCGGGTCGTTTCACCCGAACCTGGATTCGGTTGAAGCGTTCCGAGAAACTTTCGGTAGATGGCCGGTAGGAGAGGATGTAGTAGCTGGCAGAATCACTGACCACCGACTCAAGTGAGGTGAGCAGGAAGCTATTGTCGGCCCGGTAGAATCCTCCAGTTTTCTTCGTCACCTCGTTCCAGTCCGGGATGGTCGCAAACCGGGGCCTCATTCGTGGCATTGGGCCCCCCATGTCCATGCCCGGGACTTCCAGGCCCGATACGTTGAGGGCGTATACCGTGGTTCCTGTACGAATCGCGTGATCGGCGAGACGATTCTTGAGGTCGCTGAGCAGCCGTTCATACTGGGAAGACTCAGGATACTCCAAGGGGTCCATTTCACTCGCCGCGCGGCTCGATTTGCAGTCGAGGATGACCATCAGTTTCTTCCCCTCGAGGCCGCTCAGCTCGTCCATAAGGGGGTTCAGCGAAGTAAAGAAGGAGTTGAGCAGCCGGGCGAGAGAGCTCCGCATCAGCCCCCTCCGGCTCAACATGCGCGCAATGCCAGCTTCCGAGCGATCACCTGAGGCGTCCGCGAACCCCATCAGTTCATCGGAGCCGGCCCAGGGGGATTGCAGCTGGAAATGGACGCGATCGATCACTTGAAGGAGCACCGCCTTGTCGGAGGTGAAAGGCAGCCAGGCACCGGCGCCTCCTGACACCTGCATGATACTGACTGCATCATGAGGCCCCATCTGCTCGTTCACGAACCGCCGCAGGCACGCCTTGACCCGACCGATTTCCCACCAGGACATCAGTGCGTCATTGACGATGAGAGAAATCCACCGGCGGACTTCACGGGTCTCCGGTGTCGAACCCCGTGGGGACGTGACCGACGGAGCAGGGGCCCGCTTTTGAACCGGGTCGTCAGCCTGAATATGTGAACAGCTCAGGACCTGCCGCGGAACCTTGTTCTCGAGAATCTCGAAGTCCTCGGCGCCGAGGTCGGTCACCGGCCGGCCACGATTATCTGTGACGATGACGTCCACCCGGACTTCCACGCTCGAGATCCGAAAATCAGGCCGTCGTTCCGGCGGTCTTGGAGGGCCCGCGGAGGTTTCGCTTTGGCCGAACAAACCGACCGACGATAACGCGAAAACGCAACAGAGTTGAGCAGGCCACTGCACGAGTTTCTCAGCCTCCCCTTGCGAAAACGTTTCGAGAGCGCGCCTATTGCAGAAAACCAACGGAGAGACGGATCAGACTGCCAGGAACCTGAAGCGACTCATTCCGGGGAACTCCTGCAGGAACCCCTCTCCCCGCAGAGCACAAGCGGACTCTAGCAAGCGGCCAGAAGCAATGTCAAACGGACAGTGAGCAGGGGACCGCTTCGAGGATCTTGCGTCGGGCCCAGAAGGTGTTTCGGGGCGAAGTTCTTCACCTCGAGGGCGTTCCGTCGCCGTTCACTGCGCGATTCGCTCGGGACCCCACAGGAGAGGGTCGAGCTCGACGCTCGAGCCTCTCCGGCAGGGCCGTATTGTTCCAGAAGAAGTTATCAACCGGAAGGCTGGGAGTGACTGTCACCCGGTTTGAAGAGGCGCTAGTCGCCTGTTCGGTCGCTCGCGCCTTGACGACGATTTCACTCGTCTGTCCGGCTGGGAAGAGGCCCTCGCGAGCAAAAACCAAACCGTAATAGCCCATCTCCTCCATCCGCCAACCCGGACATCGGGCCGAGACAAAGAAAACATTCGCCGGAAGGACATCCTCCACCCTGACCGTCCCGCCGAAATCGGCCGGGCCACGGTTGGTGACGTAAAGCGTAAAGGTATTGACGCCATCGCGCCCTCTGCGGGAAACAGTCTGGGTAACCTCGAAATCCGACTGGTCACCGGAAACCAAGGCGAGTGAGTAGACACCCCAATTCGTCGCCACGTGGAGCGTTGAGGGCACGGTGGCCGTAAGGACGAGGTCGGTGATCTGGCCCTCGGGAGGCGCAAACCGGGCCCAGGCGCCCTCAGCAAGCTTGCCCCGGTACAAATACGACGAGCTCGCGGCGTAGATTGTCTGGTCGCTGAGGGGGTCAAAACAGATCCGACCGACAGGCTCTCCCAAAACCCAAAGAGCCGACCAGCTCAACCCACCGTCGCCGCTGATATACAGTGTCCGGGCGGCGGACGCCAGAACGACTCCTAGAGTGCGGGCATGAAACGCCACCGAGTCTACCCGGACACCAGAAAAGTCCGCGACCGCATCCCAGGAAACACCTCCGTTACTGCTGCGGAAAAGTCCCGAGCTGGTTGCCAGTAGCACTGACTGGCTGTCGTAAGGATCAATCGAGAGTCCGGAGACCCCTGCGCTCGGCAACCCTTGATTCGAGTAGGTCCATGAGTTTCCCGCGTTGGTCGAACGGTAGACACCTCGGTGTTCTGCGACGTACACGACGTCCGGCTCGCTCGGTGCCACGTCCACCTGCAGGAGCGAGTAAGCCGCCGTCTCAAGTGTTTTCGTCCAGTTCGCACCGCGGTCGGTACTTCGATACACCTTGTTCTTCATTTGACCGGCAATCGCATAGAACGTCTTGGGCGCCGAACCGAGAGCCAGGTCCACCGCCCCTAAAACGGGAGCGTCGTCCGATGGGCCTGCCCAGGCTCCGCCGGCGTCCGTGGTTCTGAAGAACCGGCCCGCGCCGGCATACAAGGCGAAATCGTCCATCGGGTCGGCGAGCAGGCAGTCAGCCCAGGCGTAAACATCGAGGTCGACCGGAGCCCAAGCTGCCCCGTCGGCAGTTGTCAGGAGCCCCCGGTCGCGTGTTGCCAGGTAAATCGTCGGCGACCCGCCTCCGACGACCGCCAGGTCCCGAATATAGTCCGTATCCGCACTCCACATGGGTTCCCAGTGCGCTCCGGCATCAGATGTGCGATACAGGTGAGTCGCGTCGGCGGCATAGAGGGTCGAGCTGTTATTCGGGTCGGCGACAATCTGGTGAACACCCAGACCGACATCCACCCAGGACCCGCCGCCGTCCGTCGATCTCCAAAGCCGCGTTTCGTCACCGGCCAGCGCGACATTTCCCGTCGGGCCGCAGAGCACGAAAAGTGAGAGGTACTGCTCGTTGAGCCCCCCGGCAGTCCACGTCCAACCGCCATCGGTTGATTTGAGTATTCCGGGGTTTCCCGCGACCCAGATGGTTTCCGATTCACTGACAGAAACGGTTAGCTCGAACCCGGGGTAGGACCTCCAATACTCTTGCGGGAACGAACCGCGAGGCGCCCACGACCGACCTCCATCAACGCTTACATAGAAACATTCCTGGGTCGCGCCGTAGAGCAGTCCGAAATATGCGCGGGATGGCGCAACCCCGGCCAACGCCAGCTCAATCTCATACCAGGTCGCCCCTCTGTCGTCGGTTCGATATACCCGCGGGGGGATTATCCTGGGAAGTACCGGTACCGCTATTGGGCGCTGATTCAGAACGGCAAGCATCGCGTCGCGGCCACCCGCACCAAAGACCACCGAACCGAGGTTCCAATTGTCCAGAGGCAAGCCTGTCCGAACCCAAGTGGTCCCGCCATCCGTGCTCATCCGGATGAAGTTGTTCTGAAACTCCGAGAACACCGTTCCCGATCCGGCGGGATCGGCGATGACACGGGTAACTTCGGCGGTCCCCGGTCCGCTACCGGACCATTGGTCCACGCCGGCAGACGCCCAGGAACCGCAAAACGTAGCGAGGGCCAGGTAGACCACAAGGCTGGGCCATTCTCGGGGTTGTGGCGAACGTTCGCTGCGGCCATAGGAGGTCGGGTTCAAAACACGGATGGACCAGTTCCAGGTTTTCCAGATCAGCATTAGCACTGTTGTCGCCCCCGGTCTACGCGACAGGCACGACAAATGCCGCCTGCGCTGAACCAAATGCCAAATTTTTGGCAAGTCAAATAGTACCGTTCTTAGGACTGGCTGCCAAGGCTTTTTGGACCGGGATCCCGATCCAAGAGGCCCGAGGGGGGTGTCGCACCATAAGCGCTAACTTTAACTGTCAGAGTTAGCTTTCAAGGCCAACGGCCTGACTCAGGTCAGCCTGGGGCGAAACCCCATAAGCGTTAACTTGTTTGGCAGATGTTGGTTTTCAAGGCCAACGGCCTGATTCAGGTTAGCCTGGGGTGAAACCCCAGGAACCAGAACCATGAGGGTTTCAGCGCTATAAGCGCGATTCAACGTTATCTTCACCCCTTCGCTGGGTTTTGAGTCGCGCCTTCAGCGCTGAAACCCGCGTCACACTTGATTCCTAGGGCTTCGCCCTAGGCCATACCGAATCGGGCCCTTGGCCCTGAAAGCAGGCCTTGCCCACTTAAGTTAGCGCTTATGGGGCGTCGCACCGTCGGGCGCCGTGAAGTCGCAAAAAATCGAACCAACCGCCACGTCTCTGCATCGTACTGTCGGGTGGCGTTTTTGGAGCGCCGCGCGCCCCGTCGGAATCACGTCGACCCTGGTGGAACGATGCGTGTGAAAGCTCTCGTTTTGTTTTTCGCACTTGTCACGCTGTCGGTCATTGCCATCGCCGCTCCTCAAGCGGAATCCACCGCCACATATGCAACCCTGCTGGCCGCCCCTGCAGCTCCGGTAGAACAGAGAGAGGCTGCCGCCCTCTGGCTGGCCGCTTTGAAGGACGAACGAGGCATGGGAGCGCTCATCCAGGCTCTGTCCGATACGAGCGCCAAGGTGCGCAAGGCGGCGATCCTCGCACTGGAACGGCTGGGAGACCCCGCTGCCATTCCACCCTTGATTGACCGGCTTCTGGATCACGAGTGCTTTTACGCGCTCCGCCGGGCGCTCGACCGGCTTGATCCCTCATGGCGTCGGAGACCCGAGGCGCGTCTGCTGTTCGAATCGTTCGTGCAGAATTTCCCGGACTCCTCCCGATGGTCTTTGCCCGGGATGAAGCGCCCTCCCTGGTTCGCGCTGATGCCGATGATCGAACTGGACGCAGATGGCTCTGCGGAATTCTTCACCGAAGTGCTGGCTGGAGAACCCCTGAGCTCCGGCGACAAGTCGCCGTTTTACTGGGGGGACATGATTGCGCACCTGGCTGAGCGCAACTGGCACGCCGCCGAACCCGTGCTGTTGTTTCTACTCGAACGCGATCAACAGCTCGGGTGGGAAGTTGCCCACGCGCTTGGAAAAATCAACCCCGACTGGCGCCGATCCGACGAAGCCGTTGCCCTGGCGCGCAGGCTGCTGGCACGATATCAGAGAGCGCCTGATGCCGATGCAGCAGCGCATTTGTGCGTGGTCCTTGACTGGATTCCGCTTCCTGAAGCGACTCCCTTTCTCACCCGAGATGCTGTCCCGATCCTGAAGACCCGGGAACGGTGGCGCGCGTTCCGCGCCATGGCAGGTTCAGCGGATCCTCAGGTGCTGGCATTCCTGCAGACCTTCCTTACCGATCGAACCTCGTCCCCGCAGCTGGCTGGCGAATGCCTTCGTACGATAGCGGATTGCGAAAGGTCCTATGCGCGGCCGATTCTACTCGAGGTCCTGGCCGACGCCTCTCGCGACGACGACACCCGGAGACTTGCGGCCATCCTGTTGCTCGAATCCAGTCAGCCGAATGACGTCGAGGCCGTACTCGAGCAAGCCACGGCGAGCGGTCAGGGCGCGTCGCTCACCGAGCAACTGCTCGACGCAGTGCTCAGCAAAACGGCTGGCGTCGGCAGCTATGGGATGCCGCGGAAGGACGAGGCGTGGGTTGAACTTCGCTCCATGCGAGGACGGGATTGTGTCCGAAAGCTCGAAATCCTGGCCAAGGAACGGCGTCAGTCCACAAAGGTACGGGTGGCGTCGCTGAGAGTATTGAGCGGCATAGAAGACGCGCGGTCGTCCAGGATCCTTAGGCGCCTCGCGACGAACGAGGCCGAGTACCCTGAGGTGAGAGAGAACGCGCTCTGGGCACTGCTCAAGGTTGATCGGCCGAAGGCCATAGCGGTCTGCTGGACGCTTCTGGAACGCCGATCGCGGGATACCCCGCTTGAGTTGATCGTAACTACGGTGATCAATGAGGGGGAGGATGCAATCCTTCGCCTCATCAAGCTTGCCGGCGACTTTCCCGAGGTCCGTCAGGCCCTTGTCAAAGGCGGGCACGCTGCTTACCTTCCCAAGCAGCAGGCAATTGAAAGCATCCTGATCCTCCTTGGACAGGACCGGGAGGAGGATCGCAGCGAGACGTTGATCAGTCAGTTAGTGGACTTGGAGGGAGATCGGGCACTTACTCGCTTGAGCCGTCACGAGTCTCCACGGGTGAGAGCCTGGACGGCTTATGTTGCCTTCCGAAAAGGCATGCGCACCAGCCGGCCCGACCACTCCACCGCTTCCACAAAAGAGGATCCTTGAGATGAAAATCCGAACAAATGATCTGAGGGTCCGGCCACTCGATAACTACGAAACGCCTCGGTATCCCACCCTGGCCGTGCACAATTGCGACCCATCTTTCACCATTCGGCACATTCCGCAGGGATGGGCCGGGAAGAGCTTGACCTTGGGTCTGCTCGCGACCTTCGCCCTGAGCGCTCCGATGGCTCTTGCGTCAGACGGGTCCTCGCGTTCGGCCCCCCCGCCAGTTCCCTCGGACCCGCAGGCAAGCAACCTCCCCGAACCC
The DNA here is from genome assembly GCA_964421755.1 of uncultured Acidobacteriota bacterium. Taxonomy (GTDB): domain Bacteria; phylum Acidobacteriota; class UBA6911; order RPQK01; family RPQK01; genus CAVUUN01. The sequence continues at coordinate 16,833 of CAYQYP010000306.1, forward strand.
GGCAAGAGCATCGTGGAGCGAGCATCAGTTGCTCCTGTCTTCATCCACGGAGACGGCCGGGGGGCGACCGGCTGTGTCGTGATCGGTGCGCCGGTGTTCTTGAGCGAGAACGAGGCGATGGCGATAGTGCTGGCTGAATTGCAGCGGGCGGGACTGTCTTTTGACGATCGCGACCACCTGGTCCCCGGGATGGAGTGGGACGAGCCGCTGTTAAGAACGGGCTTTTTTGCTGCCAGGCATCGGCCGGCGCCTTCCGCAAAAAAGCCTTATACCGTGGAACTTTACGACACGCACAACCAGCTCGCCGTCAAGATAATAACCGCCGGCAACTACCACTTGTCGGGTGGTGCATTCGACGGCTCCAGCGTGGCGGACTGGGACCTCCTGGCGCTCGCGCAGAAGACGGTCGAGCGCTTGCAGGCCTCGGCTACCGTCAATGCGGTCGTGTTCTACGATCCGCTGCAGCATGGGGGGTCATTCGGAGACGACCGAGAAAACGGCATCGCCCGGGCAAGGGAACAACTGCGGGCACAAGTCCACGATTTCCTGGGCTGGCTCAAGTCCCGCAAAATCGTCCAGCAGCCAGAAGACTGATCGAACCAGGACGTCAGACGGACTGGGGCAACTCACGTGGAGAAGTGACGACATTATGCACGTTACTTTGCACATCACCACCCGCTGCAACTTCCGCTGTGATTACTGTTATTCGCCTCCATGCGCCGGCCAGGACATGAGCCGCGAGGTGGCTCTCAAGGCGATCGAGCTAGCCTCCAGGATGTCACCGAGTAATACGGGAGTCATTTTCTTCGGAGGGGAGCCACTCCTGCGGAAGGATTTCATCTTCGACGTGATTGACGCCTGTTCGACGAAGCAGAGGGAGTCCGGCTGCCAGTTTCATTACAAGGTGACGACGAACGGATCGCTCCTGGGAGAGTCGTTCATCGAGCAGGCGACGCGATCACGTCTGAGCATCGCGGTCAGCATGGACGGTGTTCGGGAATCACATGACGAGCACCGCAAGACCTGTGCGGGGACTGCGACCTTCGATACCCTGCTGCCACATATCCCCACACTATTGCGCCACCAGCCTTACGCTTGCGCCCTCATGGTTGTGACGCCCCAAACCGTGGGTCATTACGCCAGCTCGTTCGACTACCTGCTGAAGCTGGGGTTCCGGTACATCATCTCTTCGCTGAATCATGCCGGGTGCTGGGAGCGATCACACCTTCGAAGACTCGCGCGGGAGTACAGGAAGATAGCGGCCAGTTACGAGCGACTGACCCGAACAGGTCACAAGTTCTATTTCAGTCCTTTCGAGAAGAAGATCGCCTCACACATTCATGGCGCGGAAGCCCTATGCCAGCAGTGTCACTTCGGAATTCGACAGGTGTCCGTGGCGCCGGACGGTTCTATTTATCCTTGCGTTCAATTCGTCCGTGATGGCCGCGACGGGGATTACTGTCTCGGGAACGTCTGGGATGGTATTGACCCCAAGCGTCAAAAGGCACTGTTTCAAGCGGGGCGAGGTGCGAAGTCGACGTGCCAGGGTTGTGCCCTGCTCGGACGCTGTGAAAACAACTGCTCCTGCCTGAATTGGCAGACTACCGGCGCAATTGACCGGGTACCGCCGATACTCTGCGAAGCTGAGAGACTGCTCATCCCCATCGCCGACCAGCTTGCCTCGAGGTTGTATACAGTCCGGTCTCCGCTGTTTATCCAAAAGCACTACAATCCTATCTATCCCCTGCTCTCCTTCCTTGAAGACCATGATCCTGACTTGATACGGGCGAAAGAAGTGTGTAGATAATCAACATTGAACGAGGAGGTGCGAATGGTTCCGCTCGTATCGCTCTGGCTCCCAATCCTGCTCTCGGCGGTCGTCGTCTTCATTGCCAGCTCCATCATCCATATGGTGCTCCCGTACCATAACAAAGACCTGAAAAAGGTGCCGGCGGAGGACGAGGTGATGAATGCGCTTCGCAAATTCAACATTCCTCCGGGCGATTACGCCTTACCGTGCGCCGCGGGCCCCAAGGACATGAACAACCCCGGCTTCATTGACAAGATGAAGAAGGGACCCGTGATCCTGATGACCGTCATACCGAGCGGCCCGCCGGCCATGGGGAAGAACCTGGTCTTGTGGTTTCTCTACTGTCTGGCCGTCTCGATTTTCTCGGCATATATAACGGGACGCGCCTTGACGCCGGGCGTTGCATACCTCTCGGTTTTTCGCTTTGCCGGCGCGACAGCGTTCATAGGCTACACCGTGGCGCTCTGGCAGAACTCAATCTGGTATCGGCGCGCCTGGACGACGACTCTCAAGTCGACTTTTGACGGCCTGGTCTATGCGCTGTTAACAGCCGGAATGTTTGGCTGGCTATGGCCTTAGCGGGGCTCTCGCTCGCATTTCTCACGGCCAAACGAGCGCGACGGAAGCCGCGCACGCAGCGAGGGTGTACTGAAATGTTGACTCTTCTATTAATAAACGGATAGACCGGCGAGTTCCCGGCGGAGGGCGCGATCGAATCGCGATCGAATGGAGCCGCGCACGAGAGCGAGAGAAGCGAGCGAGAGTAAGCGGACCCCCTGACTCGCTCCACTGCTTCGTGTTAAATGTCTCGACTCAGCGAATGATTGGTGGTCCGCTTACTCTCGCTCACTGCCGTTCGCTTTCGTGCGCGGCTCCATTCGATCTCGCCCTCCGCACGACATCAGCCCATAACAAGTCCGTCAATACCTGTGGGCCGAAAGCACTTCTTCGACCTTTTTTCAACACCCTCGCTGCGTGCGCGGCGCTCTGAAAAGGCGGGCTGCGATCGTCCGCTCCTTTTACGCGCCCCTTGTCGCCGCCCGAGAGATTCAACCAAAAAAAAAAGGGCACGGAACTCATCCGTGCCCTTTTCCGCCGGAGTGCAGCCTGGGATGCTACTCAGCCTTGGCGGGTGTGTTTGCCCGGACAGCTTCTAAGAACGGCTGTACGGTGGCGTTGGCCTGTACTGTCTTTCCCTGCAAGATTTGGGTGCCGGTGACGCCAGGTCCGTAGACCTTCTGATTGGCACTGTCATCGATGCTGATCACAGAGCCGTCCAGCGAGACGCCGGCGAAAACTCCCTTACTGCGTGAGTACGAATAGATGGGACCGCTCATCTTGACGTCCGAGCTCACCGAACCGGTGCGTCCGACGGGTCCGGCGGCAACGGCAGCATCCGCTCCGAGTTTCACTTTGCCCTTCAGCAGACTATCAATCGCGTCCTTGCTCGTCAGCACCAGGATAAGATCAGTTGCGGAAACCCCGATCTGGAACCCTGCACTGGCTCCGCTGATCTCGACGTACGAGGGCGTTCCCCAGGTACCGGTCTCGTCACGACCGACCATGAGGCCTTCGCCCCAGCGGCCGCCAAAACCGAACGCTCCCTTGATGACGCTCGGGATGACGATCAGCCCTTTGGCCTGTTCGAGAAGCTCTGTGGGAATCCCCTTGTCGGCAGCCTGAGACACTTCTCGCAAGACTTCTCCCGCCTTGCTAGCCAGCTCGGCCTGATCCTTGCTGTCGCCTTTGGTCTTATCTTCGTCTTTGTTCGTCTCGCTGGTCGTGGCCGCGGTCGAATCTTGAGTCGCTGTCCCGGACTGGGTTGTCTGGGATCCCGACTGACTCTGGTCAGTCGACTGGGCATACCCGGCTGGCATGCAGACAAGAAGAGCCAGCAGGCTGAATATCAGAAGATGCTTTCGATCGAACATAGATACTCCTTTCGATTCTCAGCACTTGTCAGTAAATGGAGGCAAACACCAACCAGAGAGATGGAAGGTAAGTGTTGGTTATTGACATTATTGTAGCTCAGCGCAGGCTTAAGGACAAACGGACTGCGCGCCAAAACCCGCATCATCACTCGCAGCTGCGGCGTCGCCACGTGCCCGACCCAGTAACTTCCGATGTCCTACGGCCCGCTTCCGTTTGCGGGAGGCGCTGTTGTAAACGTGGGGCCTACAGCCAACATAGGCTTTCGCACATAACCTCCAACTGGCTTAACAGAAAGGAGATACACTGTTGACATCGACTCAGTTCCGGTCTATTTGTGGAATAAGGGAACCATCACAACTCTTTGGCCGGTTCACGGTCAATCTGATACATGAAATTTGGAGGGAGTACTATGTCGAGTCGTCCAACAGCTATTCTGAGACAGGTCTGCGCACTGCTTCTGCTGGTAGTCGTAGCGCACAGCCACAATGCTTTCGCGGGCACTCAGGTCGTCAATCCAGCCCAGCTGCATGAAGCCGCAATGACCGCTTCCCAGTCTCGTTCGGCAGATCTTGCGTCGGTGAAGCAGTTCCTGCAATCCGAGCTCGGTCAGCAAGCCGTCCGAGTTGCCAAAGCCGACTACGCCAGAATCGAACGGGGTGTCTCCACATTGGACGATCAGGAACTGGCACGCCTGGCGAAACAAAGCCAACGCCTGCAGGCAGACTTCGCGGCGGGCCGCCTGACCAGCACCCACATCACTTACATAATCATTGCAACGGTTGCCATCGTGCTCATCATTGCCCTGGCCGCTGGCTAGCCGGAATCAAGCATGCTTCTACGTGCGCCGGTTACTTTGGTCCTGGTTGCTTGCCTGACTTGGGCGTTTGCGCAAGATCGTCCTGGGGTCTGGCTTGACGTCCCCTTCGTCGCACAGGTGAAGAACGGTTGCGGAGCGGCAAGTGCCGCGATGCTCGTTCAATACTGGAAGGGCAGGCAGGCGGCCGACTCGCAGAAGATCATGAAGGAGCTGTACTTTTCGCCGGCCGAGGGCATCTACGCTTCCGAACTGGCGAAGTACCTGGACAAGCAAGGTTTTCGTACCTTCGCATTTCGCGGGGAATGGGCCGACCTCAAACATCATCTTTCAAAGGGCCGGCCCCTCCTCGTTTGTCTGTCCGAACGAAAACCTGATCTGCACTACGTCGTCGTCAGCGGGATGGACTGGCAGTCGGAAACAATCTTCCTGAACGATCCGGCCCGCAAGAAACTGTTCCCCATGGAGCGGGACAGATTCTTGGAGGTCTGGGGAGCGAGCGACCGTTGGACACTCCTGGCACTGCCCAAAGACCCCGATTCTTGAAGTTCTGCCTGGTTGCCTGCCTGCTTGCTTCCTCGGGGTTAAGCGCCCCGGTTCAGCCGCCCGCTTGCGCAACTCCTGAAGAGACAATCGAACGGTTGGCCGACCAGCATGACTGGTCCAGCATTCTGTCGGTCACAACCGGATTGTGTCCTTCGCGGCCCGCCTACCTGGATTTCTACCGCGGGCTGGCGCTGGCCGCGCTCGGCCGCCCCGCGGAAGCCATCGAATCGTTTCGGGCTGCGGTCCGAAAGTCACCCCGGCAAGGCCGGTACCGCGTCGAGCTTGCCGGCGCCCTCTTCCTCGAGAAAAGGTGGACCGACGCCCGCAAAGCGCTGCTTCCCGCATTCAACCTGCCTTGTCAGCGGTGCGATGAATCGTACCTGAACGATTTTCTCGCGACGCTGTACTACCTGGAAGGCAATACGCTCGCAGCTCTGAAGTACTGGAATCGAATTGGGAAGCCAGTACTGCATGATCTTAGGGTTAGCCCCGAAGACTTCCTCCGCTCGGAGATCCTGCACTCAGCTATAGCCTTTTCGTCGGGCGACACGCTGACGCTTAGCTCACTGCGAGAAACGATGGCAGTTCTCGAAGACAGCCGATTGGTGAGCCGGCAGTTCGTCAGGCTCCTGCCCCGGCCCGATAAGGAGTACGACCTGGAGTTGGTCACCCTCCCGAAGTCCGGAACATTGAGCCGTCACCCTCTTCGTTCGGCCGTGCTGCTGGGGCGGGATCTGCCATTTGAAACCGTCCACTTGTCGCTCAGAAATCCGAACGGTTCCGGTCTGAGCTGGCAGTCGATGGTGCGGTGGGACGAGCGGGACAGCCGAGTTTCTTCTCTCTTGACAGGCCCCCTGTCGGGCCAACTCGACCAACTGTTTTCACTGGAAATCGACTTGCGTCGGGAGGCGTGGCGACTGCCTGTCGGCACCGGGCTTGAGGCTCTTTCCTCGACGGACCGACGCCTGGCTCTCTCCGCCGGGTTTTCATCCCGAGTCAAGGATCGCTGGAAGTGGACGACCGGCGCCGAGATGTCCTGGCGGTCTGCCGAAGATCCGCCTTCAGGGACAGTCGACAATCGGGCCCTACGCCGTGGGCGGGTGCTGGAGTATGGCCTGGGACTGGAGCGCGCGTTTCTTTATCTCCCGGAGCACGGGTTCTCGGCACTGGCCTCTGTAGAGCTGCGAACCGCACGTTTCTGGTCGACGGACAGCCATGCGTTCGGGCAACTGGAAGGACAAGTGAAAGGCCGCTGGTCTCTTGATCCAAATGAAGACCGCACGATCATCGAGGCTAGCTTTCACGCCGGCACCACAAAGGGGACAGTCCCCTTCGACAAGCTCTATCACCTCGGCATCGATCGCGACAACGTCGTCGCCTTCCGTGGACATCCAACGAAGAAGGACGGCGTGTACGGGGCTGGACCCTGGGGTGAGCGATACTGGCTGGGACGGGCGGATCTCTCGAGGCGGCTTTACCAGCGGCCGTTTTTCTCGGTGATGGCCGGGCCGTTCGTCGACATCGGCCGGGTTGCCTCCGGCCCGGCTGCTGTGCCCGATCACCGGCGGGTCCTCGTCGACCTGGGGATCCAGACACGCATCAGGCTCGCCTATTCGCTGGACGTTTACTTTACGGTGGGCGTGGACGCGCGCCGGGGGGACGTGGTTCCCTTCGTGCGAACAGGCCAGTGAGTCCGCTTCAGGGGGGAAATTTTCCCTTCCTGCCGGACTCAACCAACCCAGAGGGCTGCCATTTCCGGCACTTTGCTGTTGGACCGCATCTTGCTTGAAGACAAGAGGGAAAGGAGATACTCATGTCCCTTCCATTTGAAAAAAACAGACGATCGCGTTTCGGTTCTTCCGCCTCTGAACGCGGTGGAATCATCGGGTGGCTGCTCGGTCTGCTGGTTATCCTTCTCCTGGTGGGCATCATCTTGTTTGCCCTTTACCGCAACGGCTGGAGCAGTGCGAAGATCAACACCGGCTCGGTCCGCGACGCCATCTCGTCCGTCGAAGACGCCTCCAAGGATGCAATGACGACGACCAAGGTGAAGACGGCCCTGGCGCTCTCCAAGGACGTTTCGGCTTTCAAGGTTGATGTCGACTCGGATAACGGGACCGTAATCTTGAACGGACGGGTTCCGTCCGATCGAGTCAAACAGTTGGCAGGCGAGATCAGCCGTCAAACCGCCGGGGTGCGTACCGTTCGCAACAACCTCGTGGTAGACCCGTCGACCAAGCCGAATCCCGAGATGGAACGTCTCGGACACCGCGTGGCCGACCTCGAGCTCAAAACGAAGATCAATGAGAGCATCGCCAAGGACGTTAACCTGAATAAGCAGGACGTCCGAGTGGACGTCAGCCGGCTCGCCGTGACACTGAACGGCCGCGTCAACAGCGCCGAGCAGAAGTACCGCGCGGAGCGACACGCCTGGGGCTTTTCCGAGGTCAAGCAGGTGAATAACCGCCTGGCAGTCCAAGAAGATCCGGCTGCAGAGCATCCGGATGACAAGCTGGCCCGCAGAGTCGAATTCGAGCTTTACTCGACAAGGTCGTTCGATTTGGACCCGATCAATATCCGCTCGAGCAGCGGGACGGTGATACTCAGTGGCCGGGTTCGGAATAACGCGGAGAGAGTTCTGGCGGAAAAGATTGCCGAGCGGGTTGACGGCGTCAAGTCGGTCAAGAATCACCTGACGGTGCCCGTCCTCGAGACAACTGCGGAAGACCTGGCGGCCGAAACGGACCGTCCAGCGGAATAAAGCGATTGCGGAATGCGGATGCGGATTGCGGAATTTAAGACAGGTGTCGAGCGCACAGTAAGGTGCTATCGCGATCCAGCGCCCGGCGTCGGCTCCGACGTGAGGGTCCACCGCAATCCGCATCCGCTCGGTTTCAATCCGAAATCCCAAATCCGCAATCCGCAATCGGTTTAGAGGCCGACTTGTTCCTTCATCTTCTTGGTGATGAACTGTTTCAAGTGGAAGTAGTCGGCCCACGGGTCCTCGGAAAGGGATTCGAGCCGTTTGGGAACATCGCGCAGTGTCAGGGTGTCCGACCGGATTCCCTCCTCGAGCTCGTCCCAGAAAATCGGGACCGATACGGTCGCGCCCGCTTTCGCTCGTGCCGAGTAAGCCGCCACTGCGTGCGAACCCTGGGCGTTGCGCAGGTAATCGAGAAGGATTTTCCCGGTGCGAGCCGATTTCGCCACTTTCATCGTGTAATGGGACGGCTCTGCGTGGACGAACTGTTGGACCACGGCTCTTGAGAACTCCTTGACCTCGTCCCAGGAATGACGCCGGAGCAGTGGCACCATCACGTGAAGACCCTTACCACCAGTCGTCTTTACGAAGCTCTTCAATCCGAGAGCATTCAGGACATCCCGAATGGCGAAAGCCGTCCCGACGACGCGATCCCATTTCACTGACGGTTCCGGATCCAAGTCGAAGATCATCGTGTCCGGTTTGTCCGGTTTGTCCGCCGTGGAACCCCAGGGGTGAATCTCGAGAGCGCCGAGTTGAACCAGCGAGATAAGACCACTCGTCGAAGTGATCGCAAAATAGAACGATTCTTCCCCCTTGTCTTCGACGATCGGTACCCGTTTCATGTGCGGTGGCGGGTCCTCGTCGATATGTTTCTGGTAGAAACAGGGAGCATTCCACCCATTCGGACAGCGGATCAGCGTCAGAAGCCGGTTTTGGACGTACGGCAGCATCCAGTCACTGACTGTTTCGTAGTACTCGGCCAGATCTCTCTTGCTGATTCCCGATTCCGGATAAAGGAGTTTCGTAGGGTTGCTGAGGCGAACACCGGCGATTTCAACCGCCTCCTTACCCGCTTTCCCAGTCGCTTTGGAAGGCGGAGTCGCCCTCGGCGGCTTATGACCTTTCGACCCGGGCCGTTGGCTCGACGATCTACCGTCTCCGGAATTGGCTGGTTTGCCTGATTTCGAAGATTGGCTTGGTTTGTCCTCCTGCTCCTCTTCTCGCACGACGTCCGCCGACCGCTTGTCTTCCCTGAGGCCCATGAACGACGGATGCCTCAGCTGGCCATCCTGCGTCCATTCGGTAAAGGCAACCTCAGCCACCAGCTCGGGTCTGACCCAATGCACGCCACGAGCGGCTGCACCACGGGGAGCGTCCTGAAGCGGAGAGTCCTCTTGCTCGAGCGGTTCCAGCCTCTTGCGCAGATCGCGCAGGGTCTTGTCGCTGAAGCCGGTCCCGACCCGGCCAGCAAAGGTCAACTGGCCCTTCCTCTCGTAAAGTCCAAGGAGGAGCGCACCCAGCCCTTTTCGCCCGCCGGACGGTTCTGTAAAGCCAACGACAACGAATTCCTGTCGTTTCAGGCACTTGATCTTCTGCCATTCCTTTCCCCGGCCGGAGCGATACCGTCCGTCCGCCCGCTTCGAAATAATGCCTTCCAGGCCATGGCCGCAGGCTTGGCGGAGGAACGCGCCGCCATCGCCGGCGAAGTGGTCGGAATACCGGACCGAACCCCCCGGAGGAAGAGTTCGGAGCAACTCGGCGAGCAGTGCCTTCCGCTCCCGAAGCGGAACATTGCGAAGATCGTACCCTTCCAGGTAGAGGAGATCGAAGGCGCAGTAAGTGAGTTTGCTCTTCTCGGACTCGGATAGAACGTTCTGCAGAGCCTGGAAGCTACTCACTCCGTTTGGCAGAAGTGCAACGACCTCCCCGTCGAGAAGCGCTTTTTTGGCCGGGATGGATCGCAGATCCCCGATCAAGGATCGAAACTGGTCCGTCCAGTCTTTGCCATTCCGGCTGATCAGTCGGATTTCCCTGCCGTCGATGCGGCACAACTCCCGATAGCCATCCAATTTGATCTCGTGAATCCACTGCTCGCCGGTCGGGACCGTCTCGTACAGCGTAGCGAGCTGGGGCTCGACAAAGTCGGGAAACGACGCCTTCTTCGCGCCTCGGAGTCCCCGCGCCTGCTCTGTGAAATCCTCGAGAGCCTTCGAATGCCATACGTCATCCCGGTCATCGGCGATTTCCTTAATGCTTCGTCCGGTCACGGCGCTGTCGGGCAGGGCTTCGGTGACGTCGAAGTCGGCCAGTGTGCGGACGTACTCGTCCCGCTCTTTGATAAGGAGCCAGTTTTCCTTGCCCTGTTCCTCATCCCTGGTCTTCATGCGAATGAGCGTCCAGGCACCCCGGAGTTTCTCGCCCTCCAGCCGAAACTTCATGATGCCCTTGGCGTAGCTGGCCTCCGGGTCCGCGTCCAGGGAGACCCAGTCGCCACGGTCCCAGACCATGACGGTGCCGCCACCGTATTCGCCCTTGGGGATGACGCCTTCAAAATCGCGGTATTCGACCGGGTGGTCCTCGACGTGCACCGCCAGACGTTTCTCACGTGGATCGTGGCTCGGACCCTTTGGAACGGCCCAGCTTTTGAGCACGCCGTTCATCTCCAGCCGGAGATCGTAGTGCAGTCGGGTAGCCGCGTGCTTTTGGATGACGTAGGAGGAGCCGTGCGCCTTTTGTGGTTTTCCGCGTGGCTCGGGCGTTTTCTCGAAATCGCGCTTCTCGTAGTAGGTCTTCAGTGCCATGGTCGGTCGTCTCGGAGAAGCGAGTCGCTAGGCCGGGGTTTTCTCTCTCCTTCGGATTTCGGTCGCCGTCGCCTTGCTGCCCTTGGACCGGGCCGGTTCCTTACCCTTCGTTCGGGTGGATTTCTCGACATTTTCCAGCGAGCGCTTCAGCAGGCTCATGATATCGACCACTTCGGCACGAGGGGCTTCGGCCTTTCCGGGTGCGACTTCTATCTTCCCCGTGCGGGCCTTTTGCTCGATCAGTTCCAAGACGTGCTGCCGGAAGGTATCCTCGTATTCCTGCGGATTGAACTCGCCGACCATCGCCTTGACCAACTGTTCCGCCATCTGCAGTTCTTTGGGTTGGATACCCAGAGCCTTGATGTCTTCGCCCGGAAGATCCAGTTCCCCCGGGTCCTTCAACTCGTAGTGGTAGCGCATCAAGTGCAAAAGCAGCAGGTTGCCCTCGGGAATCAGGGCCCCGACGTATTCCCGCGTACGGATAACAACCCGAGCGATGCCGATGTACCCGGTCCTCCGAAAAGTTTCCCGCAGAAGCGCGTAGGCCTTCTTCCCGCCCTTGGTCGGCTCGAGGTAGTAAGGCGTCTCGAAGTACATCTGGGGGATCTCTACGGCTTTGACCACGCTGACGATATTGACCGTCTGGGTGGCCTCGACCGTGGCAGCACCCAACTCCTCCTCGCTCACCACGACGTACTGCCCCGGTTCGTACTCGTAGCCTTTGACGATTTCTTCCCAGGGGACTTCCTGTCCGGTCGACGCGTTCACGCGGCGTTGCTGGATTCGTGACATGTCACGCCGGTCAAGCATGTTAAAGGAGATGTTGTCAGACCGATTCTCGGCAGAATACAGAGAGACGGGGATAGTGACCAGACCAAAGCTGATCGTTCCCTTCCAAATGGCACGGGGCATAAGAGTTCTCCCAAAGGGATGGTCAGGCGGCGGCCGGTTCAGCTCAGCCTAGCGCCCAGTTATCGCCCGAAGTTCGCCAACCGGGTCGCAGCACGAGATCTCACAGCCTGACAACACAGAAGACGGCTCTTCAAGGTCGTCGGTTTCAGCATCCTACTGCAAGGTCGGGTCTTCGGAAGCCATGGGCCGCCTCATGACGAGCGCGTCCTCAATCGGATAACGATAGTAGCTGGCCCGGCGTCCAACGTCTTTGAACCCCAGCGACCGGTACAAGGCGATTGCCGCATCGTTTGACTCGCGGACGTCCAGGAAGGCGTGACTGCAGCCGGACTTGTGGTCGGCCAGTGCGGCAGCGAGCATGAGCTTAGCGACGCCTTGACGACGGTACTCCGGATTAACGGCGACATTGGCTATGTGGAGATCTTTTCCTCGCACGTAGCTGACCAGGTACCCCGCGATGGATTCGCCGTCACGAACCACCAGGGCGCGACAAAGAGAACTCCGAAGGGCCTGAGTAAACACGTAGTCCGGCCACGGGTCACTGAACGACGCCTTTTCGATTACGGAGATCTGCCCGACGTCGGCAGACGTCATCCGATCCAACTCGAAGTCCTGCTGTTCAGGGGCCGGCTGACTAACCATTACAGTACATTTTATCGTTGGTTCTCTACCAAGAGGGAACTATTCAGATCGGCCGGTTATCCAATCCCAAAAACCGCGCTTCTTTTTCTTTTCCCCGTCCTGCTCCTCCTCTGCTTCCTCTTCCCCGGTGGACATCGAGGCGTCCATATCCGTTTCGAACTCCTCTTCCCAGTGGCTCAGGAAGCAGGTGCCCGTTGGCTGCGTCCCCACGATATAGTACTCGGGTTGAGGGCGGGGGCACGACCAGGTCGCCAGAAGCCCAGAATCGGGACAGATGGTTCGATTCGTCAAGTCGCCGGGGACCGGAAAAGACGCACCCGAGAGCCACCCCATCGAATTTGCTTCCTTCATGAAATTCACCCAGATCGGGAGAGCAGCTTCCGATCCGATCATGCCAATGTCGGTGAAATCATCGTTACCAACCCAGACTGCGCAAAGCATGTCGGGCGTGTAACCAATAAACCAGCTGTCGTTGGAAGATCCGGTCTTTCCGGCGGCTGGAAGTGTAAACCCCTGCCCGCGAATCCGGGCGCCGGTTCCCCAACGAATAGCCGATTCCAGGGCGGATGTGATCAAGTACGTTACCTGGGGTGTGAGAACCGGGGTCGTTCGCACCGGAATTTCGCGATGCTCGCCATTCTGAGTGTATTCAGTGACCATCCGAAGGCGAGTCATTTTCCCCTCGTTGGCAAAAGCCGTATACGCCTGTGCCATCTCGATAAGCGTGACCTCCCATGTCCCCAATGCCATGGAGGGAAACGCCTTCAAGTCTTCGCTGAAGCCAAGCCGCTTCGAGAAGCTGACGACCGATTGATACCCCACCTGCTCCGCGAGTTTAACGGTCGGGACATTGAGCGAAAGCGCCAGGGCCCTGCGAAGCGTGACGTTGCCCCGGTACCCACCGCCGAAGTTGGTCGGTTCGTAGTCCTCGTTGTTGAAGCGGATCTTGTACGGCGCGTCCAGGACAACCGTGGACAGGGTGATCGGCGGGGATGCGTTCGACCCTAGGGCAGCCGCAAACACGAAGGGCTTGAAAGACGAGCCTGGCTGGCGCAAAGCCTTCGTCGCCCGGTTGAATTGGGTCCTCGAGTAGTCCCGGCCCCCGACCATGGCCAGGATGTCCCCTGTCCGCGGGTCCACGGCGATCAGAGCCGCCTCCGCCGGTTGCTTGCCCCGTTTCCGCCCCATCTGCCGGTCAACCTGGGCCATTCCCTTTCGAACCGCTTGCTGGGCCGCCTGCTGAAGATCCGGATCAACCGTGCTGTAAACGTAGATGCTCTCGCTGTTCCGCCAGTCCGGGATCTGCCGGTTCAACACCTCGCTCAAAAAGTCGACGAAGTACGGCGCCTCCGTGTAGGAATGCCGCGTCGCAGGAACCCCCGCGATCTTCTCCGCGCGAGCGACTTCGGCCTCGGCCGGCTTGATCATCCCGGTGCCTGCCATCTGGGTGAGCACGTAAAGGCGGCGTTTCGCTGCCGCGTCACGGTCGCTGAAAGGCGAATAGCGATTCGGGGCCTGAATCATCCCGGCCAGGAGAGCGGATTCTCCCAGGGAAAGGTCCGCAACGTCTTTCCCGAAATAGCTTTCGGCGGCCTGTGCCAGCCCGACGATGGCGAAGGAGCCAACCTGGCCCATGTAGAGTTCGTTCGCGTAGAACTCGAAAATTTGCTCCTTGCTGAATCGCGACTCCATGAGGACTGCGAGGTAGGCTTCTTCGAGTTTCCTCTTGAAACTCTTCTTAGGCGTCAGGAAATAGTTCTTGATGAACTGCTGCGTGATCGTGCTTCCGCCCTGTACCCTCTTCATTCGTGAAAGGTTCACGCCAACCGCGCGCATCAGTGAGGGCATATCCAGTCCGTGGTGATTGAAGAAGCTCGCGTCCTCTGCCGCCACCACCGCCTGAACGAGCCGGTTCGGGAACTGATCGTACCGAACGTACTTCCGCTTCTCACGCGTTTTCCCGAGCAGGTTGGAGAGGAACTGAGGCTTCAGCTGGAACGAATGGACCATGCTGTTGCCTTGCCTGATCTGCGCGACCCGGTTGCCCTCCAGCGAGATGCTAAAGCTCTCTTCCTGGTCTTTTCCTGCCGGGTGATGCACCGTCACCGAATTTCCGGCGATCTCGTACCAGTACGGTTCGAATCGGTTTCTTTGCCTCCGATACCCGACCTCGTCCAGTTCGGCAATCAGCTGCTTACGTCCCAGCCTCTGTCCGACTGCTACGCGAAACGGGCGACTGTAGACAGCATTCGTGTGCGGGTGCTCCTGGAGCCGGGCATCCAGGATCGGCTTGAATTTCAGGTACCCGTAAAGGAGTACTCCCGTTATCAGGACCAGGATGGTGGCCGCGACGAACAGGAGCAGGCGGGCCCGCGCCATAACAGCGGCGAACATGAACCGGCCGGCTCGTTCCAAAGCGGTGGCGAACCAGAGCAGGCGGTTACGCCAGGGGGGCCTGAGGAAAATCATTACTCTCAGTATATCGCGGCGTCTCTGCTCGGCGCGAATACGGGAGCGGAGTGTGAGGCAAGCTGGTGTGTGAGGCAAGCTGGTTTCTTCTTTCCGGGATTTGCCGCTATAATGTCGATTTTTGGCCATTTTATGAACGTTCAGTCTATCAGGGGCACTCACGACATCCTTCCCGGCTCCGTGGAATTGTGGCAGACGATTGAGCAGAATGCTCGAGAGCTCTTCAGGTTGTACGGCTACGCCGAAATCCGAACGCCCGTCCTGGAGGAAACTGAGCTCTTTGCGAGAAGTATCGGCGTTGAGACGGACATTGTCCAAAAGGAGATGTACACACTCGAGGACAGCAAGGGCAAAAGCATTACGCTTCGGCCCGAAGGAACTGCTCCCGTCGTAAGGTCGTACATCGAGCACAACTTGTACGCGAATAGCCAGGTGACGAAACTCTTTTACCTGGGACCCATGTTTCGGCACGAGAGACCGCAGAAGGGGCGTTACCGGCAGTTCCACCAGATCGGCGCAGAAGTCCTGGGCTCGGACAATCCCGCCGTCGAGGCCGAAGTCTTGCACATGTTGGACCGGTTTCTGCGGGGTCTGGGACTCTCGGATTTTCGCCTTCTGGTGAACTCGGTCGGGTGTCAGGTCTGCCGACCCGGCTACGTCGCCCTGTTGCGCGAGGCGTTGCGCGGGCGAGCCTCGGAGCTTTGTGCCGAATGCCAGAGACGGACCGAGACGAACCCACTGCGCGTGCTTGACTGCAAAACCCCGGAATGCCAGCCGATCATCAATCAGCTGCCGTCCATTCTGGATCACCTATGCCAGGAGTGCCGCGTTCACTTCGATCGTTTCCTCGAGTACCTGGCGTTGCAGGGAATCGCTTCTGAGACGACTCCCAGGCTGGTTCGCGGTCTGGATTACTACCTGAGGACTACCTTCGAGATCATCAGCGACCGGCTGGGACCCACGCAGAATGCCCTCCTTGGAGGAGGACGTTACGACGGTCTGTCCGAGTTGATCGGCGGCCCGCCGACCAAGGGCTTTGGATTCGCCCTGGGTATGGAGCGGTTCGTTCTTCTGCTGTCCGGCAGATCGGAATTGCAGGCCCCGTACAAGGCTCCCGCACCCGAACTGTTCCTCGGCTACATGGGCGAGCCGGAACTCCAGGCTGCGCTTGCACTTGCGGCCGGGCTGCGAGCCAGCGGGATCTTCGCCTATATTGATTTTGAGGCAAGAAGCATCAAGGCCCAGATGAGGCAAGCGAACCGAATGGAGTCGAAGTTCACCTGCGTGATCGGCGAAAATGAGCTGACCACCGGAGCCTTCCAGATCAAACGGATGGCCGATGGGCGTCAGGAAACAGTCAGCAAAGAAGAAATCGTCCCCTACATCCTGAAAGCGCGAGAGACCTATGGATCAGCTGGGTGATTTGAAAAGGACCGCTTATTGCGGACAGATCAGCAAAGAACAGGTCGGCCAGACAGTGACCGTCATGGGCTGGGTGGACCGCGTTCGCGACTTGGGGAACCTGATTTTCGTTGACCTCCGGGACCGTGAGGGGATCGTCCAGGTGGTGACCCATCCAAATCACAAGGAAGCACACGCGAAGGCCGGTCGTCTTCGCCCGGAGTACGTCGCAGCCGTGACGGGCGAAGTGAAGCTTCGAAGTGCCGAGACCGTCAACCCGGCCATTTCCACGGGAACGATCGAGATCGAGGCGGCCGAAATCCGGATACTGAATACTGCCCAGACGCCTCCGTTCCCGCTATCCGACGTGGGGGCGACGTCTGAGGAAACCAGGCTGCGTTTCCGCTACGTCGATCTCCGACGCCCGCGTTTTCAGCGAAACTTCCGCCTCCGCCACCAGGTGTGTCTCGAAGTTCGCAAGCACCTTGACAGCCTTGGGTTCCTCGAAATCGAAACCCCTTTCCTCACTAAATCGACGCCCGAAGGAGCCCGCGACTACCTGGTTCCGTCGCGCATCTACCCGGGACAGTTTTACGCACTTCCGCAGTCTCCTCAGTTGTTCAAGCAGCTGCTGATGGTCTCCGGCTTCGACCGCTATTTTCAGATCGTTCGCTGTTTCAGGGATGAGGATCTGCGCGCGGACCGCCAGCCCGAATTCACCCAGATCGATATCGAAATGTCTTTCCCGACGATCGACACGATGTTCGATCTGGTCGAGGACCTCCTCGCCAGGGTCTTTCGTCTCACCGGAGTGGAGTTGCCCAAGCCGGTTCCGAGGATGAGCTACACCGAGGCCGTGTCGCGCTTTGGAACAGACCGCCCGGATATGCGCTTCGGCCTCGAGTTGGTTGACCTGACAGAGGTGCTGGGACAATCGACCTTCGAAGTATTCCGCGAGATCGTCGAGAAGAAGGGACTGATCAAGGGAATGCTCGTTCCGGGGAAAGCGGGGTACTCCCGTAAGGATCTCGATACCCTGGCCGAATTCGTCAAGGGCTTTGGCGCCGGCGCCCTTTCGTGGATCCGATCCGGCCCTGACGGTCTTAAGAGCTCCCTCTCGAAAGCTCTGACGGCGGGCGAAGTCGAAGCGGTCGCCCAACGGATGGGATTGAAGGAAGGAGATATTGTCTTCATCATCGCCGGCAAGAGCCGGGTGACCAACGACAGCCTCTCGGCTCTCCGGCTGCGCCTCGGCCAGCAGGAGAACCTGATTCCGGCCGACAGCTTCAAATTTCTCTGGGTCTACGATTTCCCGCTGCTCGAGTGGGACGAGCAGGAGAACAGGTTCTTTGCCTGCCATCACCCCTTTACATCGCCCAAAGAGGAAGACCTCGCAGAATTGGACAGTCGTCCCGGCAATGTTCGCGCCAAGGCGTACGACATCGTACTGAACGGAACGGAAATAGGCGGGGGGTCGATCCGTATGCACCAGCAGCAGATGCAGAAACGGGTTTTCGAAGCGCTCGGCATCGGCCCGGAAGAGGCCAGCGCGAAATTCGGCTTCTTCATGGAAGCTCTGCGTTACGGAGCCCCACCCCACGGCGGAATCGCTCTCGGCCTCGACCGCCTGGTTATGCTCCTGGCGGGTGAGCGGTCGTTGCGCGAGGTCATCGCGTTCCCGAAAACCGCCCGCGCGATCGACCTGATGAGCGGCTCGCCGTCGGGCGTCTCCGACCAGCAGCTGCACGAGCTGCACCTGAAGATCGAAGAGTAGGAATCGAAACGGATCGCCAACCGGGTTGTAAAGCGGCGGATTCTGAAAACGAATCCGCCCTACGACTGTGCGCTTCCGCGTCGTGGGTGGTCGTAGGGCAGATTCGGTTTTCAGAATCCGCCGCTTTACGGCCGGTTGGCGTAATAGTCGGCGGTTCCCTGCCTCCTATCCTCCTGATCCTGCCGCCGGCTCGGGGATTGTGATGTCCACGTTCGTCACTTTACCGAATGTTGAAAGCGGCTGGTCCATCCCTTCCTTGGGCCCCACCACGAGGATCGCGACGCGATCCGGCGTGATGTACTTGGCCGCAGCGGCCCGGACCTGTTCGACCGTTACTTTCTCGATACCGGCCCGGTAGCGGCTCAACCAATCCAGCGGGTATCCGTAATACTCGAAGACCATCTGCTGGGAGAGGATCTCGGCAATCGAGTCCGAGTTGAAGATGAAAGAGTTGAGGATGGACGCCTTCGCCTTGGCCACTTCGGCCTCGGTCGGCGGCTGAGCGGTCAGGTTCTTCGCCTCCTCCTGCAGGGCCTTGATTGCCGCGGCGGTCGTCTCGGTCTTGGTTGTCATCGCAACTTCGAAGACCCCGGCATAGTCCCACTCACTGCCGATGCCCCCACCGACATCATAAGCGAGGCCCTTCTTCGTCCTTACGTTGGAAAACAGCCGGGACCCCATGGACCCCCCGAACAGCTCGTTCAGAACCCTGACCGCATAATAGTCCGGGTTGTCTTTGCGGATTCCCAGATGACCCATCGCGATACTGGACTGGTTAACGTCGTTCTTCTCAACGTAGTAGACGCCCGAAGCGACCGATGACGGCTCGGGGACCTTGGTCGAAGCGGGGATGACGTTGCCCTTCGGCCAGTCGCCGAAAACCTGTTTGACCAGGGCGACGGCTTCATCCGTTTTAAAATCGCCCACCAAACCGAGGATCATGGCGCTCGGGTGATAGTAGCGGCTATGCCACTCGACCAGATCTTCCCGGGTCACGGCACTGACGCTTGCGTAAGTCTCCGAGCGCGCGTAGGGGGAGTCATTCCCATAGACGATCTCCGTGAACTCGCGTGAGAGAATATCGCCAGGATCGTCGTTCTGCCTTGCAATTGCCGCCATCAGCCGGTTCTTTGCCACGGCCAGCTTGGTCTCCTCGAAAACCGGGTTTCGGAGCACATCGGCGAGCACCCGGAGCACATCGGGGAAGTCCTTTTTCAAACAGCTCATGGAGGCGCCTCCCGACGACGTCCCGATGGATGTCTCGACTCTCGCCGCACGGTTTTCCAGGTAATCGTCCAGTTGATCGCCGGGCATGGTTTTGGTGCCGCCTGTCCGCATCACCGTCCCAGCCAATCCAGCCAAACCCACCTTACCGGCCGGCTCAAGGCGGGAGCCGGTACGAACGAGCACCGAGGCGTTGATAAGCGGGAGCTCGTGATCCTCCAGAACCATCAGAATCACTCCGTTATCGAGAACCAACCGGGTCGGCACGGGGATCTTGAACTCGGGCAGTGGAGGGTACTTCAGTTCTTCTACCTTCGACACCTGCCCAAACGACGGAACAAGCGCCCCAACCAAAAGAGCGGCCGTCAAGCAAAGGGTTATTCGTATCTTCATTTGTCATCTCCCGATTGCCCGGTGGGGCGGGTGCCCCCTTGCCCTCCGGTCGGAGGTTTCGGTGTTTCCGTCACGATCATTCCAACCGTGCGATTGGCGTCGACGAAACTCGCGTTAGCCACCCTGCGTATGTCCGCCTTGGTGACCTTTTCGACTCGTTCAAGAGAACGAAACAGCTCCCGCCAGTCTCCGAAGACCACCTGGTAGGTAGCCAGTTGCCCAGCCAGTCCCATGTTGTCGTCCAGGGAGCGAAGGACGTCGGCCCGCTCACGCGTCTTGAAACGAGTCAACTCCTCGTCGCTCACATCTTCCTTCTTGATGCGGTCGATCTCCGCCCGAATAGCGTCGCGAACCTGCTCGTTCGTTACTCCGCGCGCCGGCATCGCGTACACCGCCCACAGGTTCGGGTATTTGATTCCCGGGAACGACGAAAAGGACTGCACGGTGAGCGCTATCTTCTTGTCGCGGACAAGGGAGCGGTACAGGCGCGAGGTTCGCCCGCGTGAGAGGACATCATCGATCGCGTTGTAAACGACCTGGTCCGGGTGTGTTACCCCCGGCTTGTGATACCCCTCGAGGTAGAACGGTTGCGCCTGTTCCTTGAGGGTGACCGTCTTCTCGGCCGTCTGGGGCGGCTCGACCGTTCGCAGTTCCCCCGGGCGCGGCCCCGCCGGTATCCGTCCGAAATACTTCTCGAGGATGGGGATTATTTCCTTGGGTTTCACAGCGCCGACAATCGCCGTGGCCAGGTTCGACGGAACGTAGTATTTGCGATAAAACGCTTCGGCATCGGTCTTGGAGAAAGACTGAAGATCGCTCATGTACCCAACGACCGGCTGCTGGTAGGGATGAGCGATGAATGCTGTCGCCACAAACTGTTCGACCAGACGCCCAATCGGCTGGCTCTCGGTTCGCAGACGCCTTTCTTCCTGGACCACGTCCCGTTCCGTGTAAAACTCGCGGAAAACAGGGTGTAAAAACCGTTCCGATTCGAGGTAGGCAAACAGCTCGAACTTGTTGACCGGGAGCGAGTAGAAATAGGCGGTCGAGTCCGCCCCCGTTCCGGCGTTCAAACCGGTGCCTCCTTCGCGATCAATGACGTCCGCGAATTCGTTTTGCACCACGTATTGCGCCGCCTCCTCCTGCTTCTTCTTGAACGCCGCCTGCAATTGCTCGAGCTTTTGCGGATCCGGCTTTGGCGACAGTCGTTCAGCCAGGTAGGCCTGGTAGGCCGTCTCGACTTGATCGAGCACTTCCTTTTCGGCCGCGTAGTTCCTCGTGCCTATGTTCGGAGTGCCCTTGAAGGCCATGTGCTCGAACATGTGGGCCAGTCCGGTGATACCGGGCACCTCCTGGGCGGATCCCACGTCGACATAGGTAGAGAAGGAAAACACCGGTGCGACCGGCCTCTCCACGATTACAAAGGTCCATCCGTTCCTGAGCGTGTGGACAGTGGTCCGGCTCTCGAACGAGGCCAGGTCCTGCGGGAAGACGCACGGCGCAAACAAAAAAACCGCGACGCTCGCTATCAGCAGGAGGTTGAGACGCTTGGAATTGCAGCTCATGCGTGAGTTCCTCTTCAACGAATGCCAGCTTACGGGAAAGCTGAATGATTGATTCTACCAAGCCCTTTGAACTTCCAGCAAGACAGCGCCCAACGCGATCGGCCGGGATTCACGGGATTGAACGGATTGCGACGGGCCAATCCTGTTAATCTTGTGAATCCTGTCCGAGCCCTTTCTTATAATGAGAATCTATGGCCCGTGTTCACGTGCTTCCTGAAGTTCTGGCGCACAAAATCGCCGCCGGGGAAATCGTCGAGCGGCCGGCCTCCGCCGTCAAGGAACTGGTCGAGAACTCCCTTGACGCTGACGCCCGCCGGGTGGTCGTCGAGGTTCAGGACGGTGGGAGGAAGCGGATCTGCGTTCGGGACGACGGTATCGGGATGAGCCGGGAGGATGCCCAGACGGCCTTCCAACACCATGCGACCAGCAAGATCGCGACTTTTGAGGACCTGACCGCGATCCGCACGCTCGGGTTCCGGGGCGAGGCTCTCCCTTCGATCGCTTCCGTCTCCCGCCTCAGGCTCCGGACGGTCGACAGGGAAAAGGCGGGCGACGGATCCAACCCCGGAACCGAAATCGTCTACGAAGGCGGCGTTCTGCGGGACGTGCGCGATGTCGCATGGCACCAGGGTACGGAGATTACGGTCGAGGAGCTGTTCTTCAACGTCCCGGCAAGACGCAAGTTCCTGAAGTCCGAGCCCACCGAGCTCAGTCACGTGACCCGCCAGGTCATGCACTACGCCCTCGCCTACCCGGACGTCGAGTTCGAGCTGACACATCAGGGCCGATCCCTGATTCAGGCCGTTCGGGCGCAAACGTTTGCCGAGCGCGTGTACCAGATTTTTGGCGACCAGTTTCTTCAGAACCTTGCCGAGGTCGATCTTACTCGCGAGGGGATACGGGTGCATGGTCTGACTTCCCTTCCTCACGAGCAGCGGACCAACGCCTCGCACCAGTTTCTTTTTGTCAATCGTCGGGTCATCAAGGACCGGGTTCTGAATCACGCCGTGCGGCAGGCCTATCAGGACCTCCTTCCTCCCACGGTCTATCCCGTAACCCTGCTCTTCGTCGAGATTGAACCAGGTGAGGTTGACGTGAACGTGCACCCGTGCAAGACCGAGATTCGCTTCCGCGACAGCAGCCGGGTGCACAGCGCCATATACCACGGCATCGAGGAAGCGCTCCTGCGCCATCGGGTGTCCCTCCGGAGCCTCTCGCGTCCTCTGAGTGCCACCCAACTGGAATCCCCTTACCCGAACCCCGACGCCGGCGGGCCGGATTCCGCCGCCGCCCTCGTCGGCGCCCCGTCGGGCGGTCACTCCGGACAGGGATATCCTGGCTTTCAGCTCCGCTCATTCAACCAGCCGGGACTCATGTACCAGCCGGCTGGTTCGGACAACCGGACGGTCGCGGATCTGCTGTACTCCACCCCTGCGAAGGGCCGCGACCAGGTCGATCCGCACGGCGACAACTCCATTCCCGAGACGATTCACATATCGGGAACCCCGCTGGTACTCGGACAGTTCGTAGAGAGCTTCATCGTCGTCACCGAGCGCGACTCCGTGCTTTTGATCGACCAACACGTGGCGCACGAGCGGATCCTTTACGACCGGGCGCTCAGGTCGATGGGCGAGCCCGACGGCACCGCGACTCAACGGCTCCTGATCCCGGCTATCCAGCGCCTCGAGCCCCGACAGGCCGCTGTTTTCGAGCACGTTCGAGACCAGCTCAACGAAAACGGCTTCGAAGTCGAGTGGTTCGGAGACAACACAATCGTTGTGAAGGGAATACCCGCAATGGCCGGCAATTGCGATGCGGGACTGTTACTGTCGGGAATTCTGGACGACTTCACTGCAAATGAGGAGCTGGGTGGATCCAGATCCGGCGGGATTCAGCGGTTTCGCGAGAAGCTGGCCATAAACATGGCCTGCCGGGCTGCCATCAAGATCAATACGCCTCTGACCGTCGACAAAATGCACTGGATCGTCGATACGCTCCTGCGCAGTGAGAACCCTTACACGTGCCCTCACGGACGCCCGATCCTCTTGCGGCTGGGCATCGAGGAGATCCTGCGCGGCTTCAAGCGGATCTAGGGAAGTTTCGGGGACATAATACTTAATTCCCACCCGCAACCGGACAGTCCCAGTTCGCAAGGGAATTAAGTTTTGTGTCCCCGAAACTCGAAGAGGACAACAGAGACAGATTTGCCAGCCTGCCTACATCCCGGTCAGGCGGCTGTCTTATGGTACTTGCGCAGTGCCGTAACGAGCAGTTCGGGGCTCTTGTACTTCGGTAGAAAATCGGCGGCCCCTGCACGGCGCATGGCGTTCACTACGGGCCCCGAATCATCCACTGAAACTCCGATCACCGCCACAGCCGGCAGCTCGCGAGCGATTACTTTGGTCGCCTCGATGCCATTGAGCAGCGGCATGCTGACGTCCATGATGACGAAATCCGGGTGCAGTTCTCGAGCCAGGCGTACGGCCTCTACACCGTCTGCGGCCTGACCGATGACTTCCATGTCGGACTGGCTGGTTAACCAACAGGCCATGCCTGTGCGTACGGCTTCATGGTCATCCGCGACAACGACGCGAATGTTCCTGGATTCCGGCAAATACTCCTTGCCGTGAATGGTTTTCTCCGGTTGATTCTGTTTGCTTTGCATAAGTCTAGTAGACGAGCAGGATCTTGAGTCGGAAGTTACGAGCCTGAACGGCTTACTACCAGAATATGCCTGAACGAGGGACACTTCAAGCGGAGGAGCGGTAAAATCACAGATCCATGAGTTTGATATCGTCCGCGATGTGCAGGCTGGCGCCCGTTTGACTCTTGACCTCGTCGGTTCCGATACCTGGTTTGATCTCCCGCAAAACGAGCCCTTTGTCGGTTACTTCGATGACCCCCTTTTCGGTGATAATTTTCGTCACGCAACGGGTCTGGTAAATCGGATATCGACACTGGCGGACTATCTTCGGGTTTCCCTTCGCATCGGTTAAGGTCGTGGCCACGACCCAGCTCTTCGCCGCCCAGCGTGGAGGCCGGGCACCCGGCGGCAGAGACAGGTCACCTTGCTGGGAGACCTCGGCGGCCTCTGTGACGGCGAAGCTCAAGTCGGACGGCTCATCGCCCTCACCATCGACGAGGAGATATGTTTCTGTGCTGTCGGACAGTAAAGCTCCTGCGAGCTCCGGCAGACCGGGTCCCAACGCCACCCTCTGCCTGCCCTCGAGTTCCTTGACGAGACGTCGAACAATTACTTCTTGCGCTTTCATATGCGATCCTCGGCCAACCTTCAGACCTGAATCGGACGGCCTTCACGCCGCTCACAGGCGAGGTGGAAACCGCTTGGGAAAACCATTAGTCTACTCAAGGCAGGTGCTTTACGCAAATTGAAACGAATTGCGTCCTCCGGCTCGACGCCCGTTCGGTACCCACTGTCGGCCGACGCGCTCGTTGCCGCGGCTTCTGACTGGACAGCGCTATGGGATGGCTGACTCGCTTTCCGCGAACGCTCAAGGGCCTGCTTCTTCTCCTGGGTATCGGAGCAATCGGACCTCTGCTTGTCCTCGTGGGTGGAGCCTACTGGTCGTGGTACCAAACGAGGATGGATGTCGAATACCGGTTCAATCGAGAGTTCGCCCGCGGCGTGGGGGACGGGTTCCTCGCTTTCGCACACGCTATAGAACAGCAGGCCGGTTCGATTGGCGCCGCAATACAGACCGCACAATGGAGCGTCGAGACCACCACGGCATTTCTCGAACTGAACGAGAGGTCGATGGGTGCAATCGTCGGTTCATACAGCTGGGTTGATCCCGAGGGCAGAGTCCTAGCCTCGAGCCACCCCCGGGCAGCCGGCCTTTCGGTCATCGATCGCCCGTACTTCCAAGCCGTCCTTCGGGAGCAGGACTGGGCAATCAGCGATCTGATTCGCAGCAGGGCCGACCAGGCGGAAATCGTCGTGATCGCGCGCGCCATTAAGGACCAGAAGGCCGCCGTCCGTGGCGTGGTGCTGGTCGAAATCAGACCCGATCGTCTAGGTTCTGTCCTGCGTCGCAACCGCCCTGGTTCCGGGAGGTTCGCTCTTTTCGACCGGGCAGGACGGCTGGTCTACCGTGGCGGACCGTCGGTCGGGGCCAGCCAGGGGGACCCGGGTGACCCGATGGTTTTTCAGGCGCTGAGCGGGAAAGAGGTGGACGGCGAATTCCAACCCACTCATGAACGCAACACTCATCTCGGAAGCCGTGTTCCAATAACGGAAATCGGGTGGGTCGCAGGAGCCAGCCGGCCAAAACCCGAAGTCATCGCACCGGTGTACACCAGCGCGTCCTATTCGATTATCGCCGCCGTCCTCGTGCTCGCGGCGGCCATCCTGATGGCCACGCTTCTGAATCGCCGCATCCTTCGCGGCGTTGACATCTTGCGCGAGCATGCCGCACTGCTCGGCGCCGGCCACCTTGAGCATCGGGTCGACCTTCCGGAAATCCAAGAGCTCGGCGAGCTCGCCAAGACTTTCAATCGAATGGCTGAGCAAATCATGAAGCACCAGCGCGCCGTCAAACGCACGAACCAGGAGCTGCTGCGATCCAATCGAGAGCTTGAGTCCTTCAGCTATTCCGTGTCGCACGACCTGCGCGCTCCGCTGCGCGCTATCGACGGCTTTTCCCTCGCCATCGTGGAAGACTATTCCGACAGACTCGATGACGAAGGAAGGCGTCTCCTGAACATTATTCGGACCAACGCCCAACGCCTGGAGCGCCTGATCGATGACTTGCTGGCGTACTCCCGGGTCGGCCGGAAGCGGCTTGAATTTGTCAAAGTAAACGTGGGTAAGATGGTCAGGGATGCCTTCTCAGAACAGACAGCGGCACTCGAAGAGGTCCCCTCACTGGAGTTAGGCACTTTGCCCGAAGCCTTCGCCGATCCTACGCTTCTCCGACAGGCCTTTGCGAATCTGCTGGGGAATGCAGTGAAGTTCACCAAGGACCGGCCGAGCCCCCGCATCCGGGTTTCCGGCTCCGCCAATGGAGAGGAAATCATCTATTCTGTTGAAGACAACGGAGTCGGGTTCGACATGCGTTACGCAGGGAAACTCTTCGGGGTTTTTCAGCGACTGCACCGAGCCGACGAATTCGAGGGCACCGGCGTGGGCCTGGCAATCGTCGAACAGATCGTCAAGCGCCACGGTGGGCGGGTGTGGGCCGAAGCGGAGATCAATCGCGGCGCTACATTCCATATCGCCTTGCCGCAGAATCAAGCTGGAGAAACGCATGACACCGGGGACTGACGTGGAGATCCTTCTGATCGAAGACAACCCGAACGATGTTGAGCTCGCCCTGAGGGCCTTGAAAAAGAACCACCTCGCCAACCGTCTGCACGTCGTCAAGGACGGGGCGGAGGCCCTGGATTTCATTTTTGCCCGCGGCCAATACAGCGGCAGGTCCGTGGAGGCTGGGCCGAAGGTCATCCTCCTTGACCTCAAGCTCCCCAAGATTGACGGCATCGACGTCTTGCGGGCCATTCGCGCAGACGACCGCACAAAGAGCATCCCCGTAGTGGTTCTCACAACCTCAAGCGAAGAGCGGGATATCGTCGAAACGTACAGACTCGGCGTCAACAGCTATATTGTCAAGCCTGTAAACTTCGAGAAATTTGTCGACGTAGTCCGAGAGCTCGGGTTCTATTGGCTGGTCTTGAATCAGCCGCCTCGGTACTAGCGATCTAGCGCCGGAATACGAGGATCACTTTATCGCCGTCGGCCGATTCGACCTCCAGTTTTTCGTCTTCTCCCCCGACGCTGAAAAGCCTGACATGCCTGACATCGGGAATGGTCCGGTTGACCAGTCGCTGATCGTCCTCCGAGACCGTAATGGAAATCGCGTCGGGCTCACCCGGCCTCCCGAGCATGCTCGAAATGGACTGCAGCCTCCTTTTCTTCCACTCGATACGGGGGGTTCCTCCCTTGCCATCGAGGATCTCGACATCGACCCGGTCTCCACGATGACGGTTATTCATGTCGCTGAAGAAAGGAACCCAGGTGTTTGCGGTAACTTCCTGAACCGGAAGGACACTCGTGCTCGCTTTGTTGTCGGTTGCTCGACTCTGTCGTTTGGCGCTCGGCATAGCTGGCTCCTCGGCTGAATTCACCTGTGATTCAAACGGGTCCCCGCCCGCGTCATTTCGGAAAGCGGCGCCAACGAGAACCCGCGGTGTAGCCCACCCGGCTCACACACCAGGCTAACGACGACGATTCTCTGCCCGTACGTTGACCTTGCCCTCGGCCAACTGGGACAGGTGTTTGTCGGTCTCGCCTTCCTCGTTAAGCGTCTGTTGTAGAATCTGAACGTCCTGCGAGAACCCGAGTCGTGAGGCAAACGTACGCGCGCATCCGTAACCGGCTATCTCATAGTGCTCGACACGCTGCGCCTGCGCAATCAGACCGGCATCGCGGACCCCGGGATCCCCCTTGGCATCGATGATCGTTTCTCCGTCTTCGATCAGTCCTTCCATCGCGTTTGAAGTCTCTCCCTCGGGGTCGCGATTCATGCGGTGGAAAATGGTCTCCAGGCGCTCGCGCTGACGCTTGGTCTGGTCCAGATGCTGGCGAAAGGCGCTCTTCAACTCGGAAGAGCTCGCCGCCCCTTCCATCTGTGGCAACGCCTCGATGATCTGCGATTCGGTCGAGTACAGGTCCCTCAGTTGCTCGATATACAGATCCTCGAGACTGTTCAGTTTTAGAGAAGTCAGTCGCATGCTTGTCTCCTTTCGGTGAGGTGATTGGTTTCGACTCACCCGAAGTCTGCCAGGAGCCATGGCGAAGAGCAGTGGAGGAGAGAACGGGAACGGGCGACTCACGGCCAGGCGCCGGATTGCCCTACATGTGCACTTCGGGTCTTTATTGACCTATGTTACATGATCGCTTGGAGCGGATACAGGGAATGCGCCGCGAGTGGCAAGTGGCGAGTGGCAAGTGGCAAGTGCATCAAAACGGTTCGATGTTAGCGCCAAACGTTCTGTGGATTGAGCCCCAAAACTGGAACTGCCACTTGCCACTTGCCACTCGCCACTTGCCACTCGCCACTTGCCACTCGCCCCTTGCTCGGCAGGGCGCTACACGGCTGCGGCGATGCGTTTGGCGGTATCGTCGATCTGCTCCTTGCTGAGCATTCCGACGGTCATCGCATCGATCAGGTCGTTTCCTATGACATATTTCAGGGACGCGTCTTTCTCCTCGGGCTTGACCAATCGGCCGGCGCCGAAGATCTTCATTCCGATGATGGCTTTGCCGTTGGCGCGCGCGGTTCGCAAAACGGCGCTGATTTCCTCGACGGTGCCGTCCATCGAATATCGTCCCCCGCCCATGTAGTTGATCCGGGCAAGAATCACGTCCACCCACGGGTTCTCCGCTGCGACCTTCAGAGCGCCGAGGTCATGGCAGGAGACGCCAACGGCGCGCACGGCGCCCTTCTGCTTGAGCGTCGCCAGTTCCTCGCGAATTCGCTCGTACTCGGTCGGCCATTGGGCGTTCATCATGCAGTGGATCAGGCAGATGTCTATCGTCTCGACACCGAGCTCCTTGCGAAAGCGATTGACCTCCTCGGTCGCACCGCCGGACGGATTGAGCCAGTTTTCCTTTCGTGGCCAGAGCTTGCTAAGGAGCACATACTTGTCCCGCGAGATCCCCTTCAGTGCGTTCCGAACAAATTCGTGGCTCCCGTAGAGGTCGGCGGTGTCCCAGAAGTTGACCCCCTGGTCCATCGACCGGTGAATGAGCTGAGTGAAGCCCTCCTGGCCGAGCCGGGTATGGTCCGAAGCGTGGCCGCCTCCGTTAAACCCCGTGCCCTGAGCGAGAAAAGACGATTGAATTCCAGTTTTCCCCAGTTTGACGATGTCGCCGGCAGTCCTCTTCCTTGTCGCCGTGAGCGACTGACTCGAGAAGACCGCGGACGAAGACAAAAGGCAGGCGCCTGCGAGTGTCGATTTGATGAACTTCCGCCGATGTTGAATAACCGCCATAGGCTCCTTTCTGTATTGTTTAAGATAAACCGTTTCCAGCAGGCAACGCAAAAGTTGGGCTAGAATGAGCGACAACTATGCTCAAGAAGGCTTCTTTCGTGGCTTCTTTTCTTTGCTTCGGGTTCTCGATTTGTACACTATCCGGACAGACCGAATCCGACCTGAAACGTTACTTCGAGGGTCGACCGGTGATCGTAAAACTCGACATGCCCGGCGACAAGAGTGGGGTCGACGTCCGCATGGACGCTGATCCGACGATCGACTATGGCGAAATCGGCCGGCGTTTGAAGAACTACGGGATCTCGCTTCGTGAAGGAGACCGGGTCCTCGTGACGCTTATCAAGGTCAACAAGAAGAACATCGAGGTGCAGCTCGCCGGAGGCGGATTTGGAACCCTCGGCGATTCCACAGGCGTCAGCACTCCGAGCACTTACGTGCCCAAATCGGCCCGCGAGAAGCGATTGGAAGACGAGCTGAAGAAGGAATCCGACTACAAAAAGAAGAAAGAGCTCCGCGAGGAAATCGAAGATTTAGAGCGGCGCCGGGAACGCGAAGAGGCCCGGCTCGAAATGGAAGCCGCCCAAGCGAAAATCCTCGCCGAGGCTCGGGAGCGCCAGCTGCGGGAGAGCTCCGGATCGCGCTTCAACATCTGGTACTCCCGTGGGGTCCCACCCGAGGCGTTAGCCCCCGACGCTGTCCTGGAGGCGCTTTCACGGGTCATGGAGCTGCCGAAGCAAGCGAGCGACAGCCGAGGTTCCGAGCGTGATCCCGACCGCGACGAACCGACTCCAAGCCAGATACGGAAAGGGCTGACCGAAGAGGATGTGGACCGGATTTTCGGCGAACCTGTCAATCGAAGCGTCAGGCAGGTCGAGGACCTCCGGGTCGTCAGTTCCACGTACCTCCACAAGGAAGGCCAGGTTGACGTCCTGTTCGTGGAAGGCATCGTCGTCCGGTACTCGATCTCGTCCAAGTAAGCCTGGCAACCGGACAGAGCACAGCCGATCAATCTAGCGAGCGTTACAGAACCGCAAACGGAGCGTTTTTCAGCGGAGTGCGCGGATTCTGACCCGTGAGCAACCCCGTGGCCCGGTTCTCGGTCTTTGGGGCCTGAGCTACCAGACGTCTGCGCCGTGTTTCCGGGCGAGTGCCTCCAGGGACACCGTGCCCGAAAAGAGCATGCTCATGCCACCGGTCACCAGCGTCTGGAGGGAACCGGGCAGCAGGAACGAAAGCGTTCCGCGAGCCGCAAGCACCGAGTGCCAGTGTGCGCTGGCGCAAAGGCCCCCGCCGCAAAAGGCAAGGGTCGCAAATATCACGTAAAGGGCTAATCCGTAGGTCATCGCGCGAGTGCGCACAAAATAACAGGAGACCTTTTGCCGTGGCTCAGACTTCCCTGCCAGGCGAACTTCATTCCAGGCGCCCAGCCACCCGGCCAAGGCTCCAGCGAGTATAATGACGGGTACCAGCCAAATCATAAAACTGTCGTACATACACTTGATTTGGACACCAAAAGCTGCCGGAAGTTCCGTGAGAAAGTGGACAGTAAATGCGATTCAAGACAGGCGGCGCTCTGCCCGAAGGATTCCGCTATCATCCCGAATTCCTGAGCGCAGCCGAAGAGCAGACGCTCCTCGAGGCGATCGGACTCCTTGACTTCTCCCACGTGCGCATGCACGGCGTTACGTCCAGGCGACGGATCGCACACTACGGCTGGTTGTACAGCTTCGAGACCTTTCGCGTGAGTCCCGGGCCAACCATTCCAGATTTCCTCTTGCCGGTGCAGGCGCGGCTCGCCTCCTGGGCCGGTATCGGCGCCCACGAACTAGCTGAAGTTTTGGTCACGGAGTACCCGCCAGGCGCAACGATTGGCTGGCACAAAGACGCCCCTCCTTTCGGGGTCGTCCTGGCCGTTTCCCTGGCCGGGAGCTGTCGGTTCCGGTTCCGCCGCGGAGAGGGCGACAGTCGCGAGACGGCGGAGGTGGTCGTGGAACCGCGATCGGCCTATCTCCTGTCCGGCCCGGCTCGGACCCAGTGGCAGCATCACATCCCTCCCACCAAGGAACTGCGGTACTCGGTTACTTTCAGGACGCTGAGGAAAGGTCGGGAAGGCTGAGGAGCAGCCCGGTCTTGCCCTTGAGGTTCCTGATGTCCTTGAAGTCCTTGAAGTCCTTGAGGTCCTTGATCTCCTTGGTATCCTTCTTTCCCCGCCCTACAGCTTGCTTTCGGCCAGTTCCTGGAACCTGTTCGCAATTGCCAGCGCCGGGTCGAGCGGGACGTCGACTCCGGATGTCCCGGGCGGGATCGAAATTGCGGGCCTCGAGACCAGGGACTTGCCCGAAAACTTCGGCAGCCACTGGCTCTCCGCCTGCAACAACTCCCTCGTCATCTCGCGCGCTTCACGCAAAGTGCAGACTGCGGAAGTGAGCGGGTCCATGGCCACGGCCTGCATCGCCAGCTCCGGATCACCACTCAGCGCCGCCTCCGCCGCCAACTGCTGGACCGAAACGTTGCTCATGTTCAGCGCGGCGCACTGCGGCGGCAATTCCCCGACTCCTACCGGGTGGAATCCCCGGCGATCGACGAAAACCGGCACTTCGACGCAGCAGCCCGGCGGCAGGTTACGGATATACCCGTCATTGCGCACATTACCGTTCAGGCGAAAAACGCGGTCGGTCTCGACGGCTTCCAGGATGTACGAACAGTACTCGACACTCCTCGGTCGCAGGGCGCCCGACTCGTTCGCCAGGTAATCGACCCCGGCATACTTGCTGTCCAGCATCGAGGAATACTTGTAGTAGGCGCCGGACGCGCCTCCAAACGCAGGCTGGTCGCAGTACTCGTCCAGGGCTTTGCGGCTGCTGCGGAACCAGGGGATGTACTCGGAGAGGTGTCCGGTGCTCTCGGTCATGAAGTAACCGAAATGCCGCATAACCTCGCAACGGACTTTCTCATTGACGTAATACTCGGGCCTCTCGATCCGTTCGCGGAGGATCGGGTACAGATCGCGCCCGTCCGTCTTGTCGCGCAATGAGAGAAACCACGCCATGTGATTGATTCCGGCGCAAAGGTGATCGATCCGTTCTTTTGGCACCCCGACGTAGCGGCTGATCAGATCGAGGGTCGTCTGGACGCCGTGGCACAGGCCGATGAAAGGCACTCTGGTCGCCTTTCCGAGGGCTAGACAGTTCGCCGCCATCGGATTGGCGTAGTTCAGCATGAGGGCATCGGGACAAAGCCGCTCCATATCCCGCGCAATCTCCACGACCACCGGGATGGTCCGAAGCGCCCGAAAGATCCCGCCGGGACCCAAAGAGTCTCCGATGCACTGATCGACTCCGTATCGCAGCGGAATTTCGTAATCGAGTTTGAAAGCGTCGAGGCCGCCCACCTGGATCATGATGATCACGTAGTCGGCGCCTCCCAGCGCTTCGGCGCGGTCAAGAGTGGAAGACACCCGCGCCGGCAACCCATTTTGCTCGATCACGCGGCTGACGAACCGGCGCATCATGTCGAGCTTCGGTCGAGTCCGGCTCATCAGTACGATGTCTGAGCCCTTCAAGGACTCCGTTGCCAGCAGATCCATGGCCAGCGTTTTGCAGAAGATCAGGCTGCCCGCTCCGATCATCGCGATTTTCGGCATAGTCGGCACCTCCTCGTTACGGTACGAATATATCAGTAGTTTTACGTTGGTCCGACTTCCAAGTCGGACACGAGTCGTTTCGAATGTGCCACTCGACAATCTCTTGCTTCTTGCAGGTCGACCAGCGGACGTGCATCCTAGACCGCTTACTTACGACTGTGACACAGCCGGTTGGGAGGATCGGTTACCTAAGGGACCGCGCATGGAGAAACTGGCTCTTAAAGAAAAAATCGGGTACGGGCTCGGGGATACCGCATCGAACCTCACGTTTCGAACGATCATGGTGTTCCTGACCTACTACTACACGGACGTTTACGGGATTAACCCGGCAACGGTCGGCACAATCTTCCTGGTCACCCGGCTCTGGGATGCCGTCAATGACGTCATGATGGGAGCCATTGCGGACCGGACGAACACCCGCTGGGGCAAGTTTCGCCCCTGGATCCTGTGGACTGCTCTGCCCTTCGGGGTCCTCACCTCGGTCACTTTCATGGCGCCCGATCTCAGCCCTACCGGTCGAGTGATCTACGCCCTCGTCACATATAACCTCCTGATGATGGTGTACACGGCCAGCAACGTTCCGTATTCGGCCCTCTCAGGGGTGATGACCAGCGATTCGCTGGAACGGACGAGCCTTTCGTCCTACCGGTTCATGGGCGCCTTTCTCGGAGGCCTCCTGGTCCAGGGGTTGAATCTTCCGCTCGTAAACTACTTTGGGCAAGGCGACGAGCTTAAGGGTTATCAGTACACAATCACCCTGTTCGCGGCCATGGCGGCGGTTCTGCTGGTTGTCACCTTCCTGACCACCAAAGAGCGCGTGCAACCGCCTCCCGGCCAGAAGACTCCCGTGCGGAAGGACTTGGCCGATCTCGTCCGGAATCGTCCCTGGCTCATCACGTTTGCCGCCGGAGTTTTCTTTGTTGGCGCCTCGGTGCTCCGCCAGGGAGTCACCGTGCACTATTTCAAGTGGTACATCGGGGACAAGGAGCTCGCCACTCTCTTCATGGTTCTCGGCCTGCTTGCGGCCATGGCGGGTGCGGCCCTCACCCACTACCTGACCGGGCTTCTCGGAAAAAAGGGACTGTTTTTGACAGCCCTGTTTGTGACGGTCGTATGCAGTTCGCTTCTCTACCTCGCCACTCCTTCCAGCCGCCTCCTGCTTTACGCCCTGAACATCATGATCGAGTTCGCAAACGGTCCGATGCCGGTACTCTTCTTCGCGATGCTCGCAGACACCGCCGACTACTCGGAATGGAGAAACGGGAGGAGATCGACCGGAATGATCTTCTCGGCCGGGACTTTCGCGATCAAGACCGGGGTGATGATCTCCGGAACGGCCACCGGCTGGCTCCTGGCTGGGTTTGGATACGAGGCCGGGGCGGCCGCGCAAAGCGCCTCATCGTTGTGGGGGATCAGATTCCTCATGACTGTGCTCCCGGCCATCCTGATGGTTGGGGCTGCAGTTGCCGTGTCGATTTACCCCCTCAACGACCGGATCGTGGCGGAAATCGGGCACGAGCTTGCCTCGCGGCGCGAGGAGGAAAGCGAAGTCGCTTGAGACGCACCGGGCGGTGTTGGTCCGACTTCCAAGTCGGACATCCTGATCGCCCTCCGGAGCACGCTGCAGCCGGTGGCGGAGCAGAACGGGCAGAGTCCCGTAGGGCCGACTTCCAAGTCGGGTCCGGCAAGGATGCCGGACCTATGGCCGCTTGACCTCGTTTGCCCGCAGAACTCGCAACAGGTTGCTACCGAGCACCTTTTCGATGTCCCCGGGACTTACACCCCGCTCAAGGAGCCCTTCTGTGATCCGCGGCATCCGCGTCACATCCTCCAACCCGGTTGGTACCGCGTCGATCCCGTCGAAATCCGATCCCAGTCCGACGTGATTGATCCCAGCGACGCGGATTGCATGCTGAATGTGGTCCAGGAGCAGCGACAGCGGAACGGCAGCGGGGCGTTCGCCCTTTTTGGGCGGCGACCCGCCGAGGAAAAGCGGGTAGAAATTGATGCAGACCACTCCCCCGTTTTTCGCAACCGCCCTCAGCATATCGTCGTTCATGTTGCGAGGCAGGTTCTGCAGGGCGCGACAGGACGAATGGGAAGCGATGACCGGTTTGGTGGTTGTCTTCATGACGTCCCAGAACGTCTCGTCGCTAACGTGCGACACGTCGACGATCATCCCCAGTCGGTTCATCTCGCGGACCACCTGAACGCCCAACGGGTTCAAGCCTCCCCACCGTTTCGGTCCATCGCTGGAATCGGCGAATTCATTGGTGTTCGACCAGGTCAGTGTCATGTACCGGACCCCGAGCTTGTAGAATCGGCCGAGCGCGCTGACATCGCCTTCGATGATGTGACCCCCTTCGATGCCCAGGAGAATCGCCCGGAGTCCGTCTCGGGAAAGAGTCTCCAGTTCGGCCGCCGAACGGGCGAGGGCCGCCTGGTCGGGACATGAGCGAACAACCGTCTCGATTCGGGCGATGATCCGCTCCGCCGACCGGGCCGGAACCTTCGTTTCCGGATAAAGGAAAATGGCGAAAAACTGCGCGTCGACACCGCCCTCCCGCATCCGCGGAAAGTCCAGGTGCCCCGACTTGCCACGTGCGCAGATGTCGGCGCCCTTCATGATCCGCAAGGGCGTATCGGCGTGGGCATCAAAGACCAGGGCGCGCTGGTGGAGCGCGCGGGCATCAACCTCCCTGGCTGACCGGACGGATTGCGCCTGGCGGGCTCTCGCGAGGATGGTTGCCGCCGGAGGGTAGTCCGGATTTGCGACTCTCGCCCTCATTGCGTATGCGGCGGCCTCGTCGAACCTCCCCTCCGCCAGCTCGCACAAGGCCAGGCCGACCAGCGCTGGCGGGTTCTCCTTGTGTACCGCGAGAACCGTCGTGAACTCGATCGAGGCATCCCGCCTGCGCCCTGCCTCGAGATAAGCCTGTCCCAGGCTGACCCGTGCCAGGAGATTCATCGGGCTCTTCCGCAAGGCGTCGGACCAGAGCGTTTCGCTGTTTCTCCAAGCCCGGGCCCACGCGTGAGCGCTGATTCCGAGAACCCCGAGCCACGCCGCGCACGCGGCGATGACCACCTTTTCCCCCAGCGGCTTGAGTTTTCCCGACGAGAACCAATGGCCGATACCGACAGCAATGAGTCCCCAGATTCCAATCTGAGCAAGATAGAGGTAACGATTGGCCATGTAGACTGGCAGCGGGACAAAATTCATGACGGGCAGCAAAAGAAGGATGAACAGAGCCACCCAGAACAACTGCTTCGGCCTGCGGATCGCCACTCCTACCAGGGCCGTGACGACGAGGACCAGCGGTAGCAGGAAGCGCCAGTCCATGGCGGAGGGCATCAGGTCAGGCGTGATCAGTGGACTGAGATTCCTTGGATACAGCAGAAGCATCAGGTAGGCGCCGATCAGGCGGCCGGCACCAAGCAGGCTCACCCAAGGCCCACCGGAGTGGAAGGTCCGCAGGCTGTCAGCCCCCATGGCCGCATGGATCGACACCCAGGTGTGCGCGGCGGCGACAATCGCAAAGGGGAGCTTATCGAGGAAGCTCACCTCTCTGATCTTCTTGCCCTTCCAGAAGTAGTCGTAGGCGAGAAATACGAGCGGCGCCACGACCGTCCCCGCTTTTGCGCCCAACGAGAGCACGAGGAACAGCAAGGACAGCAGGTAAGGCCTCACACGACGCTCGTCGGAGTATTTCACGTACTGCCAGAAGGAAAGCAAAAAGAACAGGCTCGACAAGAGGTTCTTTCGTTCCGATGCCCAGCTGACAGTCTCGACGTTTGTCGGATGGACCGCGAACAGTGCAACGACGAGCAGAGTCGGTCCCCTGTTGAGCCCGATGGCGCCGAGCAACGCGTAAAGTGCGAGCATGCACCCGATATGCAACAGGACGTTGTGCACGTGGAAGGCCACCGGGCTAGGTCCCCAGAAGCGCATGTCGAGCGCGTAGGAGAACATCGTCAGAGGCGCATAATTGCCAAAGTACGGCGTGACGAGCATCGCCCCAAGGCTCTCGGGGGACAGTGACTTGATCAGGGGATTTTTCAGGACGTACTTCGGGTCATCCCAGTTCGTAAAGCTCTTGGGAAGCGAGGCCGAGTAGATGACGACGACTACGACGGCCAGCAGGGCAAGCCACAGGAAATCGCGGTTGCGTGCTTTGCCCTGCTCCGGCGTTTTAGTTTGGTTCTCGGTCGTCATCGCGTTACGGCTTCCCG
This sequence comes from uncultured Acidobacteriota bacterium, assembly GCA_964421755.1. GTDB lineage: Bacteria > Acidobacteriota > UBA6911 > RPQK01 > RPQK01 > CAVUUN01. Next base: position 53,766 of record CAYQYP010000306.1, read on the forward strand.
GATCCCGGTCATGATACAAGAAGTTTCGGGGACATGAACTGAATTCCCGTCGAACCTGCGACGCAGGTGAAACGGTGGGGAACTAAGTATCGTGTCCCCGAAACTAACTGCACTCGGCACCGCGGAGCCGCACAATGCGCGGGGACAAAGCGTTTTGGAAAGCGTCGGGCGAAATGCTAAACTATCGGACGACGTTAGGCCGCGAAACCTGCGGCCAGCAGCCTCAACAGCATTTTGGGCCGTTAGCTCAGTCGGTAGAGCATCTGCCTTTTAAGCAGAGGGTCGCTGGTTCGAGTCCAGCACGGCTCACTTCCCTTCTCT
>CAYQYP010000307.1:0-4219 GCA_964421755.1 uncultured Acidobacteriota bacterium
CTCGACCGACGCGGACCGCTCCACGGTTACGGCATCGCCACGCAGATTGAACAGGTCTCGCAAGAGGCTCTGCGTGTGGAAGAAGGGTCGCTGTATCCGGCCTTGCACCGGCTGGAAGGGGCGGGCTGGATCAGCGCCGAATGGAAGACATCCGAGAACAAGCGGCGCGCCCGTTACTATGCGCTCACGAAGGCGGGGCGAAAACATCTCGAGCAAGAAGAAGAGACGTGGCGCCAACTGACCTCTGCTGTTGGGCGCGTGCTGCGATACGTCTGAACACCTAAGAAGTAGTGCAGGCGGGTAATGAGCGGGTAATGAGTATGAAGATAAATCGACGCGATCTTCTCTTCGCAAGTGGGTTGTCGTTGCTTGCGGGCACGCGCGCTTCCGGGCAGGGAGCTGCGCCTCCTCCTGCGCAGCCCCAGACTCCCGGTAGTCCGGCAGCGCGCCTTCTCGAAGCTCTTCAAGGAAATAGGCTTCCCCTTACAATGAGCGACGGTCCCGCGGGACGCGGCTGGGATTGGCTCGTCCAGGAAGCGCGGGATGCCGAATTCACACTGATCGGCGAAGAACACGGAGTCGCGGAGACGGCTCAGTTCTCTGCAGCCCTCTTCAAGGCGCTTCGTGGATCGGGCTACAGCCGAATAGCCGTTGAGCTGTCACCGATCATCGCGCAGGACATTGAGACGGCCGCGAGACGCAATGGCCTCCCCGGGATTGAGGCTTTTTTTGCTGTCCCCGGCGCCTTTGGCGCCGTTTACGAACTGCGGGAGGAAGCTCAGTTCCTCGCGGCGTCCGTTAACCTCATGCCGCGGAGTGAGCACGTTCTATGGGGACTCGACCGTGAGATTTTCAGCGATCGCTATTTAATCTCCAAGCTCGAGGGCAAGGCGCCGCGGCGCGCAAGGGAGTCTTTTGCGCGTCTGAAAGAAGCATCAACGAACGCCTGGGCGCGGCAACAGCAAGATCCGAACCCGGACAACCTCTTTTGCTTCTCGCAAGATCCGGCCGTGGTGTCGGCCGTCCGGACCGCCTGGCCCAATCCGGACCCCGAGAGTGACACAATCCTGCGCACTCTCGAAGAGAGTCTTGCCATCGGCGCAGCGGCACACACCAGCAACTGGGCTTACTCGCAGCGTCGGGCGCAATGGAACCGAAACAATCTGGCCGCGCGGCTAAGGGAAGAGCGGGGGCGCGGATCGCAGCCAAAGGTCATGCTGAAATTTGGCTACAACCACATGATCCGGGGCGCTAACTATTTGAATAGCTTCGATCTCGGCGCAATGACTGACGAGGTGGCGGCCCTCAGCGGGGGACGCGCTTTTCATATCCTGGTTCTCCCTGGTCCAGGTTCTCGTCAGGCTACCTTCGGGCCAGGGCGGAGCTTCGTCTCCGTCTCGAGCGATGAGCTTGACGAATTCCAGACTGGCGATCAACGCCTGACGCGCGTGCTGCCAAACGCTAGCGCCGCTGGTCATGAAGTGATTGACTTTCGCGCTCTACGACCACTGGCACAGCGTGGCCTCGAGGGCTGGAACCCCGACCTCGTCAGGACGATCTATGGCTATGACGCGGCCGTGATCTGGAAGGGGGCACATGCCTCTTCATCCCTGATGTGAGCCGCTGGATCAGCGCCGGATGGAAGACATCCGAGAAAAAGCACTGGATGGAGGATAGCCATGATCCGAAAGCTGTGGAACACGTTGCGCGGAAGGCGGCTGTACAAAGACATCGACGACGAGCTGCAATTTCACTTGGACCACCGAGTGGAGGAGCTGGTTGCGAGGGGAGAGACACCAGAAGAGGCGCGGCGGCAAGTCCAGCTCCGCTTCGGCAACAAGCTCCATGTGGAGGAGCGGACCGCCTCCGCAGACCTGCTGGGATGGCTCGAGGACATTCTGCGGGATTTCCGCTATGGCCTGCGGAACCTGCGAAGAAATCCCGGGTTCGCTGTTGTGGCCGTGGTCACGCTGGCCGTCGGGATCGGCGCCACAACCGCCGTGTTCAGCCTCGTTAACGGCGTCCTGTTTGAGGCCCTGCCCTATAAAGACCCGAGCGAGCTGGTGCTGATGTTCGAGCACATTGCGGGTTTGCCTACAAAGTTTGGCGTTTCGGCGCCGGATTTCGAGGTCCTAAGGCGCGAGGCGCGGTCCTTCACGGGAATGGCCGCGTACTGCAATGTCGAGTACGAGCTCTCGGGCATCGGCCAGCCGCGGCGGCTCACCGGAGCTCGAGTGTCGCCGGAGCTATTCCCTGTCCTCGGTGTTGCGCCGGCGATCGGCCGCGAGATCACCTCCGAAGACGACCGCCAGAAAGCTAGCGTTGTCGTCCTGAGCCATCGCCTCTGGTCCACGTTCGGGCGCGACCCTTCCATCGTCGGACGGACGGTTCTGCTCGACCGCCGGTCGTACACCGTGGTGGGCATCATGCCGGAGGGATTCGACTTCCCGCCGCGCGGCGCGGCGTTGAACGGTACCCCCGCTGCCCTGTTCGTGCCGATGTCCTTCTCCCAGGAGGAGTTGGGAGGCTTCGGGAGCAACTACAACAAGACGGTTGTCGCTCGCCTGAAGCGGGGCGTCTCCATCGGCCAGGCCCGCGCCGAGATGGGAAGTCTGAAGGCCGCATTGGTGGAGCAATATCCCGAAGATCTGAAGGGCATTCCTGGTGGAATTTCCATCCCCGTCATTCCACTCAATGAGGAGACGGCAGGCCGCAGTAGAAACACGCTCCTGGTGCTGCTGGGAGGGGTCGCCATCGTGCTCTTAATCGTCTGCGCCGATGTCGCCAATCTCATGCTGACCCGCTTTGGTTCCCGGCAGCGGGAAATCGCGGTCCGCTCCTCGCTTGGCGCGAGCTCGGCACGCATCGTGCGCCAACTGCTGACCGAGTCGCTCGTGCTGGGCATGCTGGGAAGCGCGTTCGGATTGCTGTTCGCCTGGTTCGCGATGCGGGCCTTGCTGTCGTTCGGGGCCGAAACCCTGCCCCGCGTCGAATCGATTGCATTCAATGGCCGCGTGCTCGGGTTCGCGGTTCTGCTTGCCCTGTTGACGCCGCTGCTCTTCGGTGTCCTGCCGGCCTTCCGCAGCGCTTCAGGAAGCGATGGGGGAACTCTGAAGGATTCTCCACGGACTGCAACTGCGGGCCGAAGGAGCTCCCGGCTGCTCGGGACGCTGGCCGCTTCTCAAATCGCTCTCGCTTTGGTGCTTTCGGTTGGGGCCGGCCTGCTTCTTCGAAGTTTTCTGCACCTCGTCAACACGGATCCAGGGTTCCGGACGGAGAAGAGTGTCCTCGTCCAAGTGGAACTACCGTCGGGAGCCTACGCGGAACCCGGACAGATGCTCTCTTTTTGCGACCGCGTAGTCCGGGCGGTGGGCGCCATACCGGGCGTCCTGGCGTTCGGCGTCGGAAGCGACTTGCCGCTGAGTGTGCGGGAGCGCCGCGTGTCTTCGGCCGAGGGGACGGCACGGTCGATACCGGGACCTAGCCAGCTCGTCGCCGTAACCTGGGCTTCACCCGGCTACTTCGAGGCTCTCGGCATACCGCTCGAGCGCGGGCGCCGTTTCACTGAAGCCGACCGCCCGGAACGGCCCGCCGTGATCATCAACCAGATGCTAGCGGAAGTGTGGTGGCCGGGCGAGGATCCCATCGGCAGGCGCATCAAATGGGGCATCGAGGCGTCTACTGCCCCTTGGATGACCATAGTCGGCGTGGCAGGCGACGTGAAGCAAGGCACCCTGGACGAGCCGATAGCCGCCCAGGTTTATGCGCCGCTCTCGCTCATGGAGCCCTGGTCGCGCACCTTTAGCATCGTGGCGCGCTCTGAGCGGAATAGCGCGTCGTTGATCGCCGATCTGCGCCGCACGGTACAGGATATCGACCCCTTGTTGCCGATTTCCAAAGCGCAGCCGCTGGAACAGGTGATCGGCGACTCCGTCCGGCCGCGGCGTTTCAGCATGACGGTGGTCACGCTGTTCGCCGCCGTGGCCCTGGCGCTGGCCGCGATCGGGATCTATGGTGTGCTGGCGAGTCTTGTTTCGCAGCAAACCCGCGACATCGCCATCCGCATGGCGCTGGGCGCTTCCTCCTCGGGCGTGATCTGGATGGTCTTTCGGCGCGCCTTGGTTCTGATGGCGGCCGGTATCTGCTTCGGCGTAGCTGGCGCGCTGGGGATTACGCGTCTCATGGCCAGCTTGCTCTATGGAGTGCGGCCTACCGATGC
>CAYQYP010000308.1:0-6798 GCA_964421755.1 uncultured Acidobacteriota bacterium
CAGTCTTCTTGTCTTCCCCCTACTCGTACCGCAGACACTCGATCGGGTCGAGGTTCGAGGCCTGGACGGCAGGGTAAATACCGAAGATCATGCCAATGGCTGAGCTGACACCGAAGGAAAGAAAGATCGAGGCCAGCGTAATGATCGTGCTCCACCCCGAATAGACGGCGACCAGCCGGGAGATCCCATATCCGAGTGCGATGCCGATCAGCCCCCCCACCAGACTGATGGCAACGGCCTCTGTCATGAATTGAACGCGAATCTGGCCCTTCCGGGCGCCGAGCGCGCGGCGCAGGCCGATCTCGTTGGTCCGCTCGAGCACCGACGCGAGCATGATATTCATGATTCCGATCCCGCCGACGAGCAGGGAAATACTCGCGATGGCTCCCATGACGATATTGAAAATTCCTTGGGTCCGCTGGTTCTGCTCAAGCAGTTTCTCGGGGACGACGATCGAGTAGTCATCCACATACCGGTGCATCGCCGACATCAGGTTATTGGCAGTCGAAGCCTGCTCGCTCAGGTCCGCCTCCGGAGCCGTCTCGATGATGATCTCGTTCAACTCGTTTTCGACGGTGTCGCCTTCGAACTTGCGAAGTGCCGTGGTGATCGGTATATAGATGTCGTTGTTAGGGTTTTGAATCTTGACGCCCTCGAACTCCTGCTTTTCCACGGCGGCGTCGGCCAGGACTCCGATCACCGTCAACCACTGGTCGTTGACTTTGATCTGTTTGCCCAGCACATTGCCGAAGCCGAACAGCTTCTGCTTGGCAGCGATTCCGAGGATGCAGACCTGGCTGTTGTCTCTTTCATCCGGAGGAAAGAAGAAACTCCCTTGCAGGAGTTGGAGGTTCTGGATCGCGGGATAGGTGCTGCTGACTCCAAGTACACGGCTGTCGGCGCGTCCGGTGTCCGAAACCACCTGGTAAGTCTTCACGACCCGCTTAGCCGACACCAGGGGGCGTGGCTTGAGAACCGCCTGCAGGGCTTCAGCGTCGCGAATACTCAAGCCGAGGGACTCCGTGCGGATCTGGCGAAGTTCCTCTGCCTTGAACTCCTTGGCCTGGATGATGATGTTTCGGATCCCGAAATTTTCAATGATCTTAAGGCTTTCCCGTTCGGCGCCCGCCCCGATCGACAGCATCGCGACAACGGCGCCGACACCGAAGATCATCCCAAGCATGGTCAAAAATGAACGCAGTTTATGCCTACTCAGGTCGCCGACAGCGACCTTGGCAGTCTCGATTGTCAGCATACTGTCCCTCTAATGTCCCTCTAGTGTCGAATCTCGATCCGTATGGGGCCACCAGGCCCGCCGGGGCCGCCACGGCCTCTTCTCTGGTCGCCTGTTCCCTTGCTGAAGTCGGGCAGGTAGAGCTTCCGGGTCTCGAAGGGGTTACGCAGGGCAACGACGTCGCCATCGTTCACGCCGGCGAGGATGACCGCCTGCCCGTGGCTGTTCAGTCCGGTGGTCACCGTCTTGGGTGTAAAGCCTTTTCCAGTCTGGACGTAAACAACGCTGTCCTTATCCTTTACCGTCACGGCGGTAGCCGGGACGACGAAGCACTGATCGTACTTGGTAAGAACAACTTCGCCCCGCAGTGACATCCCAGGCCTGATCCGCTTCAGGTCGTCGCCCGCGTCGGATATTGAAACGTCGCAAGAAAAGTAGCGAAGCGGAGAATTGCGCTCGAGCGGCTGCGCAATTGTGGCCGCGCTCCGCACGCTTCCGTGAAATTCCTTTTCCGGCACAGCATCAAGACGGATGACGACTTCCTGGCCTTTGGCCAAACGTCCGCCGTCCCTCTCGAGCACGTAGATCCGGGCCTGGAGAACGGCGAGGTCCACGATCTCAACCAGAACCTGGCCGGGAAACGACTCATCGCCGACCTGCGGGTCACGACGGTGGTCGCGGCGGTATAGCACCAGTCCGCCGGCTGGCGCGGTAAGCTCCAGAGAATTGAGAGTCCGCTCGGCCACGCTCATTTCGGCCTGCGCCTGGTTCTTTTCGATCGCCAGGATCTGCTGATCTGACCGGGCGATCCGTTGCTGGGTCCGGGTCTTGTTCTTCAGGAAGCTCACGCGTTCCTTGGCAAACCCGGCGTCGATTTTTGCCTCGATGATGTCCCACTTGGCGAAAATTGTTTCGTCTTCGGGCAGGACCGTCATGACGTACTCGTACTCCATCTCTGCGTCTTGACGGTCGAGACCCAGGACCTTATCGGCGGTCGTGTTCTTGCCGGTTGTGATCTTGGTACGCTCCTGGTTCGCGGAAAGCGTGTTCTGCTGTCGCTCGAGGTTCAACCGGGCGTCCGTGCTGTCGTATCGGATAACGGGGTCACCCGCCGAGACGAAGGTCCCCTCCGTGATCAGCCATGCCACCTTCAGGCTGCCGGACGGGGTCGACGGGGTCGGGACCGCGGTACTGCCGAGCCCGATGACTTCTCCGATCGTCGGGACCGTGAGTCGATAGGGCTGCTTGCTGAGGCTGGCGACCGGGACGGGGTCTTCCTCGGCCGGAGTCACCAGCTTGTTCACTCGCGTCGACAACACGTCCCGGTAACCGAAGATCAACACGCCGCCGATCAACAGGATGACCAGGATCGAAAGGCGCACAATCAGTCGGGTTTTGGTTGTTTTCTTACTTTTTGGGATGTTCATCGGTTTACCTTAGGCTTTCGGCCGTGCGCGAATCTTGTCATTGGCTGAGAGGCCCGACGCCACAACGGCGTTCAAGCCGTCATGGGTACGCAGTGCAATTTCACGCCAGTCCCACGATTGCCCGCCGGCGTTCCAGATCTGGACGAACGATCGGCCGCCCCGCTCCTGGATCGTGGACAACGGGATGACGAGCGCCTGCGGGTACCAGCCAACCTGGATCTGGGCCTTAACGCTCATGCCGGGTCGCAACTCCTTGGCTCCGGCATCTTTCAGTTGAACGAATGTCTCTGCCATCTTCTGCGGTCGGTCGAACGTCAACTGCTTGAAGATGGAGCTGATATTGGTTACTACTCCGGTAAAGGATCGCCCCTGCAGGGCATCAATAATGATCGACGTTTCCTGGTTCGGCTGGATCTTGCCTGCGTCGACCTCATCGACGTAAAGCTTCGCCCTCACGCTATCGAGGTCAGGGATCTCCATCACCGTATCCAAGGCGAAGACGTAACTTCCGACTTCCCTCGGTTGGTTGTTCCAGTCGCGTTTGTAGATGACGACCCCGTCGACGGGCGCGCGGACGGTCAGCGCCTCCATAGCGGTCATCAGGTCGTCCAAACGTTGGCGATAGTGGTTCTCGTTACTCCGAGATATCTGCAGATCGAGTTGGCCACTTTCGGTGAAATGCTTGAGTTTTTGCTCGAGGAACTCGAGCTTCTGCTTGGCCGCGTCGCGGCGAATCCGCGTCTCCTCGACGGTGGCCGCGCTTTCGAACTCCGCTTCGTAGGTCAGCTTGTTCTCGAGTTTGCCCAGGTCGGCTCTGGCCTGCTCGACGGTCAGGCGCATTTCCCGGGTCTGAATGTCAAAATCCGACCGTTTCTTCTGGTATTCTTCGCCAACCCGCTGCAAGTTGGCCGTTTGCTCGCGCATTCTTCGCGCCACGTCCGAGTTGTCGAATTCGAGGAGAAAGTCGCCTTCCGTAACTTCGGTCCCTTCTTCGACCATCCTGGAGAGTCGGAATCGGTTCTCGCGTCGGATCTGTGGCGGACCAATACTCACGCTGCTGGTCGCCTCGAGAATGCCGGTGGCGGTGACCATGACAGGGAAGTCGACCTTCTGGACCACGACCGTGTCACGGTCAGTCGACGCGGAGGACGCTTTTCGGAAGGCGAAAAACCACACTCCCCCGGCGATCACGGCTACGCCGACCACGAGAATGATGATGCGACGCAGGTTGTTGCTTAGTGTTCCCATTTAGTGCCTTCGTCTTGTGTTCTTTCTTCTTCTATTTGTCCCGTCGTGTCCTGGCTAGTCTTCCCAGACCTTCTGGACCGGGAGCAAACTATCGGCCCGCGAAACTCCGGATACGATTTCGACCATGCGGTCCCCAAAAGCTCCGACTTCAACCGGCAGTTTGACTGACTTCTCGTTGTCCGCCTTCAGAACGTAATAGCGTCCATTGGCATCGAGGCCAAGATACTCGCGGGCAACCGCGGTGACTTGGGATGCCAATCGCGAGCGGATCTCAACGCGGGTCGTCATGCCGGGCTTCATGACAGCGGGATCGAGCTTGTCGGGCTGGATGATGGCGCGGAACACTTTGTGCTGTGAGGCAAACCCCTTACGAGCTGCAACGCTCGTCAGTTCTGTGACCGTCCCGGTGAAATGAGTTCCAGGGACGCCGTCCAGGCTGAAGTTGCACCTCGCTCCTCGGGACAGCCGCGCCAGCTCGGTATCGTAAACAAAACCGATGACCTGAAGAGACGACAAATCGGGGAGAGACACCGCCGGCTGACCGGGGAAGAGGTTGTCGCCCACCTGAATTTTGCGGTTGTTTGCCCAGTTGTCTCCGTAGATAACGATTCCCTCTTGTGGAGCGGCGATGGAGAGGAGAGCCAGGTCGCTCTCAATCTTTTTCAGCTCGATATCAGCCTGGGCGCGATCCACTTCTGCCAGGGCCATCTGAGCGGCGTGGCTCTGCCGGAAGTTCGCCAGTTGTTCTTGAGCCTTGTCCAGTGTCAGCTGAGCTCGTTCACGATCCAGCTTGTACTTCTGGTATGTATTGGCCGCAAGCAGCTCCTTGGGGGTCCTGGCATAGAGCTCGGCCACCTTCAATCCGGCTTGAGCCTGGGCGACCGCATTCAAGAGGTCAGTCTCTTGTGCGGCCAAATCCTCCCGGGTCTTTTCAATCGTTATCTTCGCTTCGTCGAGCCTCCGCTCGGCTTCCGATTTGGAGCTCAGAAGGGCCGACGGGTCAAACTCCAGGAGCCGTTCCCCTTGCCGGACAAAGTTTCCCTCGGGCGCGAGGTAAGTGATAGCGCTTGCAAAGGAGGATCGGATCCTGGGGACGGAGATCTGAATGGATCGGGCCGCTTGGAGTTCGCCGGTGATGAAGAAAGACCGTTCAACGTCGCCCGCTTCCACTTTGGACGTATGGCGGTTATTGGTCTGCTGCCCCCCACCCGGCTGAGTCTCGGTCGCAGCCTCAGCCGGCTTCTGGCCGGCCTGAGGCCACAGCGTAGACGCCACTGTCAACGTCAGTGCCAGGCCAGGCAGGATGGATCGATATCTGCTGAGATTCATTGTCGTTGCCTCTTACTATCTCGGTGAAGCGGGGCCATCCCCGCCCATGCGCATCCGGAACTCCGGGGGTGGCTCGGCTTTTTGGGTTTTTACCCAGGCGGCCCACTCTTCTTCCACTTTCGTCATGTCTGCGCCGAGGGCGTCCGCGGCGGTCAGAAAAGCCGCGCTTTCTTTGCCTTCTCGTCCGTGCTGAATCAGTGCTTTGACCTTTTCGAGCCCGATCTTTTCGACGAGGTAGGAAAAGAAGGTGCTGGCCTGGCTGTCAAAGAGCATGCGGTCCTTCTGATCCTTTGGAAGCGAATCCAAACCACCAAAACGCCGACCCTCACCGCCCGACGAACGCGACGAACCCGATGAAGACTGTCCCCCGTTCCCCGAGGGGCCAGGCGTCTGCATCATTATGTTCGGCGGGGCACCTCCCTGAGAGGCACCGTCACCGGAGCCGGTTCCGCCGCTCCCACCTGAGCCCATCGTCCGCGTCATGATCATGGGTCCCCCTGAACCGCCGACCGTAGGTGCCACGAAGGGTCTGGACATTGAAACGACGTCATCCAGCGGGAAGACTTCCTCCAAGTGGTCCTGCAGGTAACGGACGTTGACCCCGCCGGCCGCCGAGTAAGAAGCGATACCGATATCCAGCCAGTCGGGGAGAGGGCTGCGTCCCATGTCATCGACGCGTGTTGAACGGTAGGCCAGCTCCGGCTGCAGCGTAGTCTGGAGGACCGCGAATGCCATGTTACGCGCGGTCGTGCGCACGATACCCGCCTCGGCGGCCCCTCGCCTCTGCGCGGCGCTCGCCCGTATCCTTTCGAGGCGATCAGCCGGCAGCTGATCGCCAAGCTGCGCCTTAAGACGGGCCATCATCTCTTCTGCCTGCACTTCGGGCGTCATGGCGACCAGCACCCACTTGTAGCCCATCTTTATCGCGCGGGGTTCATAGAAGGAATCCTTTTGCGCGAGTGAGGAGCAGATGAAAATCGCTCCCCTGGGCCATTCGGGACCGAGCAATGACGTCAGCCGTTCGCGAGCCTCAACAAGCGGCTTTTGGAACGCGGTTGTGGCTTCGCGGTTGGACGCGAAGAAATCGACCCCGGGTACCACCTCTTTGTAGAGGTTGAAGTTCTTCATGCCGCCCGATCCCTGCGAGAGCAGGGAGGCGTGGGCAAGGCAAACCAGTAGTATGGCGGACAAGCTTCGAACGGACATATTCAATACCCCGATGCTCACAGATCATATATACAGAAATGAAAGGCGTTTGTTCCTTCTTGTGAAGAAAAAAATGCTATCGGGACAGACCTTATACATGAAGCCACGGAGAATTAAAAGGAAGGCCGATTGTGGTTACGGCTGGAGCGCGGGCATCTTGCCCGCACTGGGAGCGCGGACGTCCCGTCCGCCCGCCGGGCATCTTGCCCGGCGTCTGGAGTTTTTACATTTTCAGCCGGCTGCGACCGCCTTCGGCCTGAAAGGCCGAGACATAATAGCCCGGGGCGGAGCGCTTTTTGCGTAGCCCCGGGCCAGGTCAGCAACGAGCTTCAAGCCCTGAAAGGGCGGGAGAGA
>CAYQYP010000309.1:0-10463 GCA_964421755.1 uncultured Acidobacteriota bacterium
CTGCAGGTACACAAGTGCGATGACTGAAATGGCTATGAGAACAACGACGACGATTTTCTCTAGATCCATGATTCCTCCTCTGTCTGCGCGGAAGTGCCGTGGGGCAGCATCGGCGCTGTCTGACTTTCCGATTTCGAATGGGTATTTCTTTTAGATGCGCTAGTGAGGAGGAGGACGTCCGGATACTCGAGGCTCGAAGCCGCTGAGGCTCAGGCAGGTGCAGGGGAGGTCGAGATCCCGTTCGAGCAAGCGACGTGCGGGCAGATCGATGAAGGTAACCGCCGACGTCCCAGCCGTTGTTGCTGACGAGCTCCTGACGCGAACCTTTTCCTCAGGAGCGAACGGGAGAGTCTCCCGGAGCGCCGAAGATCTCTCATAAGTCGTGTTCGTCCACGGTGTCAAGGATTCGACAGCCGGGATAGCAAAGGGCGAGGCACAGAGGTGCGCGGCCAGGACGAGTAATTGGATCAGTCCGAATGCGCGCCACCTCACGACGGCATTAGAACACAGCGCGAAGAGAAAGGGCAAAACAACGACTGGGTGTGTGGATAGGATGACCGGTCCAGTCCCTAAAGGATTCTGGTAGTGGAGGAGCCAGGCCGCTTCGTTTTGGAATTGTGAGGACCCAGAAGGCTGTCGCCTCTACAGCTTGCCTTTCAGGACCTCCAGGCCTTTGCTTAGGATGTTGTCCTCTTTCCCGATCAGGGCTGCCGGAGTGCGCTCGATCTTCACTGCAGGCTGAACCCCATACCCTACGAAATCCCGTCCGTCGGGGTAGGTGTCCCTCTTGGTGCATATTCGCGCCCCGCCGCCGCCTGGCAACTGAAGAGACAGAGGTTGGCCGGTGCTGCCCCAGGTTGGCTCGCCGACAGTCGTGAAGCGTCCCCACCCGTCGACGAAAATCAGGAAGTCCTCCGCGGCCGAACCTGTATAGCAACTGATCAGAACCACGACGGGGCCGAGGAATTTCGAGACGTTCGAAGGCTTGAACTCCTGGTATTCGTTTTCTTTCCACGCGTCGCCTTTGGCGTAACGGGTATAGTTCTGATCGCCGATCGCTCCCCACGCCTTGTAGGCGGCCACGTGCTCGCGAGTTCTCCAGGCTGAGCCTTTCAGAGATTGATCCACGAAGTAATCGAGGATCGCCTTGGCGATTTCACTGCTTCCGCCGCCGTTTTGACGGATGTCGAGCAAAACACCTTTCGCCTTGGCGAGCTCGGGCACCACCTCGGTTTTGAACCGATCGACAATCTGTTCGTCGTTAAAACTGTTGAGAACGACGTAAAGCACCCCCTCTTCAAGCCATCGGTGCTCGAGCAGGGACTTTGGAGGGTACGACTCAACAGCGATCATCTCCAGCTGGCCGGCGGCCACCCGCTTCTCGGCGTCTCTCGTCATGCGAACGTCGGTCTTGTGTCCGTCAGGAGTGTGGATGGTAAACGTGACCTCCGAACCAGGCTCTCCGACGGCGAGCCCGAATCCCAAAGGAGCGAAGCCGAGGACGGCAGCTTCCCAGAGCCCGTGTTCACTCGAAGCGCTGACGAAGGGAATGACCCGATTGAGGAGATAGGTTTCCGTTGGGATCCCGTCCACGGCGATGATTTCGGATCCGAGAGGAACCTGATCAGCAAGACGCTTCTCGACATTCGTGATGATGGCGCGGTGGCCGATCGGCTTGCAGGAAATCGGCGCCCTGTCGTAGTGAGCCGGACCCATCAGCTCCTTGGGCGGGTAGACTGCTGTGTGCCCGTCTTTCAACATTGCCCCAAACCGCATCATGACCCGGTAGTATTCCTTCGTGGACTTCGTCTCGAGAACCTTCGGCACGTATTCACAAAAGGCGGCGTTCCAATCGAGGTCCGGAACGTGATCGAAATAGGCGAAGTTGTAGCTGGCTTCCTTCCAGAACTCGGCCAGGCCGCAGATCTTCTCCGCGTCCGTCAGGTTCTCTTTGTACCCAGATTGGGCCGGGTCTGAAGCGCTGCCGTACTGGAGGAAATGGCCGCAGGTAAGAAGAAGCGACACCAGGGCGATTTTGGTTTTCATCCGGATACCCTCCTGATTGAGTGTGTATACGCTCTTCGGACTCAATTAGTTCGCCGACGATGGTCGGGAGGTCCTGACGAGATCCCCCTCGTTACGTCGGGCAGGTGCGTTCTGCGGGCTCGTCGTCCGGCGTTGTGCTTCCGGTATAAATACTGTCTCCATAAAGTATACAAAGACTCTTGACACCGTATACGACGTGGAGTACTGTGGCGGCGGTTGAAGCTCGGCAGACGTGTTTTGGCTTCCTAAGTGTCTGGTCGCAGCCTCGAGTCGGGTCCGATAAATTGGGGGGGAGTATGAAAAAGCTCAGCGCGATGTTTCTTTTGCTGCTCCTGGTACAAACGGCGGCAGCGCAAACCAACACAGGGACGATAACCGGGACGATCTTCGATCCACAGCAGGGTGTCATACCGGGTGTCGAGATCCGTATAACAAACCTGGCGACAAAGGCGACGCAGGTGGTGGAATCGTCGGATGAGGGATTTTTCACCGTTCCATCGCTTTCCCCCGGGACCTACCAGCTTTCGGCTTCGATGCCCGGGTTCAAGACCGGAGTCTTGGAGCCGGTCAGCGTTTTCACCGCCACGGTGACCAGTGTCGAGCTGAAGCTCGAGGTCGGTGAAGTTTCCGAGCAGGTTATGGTTTCCGCGAGTGCGCCGCTGCTTTCGCGCAGTTCTGCCGCCCTGTCCACGACCGTGGAGAGCAGGCTCATGAAAGACCTGCCTTTTCCTGAACGGAGCGCTCTGGGGGCGGTCATGATCGCGGCCGGCGTCACCGGGGACCCGCAGTATCAGGGAGGAATACAGAGCGAGAACCCGGGCATCTACACCCAGCCTGTCACCCCGGGGGGATCGATCTCGATGGGAGGAGGCCGGCCCGGGTCGGGCTCGGTCCTCGTCGACGGCTCCGACATCACTCTGACCAGTTATCCTCGCAGCGGGGTCACCTTCTCAGGAGAAACCGTCCAGGAAGTGACGGTCCAGGCCAACGGTCTGCCGGCTCAGTACGGGCGGACGGGTGGCGGCATCATCAATCAGACGACGCGATCCGGGTCGAGCGAAGTACACGGGAGCCTGAGTTGGAGTCACACTGACCCGACGCTGCAGGCGTGGACCCATGGAACACATGAGATTGGGCGCAGGACCATCAAGCGGCAAAATTACTTCGGAGGGGCAGTGGGTGGCCCGGTCTACATCCCTCGCCTCTATAACGGAAAGGAAAAGACGTTCTTTTTCTTCAGCCTCGAGCCGGCGCGGCTGCAGGACGTCATGTACAGTCCGGGCCGTCTGCCTATTCCCAAGTCTCTTACCGGGAACATGAACGATGACTGGGACCTGATCGACCAGAACATCGTCCGAAGCAAAGGCGCCGAAGCGGCCCTGGCCGCTCCCCGGCCGAGGGGCCTCTTCTACCAGTTTCCCCTGAATTCCCAGGGTTTCCCTATTGGGGACCGCTACGCAAACAAAAGCCAGTACGTGGCGATTCCAGGCAACGATCTCTCCGCCCTGCTAGCGCGCAACAAGGCGGCCCAATATATCTTCAGTCAGTTCCCGACACCGGAGAACCCGGGAGACTACGTGGTTTTTATTCGACCCGACGGGCTCTGGGATACGACCGGCAACAACGCCTACCTGGCCCGGGGTGTGCAAAGCGTGGACGATCGATACACCATCAAGTTCGACCACGTCATCTCGGAAGGCGATCGGCTGAGTTTCCGCTACACATACGTTCCGGTCACGGGCACCCGCTACAATCATTTTGGCCCGGACTCGCCGCTCGGTAACCTGGTTCAGGACAAAATCTATTCGCGGAACCTCACGCTTAGTCAAACTCACCTCTTCAACAACACGATGGTGAACGAGTTTCGCGCCACGTACATGAGAGGCAACCAGTTTCGGGGACCCAACAACGCGGCTATTTCCAAGGACTGGGGTGCCGAGATGGGATTGGCGCCCGCGACCAAGGGTTACGGTTTCCCGTCTCTCTGGAATGCCGGGACCGGTGGAGGCCCGGGGACTTCCCTGGACGTGAACCTCGGGGTCGCCAATGACTTTTCCTGGATTCGAGGTCGCCACTCGATCAAGATCGGTGGCGAGGTACGATCCTTTCAGATGAATCGGTATGATCTGACCGACCTGTTGGGAGGACGCTACGGGTTCAGCGCCGGCCACACCAACGACGGGTCGAGTGGTGGAAGCACGATGGCCAGCTTCCTGCTCGGCATCGTCAACAGCTACAACGTCAAGACCGTCGAAGTCCCGTTCTATTACCGGTGGCGTTATTACGCCGGGTATGTCCAGGACGATTTCAAGTTGCGGCCCGATCTGACCCTGAATCTGGGCCTGCGTTACGGTGTCGAGACGCCGAGAACCGAAAAGTTCAACCGCCAGGGCTCCTTTGACCCTGGTTTTCAGGGAACCCTGAACGGCCTCCCGGTCCAAGGGGCTTTCGTTTTTGCCGGAACCAACGGAAAGCCGCGTTCGCTCTGGAAGATCAATTACATGGGACTGGAGCCCCGGCTGGGGCTCGCGTACTCTCCCAGCGCGTTCGTCACGGTTCGGGCCTCCTACAGCATCTACCATGCCCCGCTGACCGGGATGGGCAACAGCATCATGCCCGACCTCAATGTTCCGGGATCGAGTGTGGGCCAGGCGGTGGGCGGGACGGGACCTGGTTGGGTGAACTTCATCACCAACCCGGTTGGCGACATAGCTCCGAACATGCCTCTTGCGGGTGACCCGCTCTTCACCTGGGGGTCGGGCAACCTTCCGTATTTTGACCCGAGCGACGTCGTTCCCTACGTGCAGGACTGGTCGCTTTCAATGCAATTCCAACTGAACCAGGGCCTCCTTCTCGAGACGTCGTACAACGGTCGACGCGGAACCCATCTCTTCAGCTCGCCGCTTAATGTGAACCTGCCCGGGTATGACCTGCTCAAGTCGAAGATCGCGGCCAAGCAGGATTTCACCAAGCGTGTTCCAAACCCGTATGGGCTGGTTGACGCGAAGGGCGCGATAAGGACCGAGACGATACTCGAATCCCTTCGTCCCTACCAACAATTTTTCGACAACGCGATCGACAGTCTTTTCGACCGCAGAGGCAATTCGACTTATCACGGCATGTACGTCGCACTTAAGCAGCGGTATGCCTATGGCCTCTTTGCCCAGGCCAGCTACGCCTGGTCCAAGTCGATTGACGACGTCTCCTCGGGTATTACCGACTTCAACGTCACTGACATCTTCGGAGTTGCCCGGCCGCAGAATCCCAGGGATCTAAGGCCGGAGTGGTCCCTTTCGACGTACGATGTTCCGCACAAGTTCACGTTGAGTTACACTTACGAACTGCCAGTCGGCCGAGGGAAATGGGCCAACATTCAGAATAGGGTATTGAACCACGTTATCGGTGGCTGGAACACCTCGGGGCTTTTCTCCTTGCAGACCGGTTATCCAATCTGGGTGCGCCTTGGCGGAAACGGTTACTGGATCTCGGAAGGCGGCGGAGACGCGCAGCAGGGGCTGTATCTGCGTCCCAATATCGTTCCGGGAGTGCCCGTCGTTAACCCGGATTGGGAAAAGAACCCTTACCTGACCCCGTATCTGAACCCGGCGGCGTTCTCGGTCCCAGGATCTCTCGGCGATCCTGATTTGGGCAATGCTTCCCGCACTCTGGCGGACGCCCGTAACCCCGTGACCAAGTTCTATGACGTGCGCGTTTTCAAGAAGTTCGGACTCGGGGTTGGAGGCGAGGATACGTACGTGGAGTTCCAAGCGGATTTCATCAACGCCCTGAATCATCCGAACTTCTTCTTCAATCCGAACTCGGGCCACGAGGTCTTCAACGGCTTCGATCGTAAGTCGCTCACCGATCCGAAGACGGTGCCCTTCACCAATAATGCCGGCTTTGGTTACCTGAACCGAGCCAACACCACTCCGGGAAGACTGATTCGGCTCGGTTTGAAGATCGCGTTCTGAGATCCCACCGGCGTGGCGCCCTTGTTTAGATCATCTTGTCTGTTGGGTCGACAGACGAGGTGCACGGGCGCCACGCGCGGCGCCGTCATGGGCCGAGAGTCGGGCCTTGACCTCACAAGACTGGAGAGACAGAGTGAAAACTGAATCCGAGCTTAGTCGCAGTACTTCAGCAGGCGAGGAAGGCACTTCGCTGGCACAAAAGCTTTACAACGCCCTCAAACGGGATATCGTGACCTGTCATCTGAAGCCCGGCTTATCGTTCACTGAAGACTGGCTTTGCAGGAAGTATGGCGCCAGCCGAACTACAGTGCGCGATGCCTGCCTGAGGCTCTCGAAGGAAGAGTTGCTGCAATGGGTGGCCAAGAAGGGTTACTCGGTGTCGGAGATCACCATCAAGGACCTGAACGAGCTGTTCCAACTGCGGGCCGTGCTGGAAGCCGCCGCCGCTGAACTGGCCTGTGCGGCAAAGTCTCCCCAGGTGCTGGCTCGGGCCTACGAACTGGCCAGGGTGACATACGAGGCGGGAGACCGGGACACCTTTCCGGTCTTCCTCGAGGCGAATCATCAGTTCCACTCTCTGATAGCCGAGATGAGTGGCAACCGTTGGTTGAGCCAGCAGTTGGGACAAGTGCTGGTGCATTTCGCCAGGTTTTCGTACCTGAGCATGGCTGCCGACTCATACGGCCCGAATGTCATCAATGAACACGAGGGAATCGTGGATGCCATCAGGGATGGGGACGTCGAGGCGGCGCGTGGGCGTACTCTGACTCACATGCACCAGTCCAAAGAACGGGCCGTTCGTTACTTTCTCGGGTAGTAAGGCGGGTGTCAATGGCGATTACTGTCCTTTGCCGGCCTGGTCGGCGACGTCGTCAGGAACGCTGCGCGCCAAGCGGAAACCATTCCATGGAAGACGGCGTCCCGGCCGGTCGGAATGCCTGAGGGCGGGGCCATACCAACCTTCGGGTTCCATGAAAGCGCCGCCGCGCAAGATCCGCAAAGCCACCCCGCCGCTGGACTCCCGACCATCGGTCTGATCATAGGGATAGCTGACGGCGGAACTGGAACACCACTCCCGGACGTTCCCCTGCAGGTCAAACAGGCCGAGCTTGTTGGGTGTCCCTTGGCCGCACGGTCGAGGCGCTTCCAAGTTGAAGACTTCTCCGCCTTCGCCGCCCTGCACGGCAGCCAATTCCCACTCGACCTCGCTCGGCAAGCGAAAGCCAGAACCCGCGACCAGCGAGTTAAGCTTCGACAGGAACACAGCTATGTCCTCCCAGGAAACGGACTCGACCGGCATCTGTGCCGATTTCCGATAGTCGCTCCCCTGGTGGTAGCTTGGATTGGCGCCCATGATGGATTGCCACTCCGCCTGAGTCATCTCGCGGGTGGCGACGTAAAAAGGCGCCAGGTGCACGGTGTGGATCGGCGTTGACTCCGGAAACTGCTCGGATCCAATATCGATCTCGCCGCCGGGCACGAGCACCATCTCCGCCCCCAGCCCCTGCACGCGGACTCGCTTCGGCAGGCCCGTTGGTTCGTCCGGATCTTTCCCAACCACTTCAAACCCGGCCAGCCCCGGGTTCAGCCTCCGGGTGCACATCTTCAGCCTTGCCGCAGCCATCGGATCACCGGGTTTCGAGTCAAGAGCGGCGCGAAAAGCCGCGCGGGCGGCGCCCCAGGCACGCCCAGCGACGAGCCGTTCACCTTCACGCATCCGCTCGTCATAACGTTGCCACCGAAGAGTCAACTGCTCCAGCCGTTCGTCCCGGATGGCCACCGGCTTTCTGACATCGACCAGCGCGTGGTAATGATGACAGGTGGAGCAGGCTTCCCTGCGGTTCGTTTCCGGGCAGCCGGAATCGTGACAAGTTGCACAAAGGTTGACGACGGCATCACCCCGGGGGAAGCGTTCGGGTTTTACGTTGTTGCGCTCGTCGATTACGTGCCCTTTGCTCTCCCCGTGACACGACACGCAGCGTGTCTCGGCTTTCCGATGACCGGAGTAAGCCCACTCTACTACTGAGATGACATGACAGCGGGAGCAGACGCCGGCCTCTTCGATTCCCTTGTCGGTCTGGTCTTGAGCTCCGAGCGTTGCGCCTGCCGCTGCGGTACTGGTCCCCAGAGCTGCTGCCGCACAGGCCAAGATCAGGAGCCTCATGCGCGCCATTCATCCTCCAACCATCTATACTGTTCAGGCAACCAGGAAGCTCCGGATAGGAGTGTCAACCGACGAGCCGCCTCCAGCACGGCGCTTTGCTCAACTTGAAGTGCCCGGTGTTTGGTAAGCGCCTCGTAGTTCTCTGTCAAATACCGATCGTCGAACATGCCGGTCACCACGGAAGAAAGAAAAGGCTGCGAATAGGCGAACCGCATAGCCGCCATACAGAGACTTTCTCCGGGCGTCCGGTTCAGGGCCCGGGTGAGCTCCGCAACAGCTGCCGGCACAATCGGTCTGTGCCCACGGCTTCCGTAAAGGCCCAACACTTCCTGCTCGGGCGACGTTCGGGGGTCGACGACTGAGTCAAGACTGACGACCGATCCGGCCGCCAGCGGCTTCATCGCGATAAGCCCCACCTCCCTGCGAGCAGCCTCCGGCAGAAACTGGCTGTAATCCGCCCGAGCGTGAATGAAGTTATAAGGAAACATCATGAAGTCGAGGCCATCCAGTTCTTCGAGGACAGCGGGGAAGCTCCGTTCAATATGGGCGGCGATGCCGATGGCGCGGATCTTCCCTGCCCCCTTGGCCCGGCGAAGGATATCCCAACTCTGAAGCACCCGGTCGTCAACGTCCTTGATCGAAAAGCGGTACAGGTCAATGTGTCCGAACAACCGGCACGCCCGATCAATGGCTGCAGGCGTTTGGAGATGCGCCAGTGAGACCACTACCCTGTTTCGCTTTTCCCGAATGAGCCGCGCCACCGGCTCCCACTGGCTGTCGTTGTCGTAAACATCCAGCAGGTTCACGCCAAGATCGAGTGCGCGCTCGATCAGTCGATCGCGGCGCCGCTGGCCTGCCTCAGTCAGAGCGGTTTTGTCATCGGCCAACCGAAGCTTGTCGGCCGGACAGGTGTGCGATCCGAAGGAAAGCAGCGAGAGCCAAAGGTCGGTGCGGCCAAGACGGCGGTAATACATACCACCACGACGATATTCCTTCACTATTCCGGCCCCGGCCACCGGCCTCCCCGCGAGCCCGGTTGCCAGCGCGCCCGCCGTGCACGTGCGGACGAAGTCACGACGGGTCTGTTTGCAGTTTCGCTGCGTGTCCATGGATTGTTCCCGGAGCTGGCGTTCTGAACCGACGCATTGTATTGGAAAAAAGACGACGAGAGAAAGGCTTTTTGCCTTTCGGGAGGGCGGCGGACGGCAAGCGATCAAACTGCGCGAGATGCGGGCCAAAGAGCCAAGCGCGGAGGCATGAAGCGGGGGCTCGGTGAGCACCCCGCTTTCGTTCGCTACGATTTTACGACGTGGAATTCCCAGCCCTTGCGGAAAACGGGCTTGAGCAGCTTGCTGGCTTCGGCGTTGTTGGTGATGCGCATGGATTGGGGATCGTACTGCAGCTTCCCCTCATACCGGAGCGCGATCACCCCCAGCAGCATCCATTCCACGAACGGCGCCGCGACGTCAAAGTTCGAGCATGCCGGATCTCCGCCCTTGCAGGCGCGGATGAAGTCTCTCATGTGCCCGGGGGAACGGGTGAGGGTGGGCTGCGGCATCTGGTAGTCTTTCATCTTCTCCACGGGGATCAGGCGCGTCATTTCCCCGTAAGTTCCGGTGGTCAGCATGCCCTTATCGCCGACGAAGAGGCTGCCGTCCGGAGATGGGAACCGCAGTGGAGTCGTCGACGTCTTGAGCGCCTGGTAGTCGTCCCAGTTGAACACGCGACCCGGAGAGCGAAACTCTGCCGTGCCGGGACGCGCGAGATCCATGCCGCCGGGTCCCCTGCCTGTGCGGCCGCCCGGCGCGCCGCCGGGAGCTCCTGCCGCCCGTCCGCCCGGTTGCCCGTCGGTGCGCGGGATCGTGGGGGGGTCACCGAGCCACTCGCCTTCAGGAACGCCTGCGATCTTGGGTGTTTCCTTCAACCCGTCGTACCAGAAAATCGTCAGCGCCGGCATGTTGCCGTAAGGGGCGAACTCGAAGCGGATCACCGAAGCCTTGGGGAACATGAAGGGGCTCGTCCCCTCCTTCTTGACACACTCCACGCTGATGACCTGCCGCTTGGAGAGATGAAGCGCCATGTTGGCGGTGCCAAGGATGTGGCAGGCCATGTCGCCCAGAGCGCCGCAGCCGAAGTCGTAGAATCCACGCCAGTTGAACGGCTGATAAAAGAAAGCTCCGCGGCCGTCGGGTTCGGTCTTCCCACCGGCCGTAAAGGGCCGTTTCTCGGCGCAACCCAGCCAGAGGTCCCAATCGAGCGTTGCCGGGATTGGATCCTCCTTG
>CAYQYP010000310.1:0-2159 GCA_964421755.1 uncultured Acidobacteriota bacterium
GAAGCCTCCAAACTCCCCAAAGAAGAGCAGGAGATGTTCGCCAGCTGGATTCTGGAAGAGATAGCCTCGGAACGACAATGGACCACCCGCTTCGCTGGTTCGCATGATCGCCTTTCGAAACTCGCCGACGAAGCACTGGAACAACTGAACGACGACCGCACCGAAGAACTTACCCCCGACGAGCTATGAAATCGAGAACCACTGAGCGGTTTCGAAAGGCCTTCAGCGGTTTACCAGACAGAATTCGGGAGCAAGCCAGAACGGCTTACGGGCTATTCCAGCAAAACCCCTTTCATCCCAGTCTTCATTTCAAGCAAGTGCATCCGTCTAAACCGATCTTCTCGGTTCGAATCAGCCGCGAGTACCGGGCTCTGGGAGTAATGCAGGCGGACACCATCGTTTGGTTCTGGATCGGGTCGCATTCTGACTATGACGACTTACTTTAGGGCATGCCTAACATTCGTTCCAGCGGATCGGCCCGAGCTCTTCTTGCATTGATCGTTTGGTGGCAAGGCCGGGCCGACCGCTGAACTTGTTGCCGTTAGGCCGAAATCTGTATGAGATGTCTCATAACGCTTTTAGCGCTAATCGCCGCCGTTGTTGGAGCAGAACAGCCCGACGCAATTCGGTCCGTCGACTTTCGCAATTTCTCTTACCCCTGGCCTAAAGGATATACGGCTGGCACCTTTGCGCTCGTCGACGGTGCAGTGCCGCTGGAAAGGAACCCGCAAGGAGCGCTGACCAACATTGGTGTGAGCATTGGGGAGATCCAATACGGTGATCTGACTGGAGATGGCGAAGACGAAGCGCTAATATTCATGACGCTTACGACGGGAGGGTCAGCGATCCCGGGACTCGTGTACATTTACCAAATGCGCAAGGCCGGCCCTGTCTTACTTTGGGAGTTCGAGACAGGCGACCGGGCCGACGGCGGACTACGCGATATCCGGATTAAAAAAGGCAGGCTGGTCGTCGAGTTGAACTCCCCCGAAGACAGTTATGGGGATTGTTGCCCAACGAAGTACGTCCGCACGGTCTACCGCTGGCGCTCGACCGCTTTCGCTGTGGAATCAAAGCAGACCTTGATGCTTCCGGAGCAATGACAGCGTCAGCGAATGGGCCAGCATGAAGCGGTCGGTCAGGTGACACAGGGTATGCCTAACAATCGTTGCAGCGGACCCGCCCTCGCGCCTCTTTCATTGATCGTTCGGTGGCAGGGCCGGGCGGGACCGCTGAACTTGGCGTTAGGCGGCACCCAGGACATGCGAAAGAAGCTCATCTTCATCACACTGACTGTGTCTGCAGCGGCAGTCTACCTTGCGTTCAATGTTTTCGGCCCCTCCTCCTGGGTGTATCGTTCCGAGATCCGGGAGTGCGAGAGATTCATCAAGGAAGTGGAACAATTTCGCGCAGAGCGGGGGCGCATCCCCTCAGCCGAAGAGGCGAACCAGTTGATGACGAGACTCGGTTGGGCCGTATCCGAAAGTTCTCCTCGGTACCGAAAGATAGGGACAGAAAGCTACGAGATCTCCTTTGGCACCACCCTCGGGAATTCCATGGCGTACAATTCAGTCAGCCAAAGCTGGGGCGAAGGGGGCTAGGTTGGCCGCCAACCCCGCGTTGCAGCGGAGTGGCCCCGGCGTCGCGATTACTGTCATTTTGTGGTAAGAGCGTGGCTGGCGCTCCGGTGCGACTACTCGGCCGGGCCGCCCGCTGAACTCAGTGCCGTTAGGCGGCGCCATGCACCGAGTTCTTATGGAAGAGACGGGCAGAAGGGTCGCCAACGCAGTGGGGGACTCGGGTTGCCAATGCGAAGTCGCTCGGGGCAAGATCGAGCCGAGCCGTCCGGGTGGTTCGAATCGCTGGCACGGGCGGGTTGCCCCCTTGTCTGGTCGTCACCTGACGAAGCTGTCCGACTGTGCTGTGGCGCAGCCTAACAGGTCGTTAGGCGGCGCCAGGCGTTGAATTCCCATGCCTCAAGGGCAGAAAGACAGCAGCCACAGCCGGAAGGGTTGCCAATTCGAACTCGGTCGGGGCAAGATCGAGCCGGATCCATCCGGGTGTTCCGGGTCGCGAGCGCAAACTGATTGCCCCCGTGTCCGCCGGTTACCAGACGTACCGGTTTGATTCAGCCAGGGCGCAGCCTAACAGGTCGTTCC
>CAYQYP010000311.1:0-8936 GCA_964421755.1 uncultured Acidobacteriota bacterium
GCTGAGCAGCCACTTCTGTTTCACTGTGGCCTGCGAGGTCTTTTTCCCCTGATATCGACGGCCATGTCGGGCGTCTTGAATCCCAATCGACTGCGTTGGATCTCATTCGGCCATGTGGAAGCAGACGAACTGGGAGGAATGAACGAATGGCTGGCTGCCGCCCCTGATGCGCAGGTTTGCTTCGGGAGCCTCGGTTGTGCCGTGTCGGTCAACGATCTTGCCTCACGTCTGCCGCGTCCGCTCGAGCATGGAGATGCCCTGGATCTGGGCGGAAAGATCGTCCGTTACCTGTCGACCCCGCACGTCCCGCATGGCTGGGATGCCGGGCTTTTCTTTGAGGAAACGACCAGGACCCTGCTGTGCGGGGACTTGTTCACGCGCCTGGGTGAGGTGCCGGCAAGCACATCGGACGATATCGTTGCACCGGCCTTTGAAGCCGAGGAACAGTATCTTGCGACCGCCTTGACGCCGCTGACCGCACCGACAATTCGCCGCCTGACCGAACTTGACCCTGTCACGCTTGCATTGATGCACGGTTCGGCTTTCGGCGGCGACTGCCGGAAGGCGCTGGAGGAACTGGCCGATGGCTACGAAGTCCGACTAAATCGGCAGTTGGCCGACAGGCCCTGAGGCTGGACTTTTTGGCTTGCGTTCCGAAACATGCGTCAACCTTCCGGAGCGCGGACAAGACGAGCGGTGTCGAAAAAGGGGCCGGAAGGTAGTTCTGGCTGGACTGATGTCTAGTGCTTTCAACGCCGAAGGTGTTGCGTAGCAGCGGGCCCCCCCAGGGTTGCCCGCGTCTTGTGCGGGCTACCCTGGGTGGATCGGCGTAAACTATCAACCCTGAAAGGGTTGCGTACCGAGCTCGATACGCAACCCTTTCAGGGTTGGGGCGGCACGAAAGCCCCGACCCAGGGTAGGCCGCCAAAGACGCGGCCAACCCTGGGCTCTGTTACGTTGACCCCGTTGGGGTCATACAAGACTTTTTTCGACACCCCTCGAGACGTCCGCGCGGTGGGCATCCTGCCCGCCATTGTCCGACTTGGAAGTCGGACCTACGCCGAACCGACGACCTCCGGCTGCCGTATGTCCGACTTCCAAGTCGAACACGTTTTTGCCTTATCGCACGAACGTGTGCCTCCCGGAACCCACGTCGCGGACCAGCAGGTACTCTCCCGCGGCTTCCGCCTGTCTCTTCTTGCCGTCGACTGTCAGCGTGTTCCCCTCGGTTTTGCCCTTCGGCACGTAGACATCCGCCCGGACATTGCAGGGAATGACGATTGCGAGGTTGAACCGGTCCTTAGCCTGCCAGGACACAGAGACCTTTCCAGACTGGGTGGGGATGTCGCCACGGGCGAACTCGAGTCCGGCCACGTGCGGGCGGATCTGAAGGCGGGCGGCCTGCGGAGCGACGATCTTGACGCCGAGGATGTACTCCTGGAGGGCGACCACGCCGGCGTTAGCGCCGTAAGCATGCGACTCGCTCGGCACTGAGCTGCCCTCGCGTCCGTTGCGCCCCAGCCAGTGCTCGTACGTGAACGTCCCGCCATCGGCCAGAGTGTAGGCGAAGTTGCGGCCCTTGGCATTGAGCATCCAGTCCATCAGCGCCTCGTCTTCGTCGTTATCGCCGTAGGCCTGGATCAGGTAGCGCGCCAGGATCGGGCCGGTTGTGTGGCCCCCCGCCTTGACGGTGGCCATCGCGCCCGCCTTTCGGGCCTCGGGAACGAGTCCCAGGGCCAGCATGAACGCGTTTGCCTGCTGGGACGCGTGTTTGCTCCTGCTCCCATCGGCGTTCAGCCCGTCGATGTAAGCATTCTGCTGCTCGTCCCAGAGTCGCGTCTGGATGGACGCCAGGACGTCCGCCGCATGCTTCTCAAATCGCGCGATCAAGTCGACAGGCGCTCCCAACTCCTTGCCGAGGCGAGCGATGTCGACGTAGACCAGGTAGGCGTTGATGCTCATGATCGTGCGCTGGGTGGTCGTCATGTCGTAGCCGTAGCGCTCCGGCCAGTCGACGATGCCCCCCTCGTAGCGTGGGTTGTTGCCGAGGTCGACCAGCCCCGTAGTTTGGTTCTCTGTCTCCTTTACGTAGCCGGCGACTTTGACGACCTGGTCGAAGATCTCGCGCATAAGCTGGCGGTCACCGGTCTCCAGGTAGTACTCCCAGGCCCAGAAAACGAAGCTCTGCGTCCAATCCGGGATGTCGCGCTTGCCGTCTCCGTTGGGATAGACGGCGTTTACCTTGCCGGTATCGTGGTGGAACTTGACCTGCGACTGCGCGAATTCGCGGAGGCCCTGGCGGGACAGCAGTCTTTCCTCCAAGCACTTCATAGCGCCGATCGAGATCTGATAGGCGTCGTAGGTGAACTGGCCCTGCTCGCGGGTGGGCGTGTCCACGAATTGCTCGTGGGAGCCAAGCATGAGCGAGCGTTTGACCAGTTCCCAGGTGGAGTTCAGTGTTGAGTTCGAGCACTCGAAGGAGGAGGCCTCCCGGTCGACTCGGTTATGACGCACGACCATACGAATGGCTCTACCGTCGAAATCGGCCGGGGCGTTCTCGACTTCGATGTACCGAAATCCCAGGTACCAGTAGGGACGGAACTCTTCGGCGCCGCCGCGCAAGGTGTACTTAAAGTCCATCCGCGTCGATTGGGCAAAGCCTGCGAGCGAGCCGTCCGGGCGCGGACGGTAGTCGACCTTGATCTTCACGACCTGTCCGGCGGCACCGTTCTGAAAGGTTATGCGCGGCATGCCGGCGTACACCTTACCGAAGTCAGCCACGAAATGGCCCGACCCGAGCCTGGCGACTTTGACCGGGACGATTTCGTATTCATCGAGCGAGGTTTCCTGAGCGATGAGCTCGCCGGTCCAGGGCGCGGTGGGGTGCGGGCCGATTTCGAGAGCCGGCTGCCAGGCGCTGTCGTTGAAGCCGCTTGAGGCCCAGCCTACCGGATGCCGCCGTCCATCGATTGACTCAGCCGGGATGCCTTCGCCGTTACGGAAGTTCCTCCCCGAGACTTTCCCTTCCGGGACCTGCCACTCTGCTGTCAGCGTCTTCCACGATCCGTCCGTGTTCAGGACAATCGATGTGCCGTCGGCAAAGTCGATGACGGCCTTCAGCAGCAGGCCCCATTTGCTGTAAGGACGGCCCTGCCCGGATCCGTACCAGTGACAGAGTAGGCCGAAGACGTTTTCCCCGCCCGCTTGGAGCAGGGGTTGGAGATCGAATGTCTGGTAGTACTGGTACTCGGGATAGGCGAAATTAGGCCCTTTCCCGACGAGTTTGCCGTTCAGATACAGCTCATGTCGGTGCGAGGCGCTCAGGTACACGCGCGCCCGGGAAATCTTCTTGTTCGGTAGAGCGAGGACTTTCCGGAAATACACGTAGTCTTCGGATTCCTCCGTGTTGGACGGCCATATCCAGAGCGCTCCGTTCCAATCCTGGTTGGCGAGGAGCCCGGTTTCGAAACGTGCAATCGCCGACCAGGGGCCGGCCTGGTCGTGATTGTTCCAAGTGCGAACTTGCCAGTAACAAAGCTCGCGGGAGGCGAGTGGCTTCCCCTGGTACCCGATGGCCGCCAGTGACGAGCTCTTAACCTTTCCCGAGATCCAGCGGTCGGGCTGAGGCGCCTTCAATCCTGCCGCGGAGCTCGCCACTCGAATTTCGTAAGCCGTTTGCACCTGGCCAGGCGCCGAATCCCGGGGGAGCCATGAGAACAACGGGACCCCCGCTATCCCGATCGGGTCGATCCGGTCGTTAATGGCCAGTCGAATTGGGGCAAGCGGTTTCGCTTGCGGCTCAGCCAACGCGAAAAGCGTCAAGAGGACGATTGATGAACCGAGCGAGAATTTGCAGGTGCGCTTCATCTGGTGCTCCTTTGCCGCGTCGGGAAGTGGTTATAACACAGGGCTCGAATCTGGCATACTCACGACCCGCGCCGCACCCCGATCGATGGCGCACAGCAAAACGGAGGG
The DNA here is from genome assembly GCA_964421755.1 of uncultured Acidobacteriota bacterium. Classification (GTDB taxonomy): domain Bacteria; phylum Acidobacteriota; class UBA6911; order RPQK01; family RPQK01; genus CAVUUN01. Next base: position 3,976 of record CAYQYP010000311.1, read on the forward strand.
GCGCCGTATGGTACACTGCTGTCAAGGTCTTCGCAGGCATGACGACTCATCGTGGACGAGCCGCCGGTGCACGTATCGTCTCTGCTCCCATGCAGGACAAGCCGGTCGATAACGCAGCCAATAGCAGTTCCCGGGGACGATTGCGCGCCATTTACGAGTGGCTGACGCGGCTGCCGATCTCTCCGCATACCTCTTCCCCCATACTTGAAGCCCCGGCTACCTCCGAGGCCACACCATCTCGCATAGGCCACTACGCGATTGTTCGCCGGTTGGGGCAAGGAGGAATGGGTGTTGTGTACGCGGCGCGCGACGAGCGGCTCGAGCGCCCTGTGGCACTTAAGATGATTTCGGCCGTCATGGACAACGAGATGGCCCGGAAGCGGTTCTGGCGCGAGGCCCGGGCGGCGGCGAGCGTCAACCATCCCAATATCTGCCAGATCTACGAGATTGGCGAGGAGGATGGCCAGCTTTTCATAGCCATGGAGCTTCTCGAGGGAGAGACGCTGGCTGAGCGTCTGCGGCATGGACCGCTGAACGTGTCCCAGGCGGTGGCCGTCGGCTTCAGTATCCTCGCCGCCCTCTCGGCTTTGCATTCCCGGGGGGTGGTACACCGCGACCTCAAACCATCCAATGTGTTCCTGACCCCTCATGGAGTGAAGCTTCTCGACTTCGGCCTGGCGCGGCTGGCCGAGGAGTCTTCCAACACGGCTGCCGCGGTAACGGTGACCGGGCTTGTTGCAGGTACTCCCCGCTACATGGCCCCGGAACAGGTAACGGGCGAAGCAGTCGACGGCCGCTGCGATGTTTTCGCGGCGGGGGCGATCATGTTCGAGATGCTTGCGGGGCGCCCGGCATTCGATGGCCGGACGAACGTCGAGATTGTGCACGCTACGCTCTACGAACAGCCTCCGGCGCTCACCGGTTCTTCAGCAGTGGCCGCTGTCGACCGGGTGATCCGTCGGGCGCTGGCCAAGCAGCCCGCCGAGCGGCCGGCATCGGCGGACGACATGGCGGAGGAGTTGCGCGCCGTTCCCAGTGTGGAGACTGACGAGACGCCGGCGCTGGCACGCGCGCTCACGCGCCTCGTCGTGCTGCCGTTTCGCGTTTTGCGACCCGATCCCGAGACCGACTTTCTGGCGTTCAGCCTGCCCGACGCCATCGCCACGTCGCTGTCGGGTACAAGCTCGCTGATCGTCCGCTCGAGCGCGACCGCTGCGCGCTTCGTGGGCGAGGCGCCCGACCTCAAGGCCTTGGCGGCGGAAGCGGATGTCGACCGGGTGGTCATGGGGACGCTGCTGCGCTCCGGTGACGCCTTGCGAGTGGCTGCTCAGCTGGTGGAGACGCCGGGTGGCACGCTGCTCACGTCGTATACGGTTGACTCGTCCCTCGGCGACCTGTTCCGGCTGCAGGACGACATCGCCCGGCGGGTGGCCGACGCCCTTTCCCTGCCACTCACCGGCGAACGCTCATCGCCCCGGGCCGACGCGCCCGCAAATGCCCTCGCTTACGAAGCCTATCTCCGTGCGAACGAGCTGGCGCGCAGCTATGACGGACTGGTTCGGGCGCGAGAGCTCTATGAACGCTGCCTGGACCTGGATCCCAGCTTCGCTCCAGCGTGGGCTCACCTGGGGCGGTGCCACCGGGTGATCGGTAAGTTTGTCGACGGATCATTCGACAGCGAGAAGCGTGCGGAGGAGGCACTGCGCCGCGCGCTGGAGCTGAACCCTCGTCTTTCGGTGGCGCACAAGCTGTACGCAAACCTGGAAGCGGACATGGGACATTCGGAGCGAGGCCTTGTCCGCCTGCTGGCCGAGGCAAGCCGTCACCGCAACGATCCGGAGCTGTACGCGGGGCTTGTACACGCGTGTCGCTATTGCGGGCTTTACGACGAGTCAATTGCCGCGCACGCCGAGGCGCGCCGGCTCGATCCGAACGTCCCGACGAGCCTCGCGCAGACCCTGCTCCTGACGGGTGACACCGAGCGGCTCCTTACGGCCGACCCGTTCGTGTCAGGGGGAGATGACGCGAGCCGCGTCATCGCTCTCGGGATCGCCGGCCGTCGGGACGAGGCGCGGCAAGCGTTACTCGAAATGCGCGAGAGGGCGAACATTCCATTGTTTTATGCATACGCCGATCGCCTGATGGCCTGGCTCGACGGCCGCGCGGAAGGCATGATCGCAAGCCTGTCCCCAGCCTTCAGTTCCCTGAAGATACGCGAGGACCCCGAGGCTATCTTCCGGGAAGGATGGTTGCTTTGCGATGTCGGCGCCCACCAAGAGGGGCTTGCGCATATCCGCAAGGCGATAGAGAAGGGCTATTTTGCCGCCCCGGCCCTCTCACGCAATTCGCAATTCGATCCAATCCGCCAGGATCCGGCGTTCCTGGCGATACTCTCCGAAGCGGAAGCGGGCCGTCAGAGGGCGCTCTCCGCCTTCCAAGAAAACGGCGGAGAGCGGCTTCTCGGCCGGTGTTGCACCTAGCCCGCATTTCTTACAACCACCTGCGTCAATTCGGGGTTAGGAGATTACGATCCCGAGCGCGAGGCATCACGAGGTCCGGCGTAGGTCCGACTTCCAAGTCGGACACTACACACCGCCAGCAGTATCGAGCCAGCTGGCCGCATGCCGAATGTCCGACTTGGAAGTCGGACCAACGAGAGATTCGCTCGGATCAATGCTGGCTGGATACGAAGGCCTGTGCCTCGCTCAGCGCGGGCTTCCTGTTGGCCCGCGCGGCTACCGCGAGGAATTCCTGGTAGAAAGTGCGTGTCGCCGATACGTCACCCGCGGCACGTGCAGCCCGAGCGGCGCCCAGCAGACTATTGAACCGCCGCGGGTAAAGACCCAGTGAATTCCTGTACGCCATGAGCGCTTCCGCAGGCTGGCCCTGTTCCATAAGCAGGTCTCCCAGGAGCTCGTATGCCGGGAGAGTCGGACCTGGAGTGACCGCATGCTTTGGCGTCGACGCTTCGAGCGCTGCCGCCTCTCGCATCAGGGCAAGACTGGTTTCTTTGTCCCGTTCCGCGTGGGCGAGCCACGCTCTGGCCGACAGGCGAAGGACTCGGATGTTGCGAGCAAAAAGGTCCTCGCGGGCTTTGCCGGCCGCCGCCTCGAGCTGGTCCAGGCGATCGCAAGCCGCGCGAGCTTCCGTAACCCTGCCGAGCCTGGCGGCTCCAAGTCCCCGGGCAAACCACGTAATGGCTTCCGGCCAATTGAAACGTTCCCAGTCGAGGGTCGATGGTTGACGGGGAACCAATGCGACGGCCTCCGTCCAGGCCCGCCGCTCGACGGCGTAACGGGCCGCAGTGGACGCCAGATGGAAAGCGGTCTTGAATGTCGGTTCCAATCGGTTCGTTCCCTGCAGCCGCTTCAACTGCGTGCCGGCATCGTCATCGGCGCCCCCTTGCAGATGGGCGTAGACGAGATATTCGATGGCATGGGGAAACTCATCCCACACGAACTGGCCACGGTCGCCGGCGGGATGCGCCAAAGCGGCCTCGGCGGCTCGCAGGTTGCCCCGGATGACTCCTTCCCAGTCTCCCAGACGGGTATAGATGTGCGTCGGCATGTGGAGGGCATGGGGGTTACCGGGTGCCACGCTTTCGTACTTCCTGACGATCTCGAGTGATTCCCGCTCCCGACCCGGCACGTCGTTCGCGTGAACCAGGTAATGCATGGCCCCCGGGTGGTCCGGGTTCCGTCGGTATACACGGAGAAGAAGCGTTGCGGCTCTCTCCGAATTGGCCACGGAGATCTGATCTGAAGGCGCGACGGCCAGATGTGACAGGGCGTAAAAGCAGGCCGCTTCGGGATCCTCTGGAAATGCGGCTTGTACTTTTTCCATGGCCCTTTCCCACCGACGGATGCGCGTCCAATAATCCGATGAATCGGGTTGTTGAAAAAAGGCTTCTGCCGCGTCAACGAAAAGGCGTTCACGCTCGGTTTTCGGCTGCAGCTCTTTGGCTTTCGCCACTTGCTCCCATCCAAGCCGGAGGTCTTCGAGTCCCGGCCGCGTGGGCCAGAGTGGCTGAAAAAGCGTCATCGCAATTCCCCAGTGGGCCATGGCGCACCGAGGATCGGTTTTGGCGACCTGCTGGAACGCCTGCCTCGCCTGCGGGTAGGTCATATGGTGAAGCAAGGCAACGGCACGGTTGAATTCCAGCTGAGCCTGCGATGAGCATGAGACCCGGAAATCAACCTTGCCCAGGGCGTGCCCCGGATGTTGCTGCGGTTCGTGCGCCTGCCCTCGGGCGGTCGAGGCTGCGAGTGTCAGCAAGACCAACACGACAACTGCTTGGAAGTGACAGTCGATGCACTTCATTATCCGATCCATGGAAGGGAACAGCAAACGCGTAAGCAGTGCACCTGCTTTTCCCCTTCAGCAGGTGATTGGTGGTCCGCTTGCTCTCGCTCGCTGGCGCTCGCTCTCGAGGCTGTCGAGAAAGTTCTTAAGGCCTGAAAGGCCGGCACATAATAGCCCAGGGCGAAGCGCTTTGTGCGCAGCCCTGGGTCTAAGGTAGAGGCGGAGACAAGCCCTGAAAGGGCGCAAGAACGGCAACATTATCAGGATCGCGCGAGACCGTGTTGACCCAGGGCTACGCGAAAAGCACGCTGCGCCCTGGGCTATTATGTGCCGGCCTTTCAGGCCTTAAGCACTTTTTCGACACCCTCTTTCGTGCGCGGCTCCATTCGATCTCGCCCTCCGCACGACATCAGCCGATAACAAGTCTCCCTGCTGATGACGGAATTTTCCGGTAGTATAGCGGACTTCACTAGAATGTAAAACTCAAGGAAACACTTTACTATGGTGTGCAGGGGCGCACTCGACTCGACGGCACCCGAGCGGTGAGCAAGTGCCCCGTGTCACTGCATTCAAATGACGAGTCTGCGACAATAGTGGTCGCTGCAGACGAAGCGAAGAGCAGTGAAAGCTGGACCACCTCAGGTCGGGCTCGACGGCGG
>CAYQYP010000312.1:0-13035 GCA_964421755.1 uncultured Acidobacteriota bacterium
CCCCGAGAACTCAGTAGAGCAGCGGAGGATCGGCTGGTTCCGCCGCCTGGGAGGTTGCTCATCGGATGTGTCGTCGAGAATTCCCCGAAGTGCCTCGCTCAGGCTTTGCGACTGCTGCAGTCGATCAGATGGTTCGGAGGCGCCGTCGCTGGAGCGAATGTGTTGGTTTGCGTTGTCGGTGGCGTTGCCCCCGGCTGGGAAGAGGAACTGGAGCGATGGGGGGCGTTTGTCAAAGTCGTTGCTCGATTCGATCAGGCGCATTCCCAATTGAACAAGTTTAGCCTCCTTGAGGCGCCGGAAATCGTTACGTACGACACGATCATGCTGTTGGACTGCGATATGATCTTGGCGCAGGATCCGTCGCCGTTTCTCAAGACTGGCCTTTTCTGCGCCAGAGTTGCGGATTCAGTCGCGCTGGGACGCATTCTCATAGAGCTTTTCGCCCGCTATCGGATCGAACTACTTGGCCCTGAACAGCGACGCACTTCTGCCGACCAATCCACTGTCTGGTTCTGCGAGCCGGGTGTTCTTATTTTTCCCCGATCGCTAATCAAGACTTTTTGCCCGGTTTGGCGAATGTACGCCGTGGACCTCCTTCAGCATGAAGAACTGCTTGGGGCGGCGGTGAATTGCCTCGAGCAACTGTCTTTGGCTCTCGCTTTCCACGCGTCTCCGATTGAGTTTTGCAGCCTGCCCCTGGCAATGAACCTGCCGCTTGACCAGTGTGGACCGGGCGCGGCACCCGAGATGAGGAGACAAGATCCGATTATTATTAATTGCACTGATGTGACTGAGCCGTCGGGACGTGTGCGACGACCGCCCCACGGGTTCGCGGGAGTGCGGATTGATGCGTTCAATCGAAGGGTCAGGAAATATCGCATTCAAGTGCTCAATCGTCGCCTTTTTGGGGGTCGCCTCCACTTCTTGAGGAAAGTAGGTGCACGGGGTTCGTGCAGGTTCGCTCGTTACTGGGATATCATCGGCAGGTTGTTTCGAGCAAGAACATGTCTGCTCTAACTCTTCTTTGATAGGCATGCCGGAGGGTGCCTCGGTCGCTTTCAACACAAAAATTCTCGCCTGGTGTCGGTTTGGAAGTACCGGCTGGGTATCATGCAACCAGTCCTCTCCATATAGGGCTTGGACGAGAAGCAAGCACAGATACTTTGACCGATTTTTGAAAAAGGAGAAAATTGGGTCGACCAGTGAAGGAGGAAGAAGTGACGAAGGAAGGGAATCCTACCCGGCCATCAAATCTCGCGGGGGGAAGCCTGCTCATCGGATGTGTTGCCGATAACAACCCGAAGTATGTCGCTCAAGCATCGCGCTTAGTGCAGTCGATCAGGTGGTTCGGCGGTGAGTTGTCCAACGCCGATGTCTTGGTATGTCTCATTCACCCGACCGAGCAAGAGTGCATCGAGCACTTCCAAAAATTGGGTGCTTTTGTACGAATCGTGCCATTTTTCAGCTACTTTCATCATCAGCCCAACAAACTGCGTTTTCTCGAAATGCCTGAAGCTTATCTGTATGACTACGTTATGCTTATGGATTGTGACACTCTGGTGGTACAGGACTTCTCTCCGTTTATCCAAGGAGAAGCACTTCAGGCAAAGATCGCAGATGGGGCTACTGTGAGCTTCGAGACCTTCCAAGGGCTCTTTTCGCTTTTTGGCCTCCCGCTCCCGCAGCCGGAATACCGCTGCACTTATAGCAATCAGCCAACGATCTGGTACTGCAATACCGGCGTGGTGATCTTTCCGCAGAAAATTCTCAGATGCCTTTATCCAACTTGGAGAAGGTATACGACCGAGGTCCTGAGAGATGCCGCGGTCCTAGAGAAGCTGGGCAATTTTTGCGAACAGGCATCGCTTACGTTGGCCTTTGCCGAAAACCCTGTTCCCTATAGAGAGCTCCCGGTCGGGATGAATTTCCCTCTTCACAGGGCCGGGCGGAATGCACCCCCTGGCATTGCTGACTGCGACCCTCTGATCATCCACTACCATGATTTGACCGACGCGTCCGGTTTTGTCCAGCCAACGTCACACCGATTAGCCCAGGCGCGGATCGATGCGTTCAATGAGAACCTGGTAGAGTATCGAGGCCGGTCGGTCAGGGAGAAGTTAACCTGCGATGTGAGCTGCCGTGAACAGTCCGCCGTGCGCGCGGACGCTGGTACTCAAGATTTGCCGATTGTTGTTAAGAGTCAGGTTCTCCGGCAGAGCGTCGGGCGCTTGGAGTCTCGCAAGACTTGGCGACTATTAGCCTCTCGGTTCAAAGCTGTGGGGTGCTCCTACCTGCCTTTGCTCGACTTCAGAAAGAAGCAGGCCCACACCACAGTGGATGCCGGTGTTGGCGACCCTCAGTTCGCCCACGACAGAATCCACGGCTCTCCAATTTTCGTCGTAGGTTCCATGCGTAGTGGGACGACGATACTTGCCGAACTTCTGGGGAGGCATCCAGACATTGTCCATTGCCCTTTCGAACTGAAACACATCTGGTCCAGAGTCGGCGGTGTGGCTATGGCCTCTCCGAAAACCGGGGACCATCTCTGTCCGCAACTTGGTGCGGGTGACGCGTCTGCTGTCACGGCCTCACGTTTGTCCCGCGCCTTTGCGCGAGAGTATCGCAAGAATTCAGAAGGCAAGAATCTAGACGCTCAGTTCTTGAGTAAGAATCCCCACCTTTGTAACAAGTTGCCTTTTGTGGATCGCCTCTTCCCAATCGAAGCTCGATTCATCTGGATTTTCCGTGATCTCCCCTGTGTGGTCTTCAGCATCCGGCGACTCTTCGACTCCGTCTACCAGAAGCGGCAGCTGTGGCACTATTGGCCCGAGAAGCTACGGGAGGACGAGATACGTTGCTGGCAGTGCTTTAGTGACCTCGAGCGTCCGGGCGATCTCGATCCAGCACGGTTCTTCCCAGGCGGCGACATCCGGTTTCTGGCCGAATACTGGTTGGAAACAAATCGAGCAGTTTCAGAGTTCTGCCGGACGAACCCAAAGCGCACGCTCGCTGTTCGGGAGGATGAACTGGTCGGTCAATCCAGTCAGGTGCTCGCTCGAATCTTTGCCTTTCTGAAAATTCCGACGAGCATTCCCATCCTCTACGAGCGAGAACTGGATCCTGGACGTAATACCATCTGGATTCGTGAAATGGACGAGACGGACCGTTCCACTCTGCTCCGTTTCGTGCGGGAGCAGAGTGACGAAATCGACAAGGTGTTCCCGGTCGAGAACCTGGCGTCGGCCTATGACACAATGCTCAGCCGTGGGGAGAAGGGTGCGTAAGCAGGGCGCGGAGCCGGGATTATTCAAGGATGACTCGTCCTCCTTCTCCTTCTGACGTGACGTTCAACTCTTCACGAAACGGCGAGGCTATGGTTTTCGAGTCAGAACCCTGCATGGTCATTATCTTGGGGATGCACCGGAGCGGTACTAGCTCCCTTGCGGGATGTCTCCAGCAACGAGGTCTGTACTTGGGGAAAGTCATCGAGAAGAGCCCCCATAACCCGAAGGGCAATCGTGAAAACCCGGACATCATGCGGCTTAATGAATCTGTTCTCGTGTACAGCGGGGGGAGCTGGGATAGACCACCCCAGGTGGTTATGTGGAAACCGGGGCAGGTTCTTGACAGGGATCGAATTTTGAAGTCTTATCTGCAACAGTCCTCGAAATTCGCGTTCAAAGACCCTCGTACACTGTTCACGCTGCCCTTCTGGACAAGTTCCGGGTTGCCTACCAAGTACGTCGGGACTTTCCGTCATCCAATGTCGGCCGCAAGATCCTTGAATGCGAGAGACCGGATTCCAATTCCTGAGGGACTGGCCCTGTGGAAGGAATACAACAGCAGACTGGCCCTCTACTGGTCCATTCACAGATTCCCGATCATTTCATTTGATGTGACTCCTGTTCATTATCGTTCCTCAATCGACCAGGTTGCTTCGTATCTGAACCTGAATGCCCAGCCCGGAAACGTAAGCCCCTTCTTTTTTGATCACTCGCTCAGGAGGCAAACTCCTGACGAAACCGGGACTCTGCCCGCAGAAATCGTGGGTTTGTATGAACGGCTGAACGGGATTTGTAGGGAACAAGGGCCATGACTCGAGGGCGCTCAAAGACTCTCTCGGTTGTGGTGAATTTCTTCAACATGAGACGTGAGGCAGAGCGGACGCTGTTTTCGCTTACTCCTGCATACCAGGATGTTGATCCCGCGGCTTATGAAGTCGTTGTGATCGACAACGGTTCCATTGAGCCGTTGGATGAGCATTGGGTAACTGGTTTTGGCGAAAATTTCCGGTACCTCTATCACGATACGCAATCAAAGTCCCCTTGCGGCGCAATGAACCGGGCGGCAAGAGCTGCCGAGGCGCACCTGGTCATGTGTATTATTGACGGAGCCCGAATTCTCTCCCCTAGAGTGCTGAAATACTCTCTGCTGCTGGCTGGGCTGTATGAGCATCCTTTCATTTACACGCTAGGGATGCACATCGGGAGCAAGCCCCAGAACTTTCTGGTCGGCGAAGGGTATGACCGGGCGAAGGAGGACGCGCTTCTTGAGGCCACCAATTGGAAATTACATGGATATGCCCTGTTCGACCTCTCCTCTGTCGCGTTGTCTAGCAAGAACGGTTTCTTCTCCAGACTCACCGAGACCAACTGTTTCACGATGAGGAAGGACGATTTTATAGATCTGGGTGGTTTCGATGAAAGCTTCGTAAGCCCCGGCGGAGGACTAGCCAACATGGATATTTTCAATCGAATCCATGAAGACGCTAGGTTCTCACCCGTCATGCTGTTGGGGGAGGCGACATTTCATCAATTTCACGAAGGCGTTGCGACCAATGTGTGCTTGGAAAAGCATCCCTGGGAAGCCATGGAAAGAGAATACAAGAGTATTAGGGGCAAACACTTCAGATCCTCCTTCAGATACCCGGATTATTACGGCGGTGTATCGGCTGAGTGCTGGCCGTTTATGAAAGGAGAGGAGGCCGCTCCGAGGCAACCCCCTCGCATCATTCTTCGGGTATCCCAAGCCTTGCGGCGCCTTACCGGCTTCCTGTCCAAGAAGACGAAAGTCAACTCTTGATTGCGTGGCCCCAAGGGTACGGCGCAGCTAATGTGGTTCCCGGTCGAGGGACCTCACATCAGCTGCTCGTGATGAACCGTTGCGTCTACGGCTGCGGTCGTGGCGGGCTGAAGAACAGCGTGTAGCCCGTACCGTTCAGAACCGTCAGGCTGTAGTTGCCTGTCGCGTTCGTCGTCGTGAACGTGCTGAAAGTGATATTCGCCGCACCGGTAATCTGCTGCGAAAACGCCGTCACGCTCACCCCACTCACCGGCTGTCCCTGCGGATCGGTGACCGTACCCGAAATCGTCACGTTCCCGGGGAGCGCCGGGACGTCGAGGAACTGAGTCGTGCCCAAAGCGGAAACCAGCAAACCTTCCGTGGGAGAGGTCACGGTTCCATTCGATCCGACGGGGAACGTGACCGTTAATCGGTACGATCGGCCGGATGCGAGCATCAGCTGAAAGGCCTTCTGCACGTCCGGATCGGGGTCGCTGACGTCGATGATCGTCTGGCTGGCGGTCGCCGGGAAGTTGCAGGTCATCGTCTGCTGCTGCGGCCCGGAGGTATCGGTCGCCAGCACGAATGAGTTGGGCGGTATTTCCTCGATCCCGGCTCTGCGCGCGATTCCAAGAAGCGTTGTGCGCGCCGGAAGAGTGAAGTTAGCCGTCACCGGGGCGCTGTTCACGACGACGCTGCCAATGTTGTAATTGCTCATCGACTGCTGTTGCGACGGCAGGGCCGATCCCTGTACGGTAAATGTCAGGTTGGAAACAACCAGGCTCGCCGTGTACGTTCCGTTGGGGAGCTGTATCTGGTAACTCCCGTTGGCGGCCACGGTCACAAAGCCACCCGCGGTCCCGTCTGCCGTCGAGAGGCTCAAAAGAACGCCGCCGTTTGTTGGAAGCTGGTCGATCCCCGCGACGGACCCGGAGACAAGGTTGAGCGTCTGAGCAGGGATCGTGATATTCCGAGTCGTATCCGCATTGACCTGGACCGGATTCGGATCGGCGAAGGAGAGGGACGGCAGGTCCTGGAAGCTCCCGGTTTGAGGTATGTAGCAGACGTGCAGGGTGTAGGAGCCCGCCGGGACGACGACCAAGTATTGAGAAGTCAGGATGTTGAGCGCGGCGACGAACTGGCCGCCTGTCGTGTTTCGTGCGACAACGGAGGAAGCGAACTGAGCGCCCGTGACCGTGCCAGAGAGCTTGAAGCCTGCCTGGAGCTGGACGTTCACCGTGGCGTTCGCCGTTCCGTTGACGCCGGTACGGGTTTCATCCAGCAACGCGGCCGCGGGACCTCCTGCGTTGCCCTGGGATACCCCGTCAACCACGGGGAGGGATGTGTAGCTTAGCGGGAAGGCATTTTGCCTCAGTGTCATGGCCGCGATCCCACCCAAAGCCGTGATGCCCAGCGAGCCCCTGGAATCCGTCTGCCCCGGAAACAGTTCCTCCACGAACCTCGCCTGCTGGCTCTTGGGGTTTATGACCAGGGGAGCCGCATCCCCGACTTTTACACCTGCTTCATCGAACAGACTGATCTGCACGGAGACCGGCGCGGCGGTCGGGTTGAAGAGCGCCACTCCGGTACTGAAATTCCCGGTCATGTCGACCGGCAGTGTCGCCATCATTTTGGTCGGCGAATCGGGCACTCCGGCTTCCGTGAGGAAAGTCTGACCGGGCCCGTACAAAGTGAAGATGCCGGCCACGCCCACCGGGCCGTTGGAGGTCACTTCGGCGGAACCGACCGCAAGTGCGCCGGAACCGTCCGTTTGGAGGAACGCCGAGCCTCCTGCGGGCAAATTCACCGAGAAGGTGGCCGTGTTATTCGCCACTCCCGAAATCGTGACCGGCATTGGAGTGCTGTCCGATTTTCGGAGGTTGAAGTTGACCGTGACCGCGCCCCCGGAGACATTCACCACCACGAAAGTCGTGGCCATCGTCAACCCGGACAACTGGTCCAGACCGTTTGCCACCTGGGACAGGTTGAAGCTCGTCCGGTCCTCGGCGCTCGAGACAACCGGCAGGGTGGTATTCGAAAGCGGCATCACCTGGTTTTTCTGCCGGATGGTGTGTGCGGCGATTGGCTGGCTGCTCTCAATCACAAGGGTGCCGCGAAAGTTCGTGACATCGGGGAACAGCCCGTTCTCGCCAACGACCGTCCTGGCCAGGTGGTCGCCGGCAAGCAGCGGTTCCGTTTTGGGATTCCCAGTGGTCGCAACCTGGGTCCCGTTCAGTTCGACCAGCCTGTAAGTTACCGTTGCGTCCGTGTCGAAGTTGAACAGTGCGACGCTGGTTTCGAAGAGGCCGGTGGAGTCCACTGGAATGACGAACTGATCAAGCGGCGGCGAATCGTTGACTCCGGCTTCCGTAACAAATTGCTGCGCCGCGTCAAATATCGTGAAGACCGCGGAGACGCCGATCGGAACGGAAGACTGCACACGAGCTGCGCCGACGGTCAGCGGACCCGTACCGTCGGTTTGCAGGAACATCGTTTGCCCGGGTTGCAGTGTGAGCGGACCGAATTGAGCGCCCGTCCCCTGTCCCGGTATTGTTACCGTAAGGGCGTCTCCCGCATCGTTGGTCAAGAACACAGTGACTGTGGCGGCGAGATCCGTCGGGTTGAACAGCACAAAGGTCGTGCGCATGCTGCCGCCCGAGTAAGTCCCGTTGGCGACTTGCGGGAGGTAGGCTTGCTCTTGCGCCTGAACGGCGACCAAGGATGCGAATGCTACGAAACACAGTACCAGAATTTTCCGATAGCTCATACTCCCCCTCCGATTGGTGGTGGCTCTGGCCGGTGAAAGTTTACCCGAACAGCATACCGCCGATTGCCTTGAAGTTAAACTCCGGCGGAAGAGTGTGGGGATCGCAGTGGCTCGAGGACTTCAAGGACACCAAGGACCTCCAAGGAATCAAGCACTTGGCCTGTTTTTTCCTCGTTTCCTTGCTGTCCTTGAGGTTCTGCGGGCCCTTTCTTGCTTCTCCTACCCGCCTGGCTCTGGCAGCGGTTCCGGCAACTCGACGGGCTGCTTATTCATCTCGAAATTCCACTTCCACACTTCGTAAATCGCCGGGTAGACGACGAGCTCGAGTAGAAACGAAGTCAGAATCCCGCCGATGACAGGGGCGGCAATACGTTTCATGACATCGGATCCTGACCCGGTCGCCCACAGGATCGGGGCCAGCCCGATGAAGGTCGTCGCTACGGTCATGAATTTCGGGCGTATTCGCCGGGCGGCTCCATTTCGGATCGCGGCATGCAGATCGCTCAGGTTGCGCAGGCGTCCTTTCTTCTTGGCTTCCTCATAGGCCAGGTCGAGGTACAGGAGCATGAACACGCCTGTCTCGGCATCAACGCCCAGCAGAGCGATGAGACCTACCCAGACACCGATACTCATGTTGTAACCCAGCAGGTACAGGAACCAGATGGCGCCGATGGCGGAGAAGGGAACCGCCAGCAGGACGATCATGGTTTTTACGATGGACCGGGTGTTCAGATAAAGCAGAAACAGGATGAGGAACAGGGTGAGAGGAATGACGAGGAGCAGGCGTTCCTTAACTCTCTGCATGGACTCGTATTGACCGCTCCAGAGCACTGAATATCCCGGTGGTAGGGTCACTTTATCACGCAGCAGGACTTGCGCCTCGTCGATGTAACTGTCGATGTCGCGTCCGTCGACGTCGATGTACACGTATCCCGTCAGCAGGCCGTCCTCGTTACGGATCATCGCAGGGCCCGTAGCGGCCCTGATCTGGGCCAGCTGCGACAGCGGGATCTGCCGCTGTCCGTCCGAGGCCGGAACCAGCACCCGCCCGAGCGCTCCAATGTCAGACCGAAAGTCCCGCATGTAACGGACGTTGACCGGGTATCGTTCGCGTCCTTCCACGGTGGTCGTGACGTTTTCCCCGCCCACCGCGCTGAGAATGACTGCTTGCGCGTCGTCCACGCTTAGCCCGTAGCGGGCCAGCGCTTCGCGATTCCAGACGAGATCGAGGAAATATCCGCCGCCGGTTCGCTCGGCGAAAACGTTGCGCGTCCCCCTGACTGACTTCAGTCGATTCTCGACGTCAGTCCCGATTTTTTCAATGACCCCGAGATCGGTCCCCGAGATTTTGAGACCCACTGGAGTCCGCATCCCCGTGCTCAACATCTCGATCCTTGCCTTGATCGGCATCGTCCAAGCGTTGGAAATACCGGGCAATTGCAGCGCTTCATTGAGTTGGTTGACCAGTTCATCCGAGGAGATGTGGTCCGGGGTGATGTGCCGGAAGACGCTCTTCGCCCATCCGGGCGCCCAGCTGGAATACCAGGTGTCCGTTTTGCGCCATTGGTCGTGGGGCTTCAGTGTAATGACGGTTTCAAGCATCGAGAGCGGCGCTGGATCGGTCGGTGTCAGGGCTCGTCCTGCTTTGCCGAGTACGCGATCCACTTCGGGGAACTGCTTGATGATGCGATCCGTTACCTGGAGCACTCTCTGCGCTTCTGCGATCGATATGCCCGGCATCGTGGACGGCATGTAAAGCAGATCTCCTTCTTCAAGCGGAGGCATGAATTCCGAGCCCAGCCTCTGATAGGCCGGTATCGTCAGGAGTACCATGACAAACGCGCCCGCAATTACTCCCCATTTCCAGCGCAACGACCAGCTGACCACGGGTTCATAGAGCCGTATCAAAAGCCGACTGATCGGATGCTTCTCTTCCTGGTGGATTTTGCCGACCAGAACGGCATTGGTCGCCCGGCAGAGCCACCGCGGCCTGAACTGGAAGTTTTTCATGTGAGTGAAAAGCATGCGCAGTGCAGGGTCCAGCGTGATTGCCAGGACCGCCGCCACGATCATGGATAAATTCTTCGTGTACGCAAGGGGCTTGAACATCCGGCCCTCCTGCGCCTCGAGTGTCAGGATCGGAAGAAACGAAACGGCGATCACCAGGAGGGCGAAGAAACTGGGTCCGCCCACCTCTTTCACGGCCTGAATGACGACGTCGCGATAGTCTCCCTTTCGGCCGGTTCGCTGCCATTCTTCGAGCTTCTTGTGGGTCTGCTCTACGACGACGATTGCCGCGTCCATCAGCTCACCGATCGCGATCGCTATGCCTGCCAGCGACATTATGTTTGCGGTGATTCCCATCATCCTGAATGGAATGAATGAGATCAGGACGGCGATGGGCAGTGTGATGACGGGGATCAGGGCGCTGGGGACGTGCCACAGGAACAGCAGCACGATGACCACGACCGTCAACATTATCTCGGTCAGCGTCCACTTTACGTTTAAGATCGAGCGTTCGATCAGTTGTGAGCGATCGTAGATCGGCACCACCTTTACGCCCGAGGGCAGGCCCGGTTCGATCTGAACCAGTTTTGCCTTAACACGCTGGATGACATCGAGCGCGTTCTCG
Organism: uncultured Acidobacteriota bacterium; assembly: GCA_964421755.1. Taxonomy (GTDB): domain Bacteria; phylum Acidobacteriota; class UBA6911; order RPQK01; family RPQK01; genus CAVUUN01. The sequence continues at coordinate 10,461 of CAYQYP010000312.1, forward strand.
CCCTGGCGCATGATGACGATGCCCGAAACGACATCGCCGGTGCCATCCAGGTCGGCGACGCCGCGCCTCAGATCAGGTCCCAAGCTAACCTGGCCGATGTCCTTGACTCGGATGGGTGTCCCGTTATCGCTGACCTGCAGGACGATATTCTCGATATCCGTGATCGATCGCGCATAGCCCAAGCCCCGGATCATGTACTCGGTTCCACCGAAGTCTATGAGCCGCCCTCCGACGTCGTTGTTGCCTTCACGGACGGCATCAACCACCTCGCTGATAGGCAGCCCGTAAGCCTGAAGACGGTTGGGGTCCACGTTGATCTGATACTGCTTGTTGAAGCCGCCGATCGGAGCGACCTCTGCGACCCCCGGTACGCTCTTCAGGTGGTACCGCAGGTACCAGTCCTGGCACGATCGAAGCTCGGCCAGATTGTGCTGATTGGATGCGTCGGTCAGGACGTACTGAAAGATCCAGCCAAGCCCCGTTGCGTCGGGGCCAAGCTCGGTTTGGACTTCTTTCGGGAGTCGCGGCAGGACTGACGACAGGTACTCGAGCGTTCGTGAGCGCGCCCAGTAGATGTCCGTTCCATCGTCAAAGACGACGTAAACATACGAATACCCGAAATCCGAAAAGCCTCGCACCGCCTTGACGTGCGGCGCTCCCAGCATCGCGGTGACGATCGGATACGTGACCTGGTCTTCGATGATGTCGGGACTGCGATCCCATCGGGAGAAGACAATAACCTGAGTGTCACTCAAATCGGGAATCGCATCGAGTGGCACGCTCTGAAGCGACCACCATCCGGCCAAAGCAAGAGCGGCGAAACACGCTATGACAAAAAAGCGGTTCCTGGCGGAGAATTCAATTATTCGATCGATCACTGGCCCGCCCCGTGGTTAATCTGGGTGTCGGGCACGTATCGCTGGGGCTCCGCCGTGAAAGATTCCTTGCAGAATGTGTTGCAGAAGTAATAGGTCTTGCCTTTGTAGTCGGTCTTCAGGACGCCCTCTTTGGCCGGGTCCACGGTCATGCCGCAGACCGGGTCAACTTGCTTGGTGACCTCTGCTTGAGGAGGTGCCTTATGCTCCATCGCGTGGGGCTCGGAGGGCTTTGGCTTTGACAGGTAACGCTTTGGGTCTTTGTCGAAAGACTCCTTGCAGGACGGATTGCAGAAATAGTAGGTCTTGCCTTCGTGCTCGCTCTTCAAAGAGCCCGCTTTGGCGGGATCCACGCTCATGCCGCAGACGGGATCAATGTGTTTGGTGTCCCTTGATGGCTCTGCTTTGTGCTCCATCGTGTGCGGCTCTGAGGTCTTTGCTTTTGACAGGTAATGCTGGGGATCCTTGTCGAAGGACTCCTTGCAGGACGGATTGCAGAAATAGTAGGTCTTGCCTCCGTGTTCGCTCTTGGAGACGCCCTCTTTGGCCGGGTCCACGGTCATGCCGCAGACCGGGTCCAGCTCGCCAGCCGCCTGGTAACCCGACGCGAGCCCCTGGAGCCGGCTCTCAGAATCAATCAGGAAGTTACCGGAAACAACGATCCTGTCGCCCGCTTTGAGGCCATCCAAAATCTCGATTCGGTTATCCATTCTCCAACCGGTTTCGACGTGCCGTGGCTCGAACACGCCGTCGCCAAGGTCTACAAAAACGGTCTTGTGAATTCCGGTATCGAGAACCGCTTCGGAAGGGACAGTGAGCGAGGCGGGCAGATTCAGCGGGAATTCGACGTCTACGAACATGTCCGGCCGAAGCACGTGCCTCGGATTATCGACTTCAAGCCGTACTTTGAGCGTCCGGGATGTTGAATCGAACTGAGGGAGCACGTCACTGACCCGGGCGGTGAAGCGCTCCCCCATCTGGGGATGGCTCACTTTGGCCTTGGCGCCGGCCCGGACGTAGCGCGCTTCGTTTTCGTACAGGTCGGCGTAGATCCACATTCGGTCCAGCTCAGCAATGCGAAATAGTTCTTCGCCTTTCTCGAACCTCAACCCCGCCGAAACTTCGCGAAAGACGACGAAACCGTTTGTCGGCGCACTGATCACTATATTGCGAGTCACGTGCCGGGTTCGCTTCATCTCGTCTATCTGCGGCGTATCCGCCCCCAGCCCGCGCAAAGTATCCTCAAATGTCTGCACAGTCCGCTCGGTTCCGGGCGCTCTCCTGTCCAGATTCAATAAAGAGGCGACGTAGTTTTGCCCGGTGACAAAAAAATCGGGCGTGTAAAACGATGCAAGCGGCTGTCCTTTCTTTACAAAACTTCCGGTGGTGACCGGAAACACTTCCTGGATCCAGCCGTCCGCTGCCGCCTTTATTTTGTAGAGGCGGTTCTCATCGGCGGCGACCCTTCCGAGAAGGCGGATAGTGCGCGCGCTGGATGACCGTTCCACGACGCCGGTGCGCACGCCGATAATTTGCTGCTTGTCGGCACTGATGTGGATAGTCCCGGGCGGCAGAGATGGCTTGGCCTTTTCGCCTGCTGCTTCTCCGCCGGCATAAACAGGTTCCAGCTCCATCCCGCAGCAGGGCGCCGTGCCGGGTTTGTCGGATTTGAAGCCCGGGTGCATCGGGCAGTGGTAATA
>CAYQYP010000313.1:0-5494 GCA_964421755.1 uncultured Acidobacteriota bacterium
AGCGACCGGGATGGTTGAGCGCCTCGCGCTGCTCGAGGTGTCACAGCGGGTTGCCGAGTACCTGGTTCAACAGATTCCGACCGGGAGACTTCATGTCAAAGGACCGGTGCAGATCCTGATTGACCACAACAACCAGGAAATCGCCGATCGAATTGGCACCGTTCGCGAGGTAGTCAGCCGCTCATTCGCCCGCCTCCAGAAGGAGGGATGGCTCCGACGCGAAGGCCGAAGAGTGACCATCACCGATCTCGAAGCCCTTCGCAGGCACGCGGCGGGGGAGTGAAGTGAAGCGGCTGCGCACTGCCCACTGCGCACTGCCCACTGCGCACTGACGACTGACGACTGACGACTCACCACTGACGAACTGCCCGTTGCCGAATGACGACTGACGGGAAGAGAGATTTTCGGAGGTCCATAGGGCCCGGCACGTTTGTAGAACACCACGAAAGAAGCGACCCGAGGTCCGTAGGACTGACACGTCGGGTCTTTGATAGCTGTCGTCTACGGTGCGCCGCAGTGGGCAGTGCGCAGTGCGCAGTGATCAGTTGCCTTTGGCCTTCGGCTCGTAGTTGCAGAAGGGCTCTTCTTCGAGGTAATCCCCGGTCATTGCGAAGGCGCGGGCCCTGGAACCTCCGCAGATATGCCGGTATTCGCAGATGCCGCAGCGCCCTTTGAACAGCTCCGGTGTCCGCAGTTCCCGGAATGCCGGGTGGGTCCTGTAGATCTCGGTGATCGAATCGGTGCGGACGTTTCCGCACGTCAAAGGCAGGAAGCCGCTGGGGAAGATGTCGCCTCTGTAATTAATGAAGACGTAGCCGTTGCCGGAATTCACGCCCTTGGGAGCGACGCCGATACTGCCTCCCGGCCCAAAATCGCGTCGCATGTGCGCAGGCAGCATCCCGGCGCCATGTCCGGGCGTGGGTCCGACTTCCAAGTCGGACACTCTTCCGGCTGGCGCATGCGACCGACCGGGATGACCCGCCGGGGATTGCCCCTTTCGGGTCTGCATCAGGTAGCGCCGGTAGTGAGGCGCCTCGGTAATCTTGACAATGAAATCGACGCCGCGGGCGAAGCGCTCGAGCTTGATAAACAGGTTTTCAAACTCCTCGGCATTCATCTGGGCGACTTCCTTGCCTCTTCCCATGGGGACGAGGAAGAACACCTCCCAGAAGACGACGCCCAGATCCCGGACGCACTCGGCCGTTCTGTCGAAGTGCTCCTGGTTGTAGCGGCTGAACGTGGTATTGATCTGCAGGGGGACGTGCAGCTCATGCGCATATCGTGCAGCCCGCATGGTGATATCGAAAGCCCCCGTCACTCCGCGGAAGGAGTCGTGTACTTCGGCCGTGGGGCCATCCAAGCTCAGCGCCATTTGCGCGACACCAGCATCCTTTAGATCACGAACGAGGTCGCGAGTCAGAAGCGGAGTCGCCGCAGGGATCGTTGCCATCCTCATCCCTGTACCGGCACCATGGCGGATTAAATCGCACAGATCCTCGCGTTTGGCCGGGTCTCCGCCCGACAGTACACAGATCGGCGTCCCCATCGCGGCCAGCTCCGACAGGAGGGCCTTCCCCTCGGCGGTCGACAGCTCTTCCTGGTCGCGATTCGGTATGGCCTCGGCGCGACAGTGCTGACACGCCAGGTCGCATGCTTTGGTCGTTTCCCAGATCGCGACAAACGGCGTCTGGGAGAAGTCAATCGCCGAAGGCTGGGGCAGGCGACTGTGATCCGGGGGAAAACTCATGCTTGTAAACCTCGAGGGAACATTATAACCGGCCGGCGGGGAGGCGTGTGCGTGAGGGGCAGAGGGGAAAAGGGACAAAGGAGAAAACCAAAGCCGATTACGATTACGAGCACGAGTAAAAGATGAGTGGCTGCTTCTTTTTCGTACTCGTCCTCGTAATCGTACTCGTAATCGGCTTTGGTCTTCCTCTATCCCTCTGCCGCTCCGGCCTGTCAGTAACTACTTCATGGGCACCCAGGAATTGCCGCTGTGGGCGCTTTCGACAGCCGCGGTGACGAAAGCGATTCCGATGCGCCCGTCTTCAACGGTGGCGTACTTGGAACCGTCGTTTTCCCACGGTCTGCCTTCCTGGTAAGCGCGAACATCCTGCTCGAAGAACCGATGCAGCCGGGCGAAGGCATCATGGAATCCCTCCGCGTGCCCGCTGGGGACGGTCGGTTCTTTGAGCAGCGATTCCGGCACATTCCCGAGGAAGCCGTCGTTTGCCGCCACGGCGTTTCTCCAGTAAACCCGGTCCGGCTGTCCGAGAAGGTGAATAGCAATCTTTTCGGATTCTTCCTGCCGCCAGATCAGCGTGCCCTTGGTTCCGTTGACCTCGATGCCCAGGTCGTTCTTGTGGCCTATGGCGATCTGGGAAGCGCGAACCATGGCCTGAGCGCCGCTGTCCAGCTTCACATAAACATAGAAGTGATCGTCGAGCCGACGGCCCTGCACGAACGTCTCGACGTGACCGCTCAGCTGGACCGGTTCAAGCCCGGTGACGTAGCGGAGTTGCATGAGCGCGTGTGTCCCGATGTCGCCTCCGCAGTTGCTGAGCCCCGCGCGTTTGGGGTCGACCCGCCATTCAGCCTGCATCGAACCGGTATCCTCGGCCCGCTCGGCCAGCCAGCCTTGGATGTAATAGGCATCGACCCAGCGGATCTGTCCCAGGAGGCCGCTTCGGACGATGTACCGGCATAGGCGCGTTGTCCAGTGGCCAAGGTAAGTGTGAGCGACGCCAAAGGGAATTCTCTTCTCTTTGACGGCTGCGACCAGCTTATCGGCCTCCTCGAGCGTAACGGTCAGCGGCTTTTCACAAAAGACCGGAACTCCGGCCTTGATGCATTTCATGGCCGGATCGAAGTGCACGTGGTTCGGGGTGACAATCAGGGCGTAGTCCATCCGCTCGCCCAAGGGTCGCTTGGCTTCTTCCGCAATCATTTCGTCGTAGCTCTTGTACCCTTTGATCGGGTAGGCCCAATTCTCCGCCTCTTTCATGGCCACGGCGGGATCCGGGTGCAGTGCTCCGCAGGTGACCCGTCGGGTGCCGTCAGAGAAGATCGCCTTGGAATGAGGATGAACGATGAAGGCGCCTGCGCCTCCGCCAATGAGGCCGACATTAAGAGGTCGATTAGACATTGCCGAGACTCCTTTCAGAATTGAGCGGGCAGCTGGCAGCGGGCAGCGGTTGGCAGCTAGGGACGTCAATCGTCCTGGAATTTTGCGCGTTCCATTGATCTGTCCGCTAAGAGGGAATTGTTGCAGAAGCCAGGCCAAGTGGCAAGCCGGGTATCAGAGGGCAGCGGGCAGCGGGCAGCGGGCAGAAGGCAGCGGGCAGAGGGCAGCCAGATCGTTGAGAGCGCTAGACAGGTTTTGCCTTCGCTGCCAGCTGCCTGCTGCCAGCTGCCCGCTGGTTTCTCAGGCGTGAATCTCAATCAGATCGTGGTCTTCGAGCACGTGGTGGCGCTCGACCATCTGTCCGTCGTACCGGCCTTCCCGCCACAACCGGGCGAATCTCATTTGCTGGGCCAGTTCCTTGTGGACTGCTATCGCGGCATCCATGACCGTGCTGCCCCGCTTCAGGACGAAGGGCGTCGTGTTCTCTTCCACTTTCTTCCCGGGGGCTTTTGTGTAGACCCGGACAACGTCGAGTGCGTCGAAGATTTCACGACGCAGCTGGGCGACTTGCTCTTGAGAGACGGCCGAGAACGGCTCGGCTTGAAACTGAGTCCCGTAGAGTTCCTGCCACACCTGGAAGTTGTCCACGCCACCCGCCCGATCAATCTTGTTTCCCAGAACGCGTATCGGTGGCCGCGCGTCAGACCCAATTGAGATCTGCCTTTCGGCGAAGATTTTCAGAACGTACTCGGTTTGTTCCAGGAGCGCCGGGTCGTTGACATCGAACAGGAGGATCGCCGCATCCGCCTGCTTGATCATCACAAGTTGCCAGGATTCCAAGATTTCCGGCGACAGCGGCGGGGTATCGACGATTTGAATCTGAATGTCCTCGAAACGCATCATTCCTGGTTGAGGTGTTCGCGTTGTGAACGGATAGTCGGCCACCTCGGCAGGTACCTGAGTGAGACTTACCAGCAGTTGCGATTTCCCGCTGTTGGCCGGTCCGCACAAGACGGTCTGCCCGGCCCCTTCCTTCTCGACGTACCACGAGGGCCTTTGCGGCCCGGTCGATTTTTTCTTTTGGGCTTCCTTTTTGAGTTGAGACAGCCGGCGTTTGAGATCTGCCTGCATTTTTTCCGTCCCCTTGTGCTTGGGGATGGTGCGCATCATTTCCTCAAGGGCTTCGATTTTCTCGGCGGTCGTGGTGGCGCTTTTGAATCTTTCTTCGGCGTCCAGGTACTGCGGAGTGAGATTGGCTGGCACAGGCACATTATAAGGCAGGTGACGAATTGATGAGAGGACAGTGGGACCTCGATAGGGAACGGACCGGCTACGGGTATAGCGTTGAAAATCAGACGATTTCGAACCTGATCGACGAGATCCTGGACGAACTTGGGCCTTGTGCCAGTGATGATCTGATTCGCGAAATCATCGTGACAGCGGTCAAGCTGGCGCAGGAAGGCTCAGACCGGGGCGATCTGAAGATCATCCGGACGACGATCAAGGAACTCCGGTATGCCTTCAAGGTCTTCGCCAAGTACCGGGACCGACCCAAAATCACCGTCTTTGGGAGCGCCCGTACGTCGCCGAACGACCCCGCCTACCGAGCCGCCTTTGAGTTCGGCAGGATGATGGCGGAAGCCGGGTACATGGTGATCACCGGGGCGGGGCCTGGGATCATGGCGGCTGGACACGAGGGAGCGGGCCAGGACTCCAGCATCGGGCTGAACATCAGGCTTCCGTTCGAGCAGGCGCCAAACGAGACCATCGATGGGGACGAGAAGCTGATCAACTTCCGCTACTTCTTCACCCGTAAGCTCTTCTTTGTCAAGGAATCGTACGCGCTTGTCCTCATGCCGGGAGGCTTCGGCACCCACGATGAAGGTTTCGAGACGTTAACCTTGATTCAAACCGGGAAGAGCGCGATGAAGCCGGTCGTGATGCTCGACGAACCGGGCGGCGGTTACTGGAAACAATGGCTCAGCTTTGTCGAAGAACAGGTTCTCGGCCGAGGCTATATATCTCCCGAGGACATGTCCCTGTTCTACGTGACCGACGACCCCCAGGCCGCTCGTGACGAAATTCGCCGCTTTTACCGGATCTATCACTCGGCCCGGTACGTGGAACACCGAGCGAAGCTCGCGCTTCGACTGAATCAGCCGGTTGGGCCAGAGGTCATCGACGTTCTGAACGAGCGGTTTGCGGACATTCTTGTCAACGGCCGGATCGAACAGGGCGAGGCGTTCCCCGAGGAACGGGACGAGGTGGATTTGTTGAATCTGAAGCGATTGATCATCCCGTTTGATCAACGCCAGTTTGGGCGGCTGCGGCAGCTGATCGACACGCTGAATCAGCTGGGTTGACCGGCTG
>CAYQYP010000314.1:0-4053 GCA_964421755.1 uncultured Acidobacteriota bacterium
TGCGGTAATGTCCCTTGGACTCGCGCCTCCACCGACGGCTCCGCCCTGCCCGCCGCTCGGTGCCGACATGTCCTCGCTATAACCTGCCTTGTCCATACTCGGCGCCGCCAAAGTCATCTGCGTTGCCCATGGAGAGTCGAAAAGAAGTTTCTGGACCTCTTGGGACGACCACTGGCTCAAAGGCCTTTCCCAGAAGTCCTTCGCCAGCAAGTCAAAAGACGCTGCCAGGAGCATGATCGATAGAAAGACAATGGACCGTCTCATAATAGTCACCCCGCTTTGAATGATCCCGTGCGAGATTGTAGCCGAAATCGGGACGATGATGCTGCGAGAACCTGCTGCCGCTCGCCGCTATGCTTTCTGAACCCGCCATTCTCCGCGAACTTTCGCTCCTTTGCGTGACACTTGTTTTTCTGTTCTAATTTCCTTGTCTCCCATGCGACGATTTAACGTTCTCCTGCTCTTGCTGATGGCTGCCGCGGCGTGTTTCGGCCCGCGAGAGCCCTCACGGATCGTGATTGACTACCCTCTGGACGGATCGCTCTTTCCGCCGGACATCACGGCGCCGACTTTCCTCTGGCGTGACCCCGCCGCGAACGTCACCCGCTGGCAGATCAGCGTTACGTTAACCGACGGTACCAAGTTGACGATGGAGTCCCGGGGCGAGAGGATGAGCATCGGCGAGATTGACCGGGAGGCGATCGGTGAAACCAACGAGTTACCCAAGCTGACGCCCGAGCAGAGCGAAGCGCACACCTGGACGCCGGACGCCGAGATTTGGCAGGCAATACGAGACGGCTCGGTTGAGGCGTCAGCAACGATCGCGATCACCGGCTACAACGAGAAGGACCCGGCCAGGAAGACATCATCGGTCGGACAGGTTCGAATAGGGACATCCAAAGATCCAGTGGAGGCCCCGATCTTCTACAGAGATGTTCCACTGATCCCCTCGGAGGTCGAGAAGGGGATCATCAAGCCCCTGGCAAAGAACAAGTTTCCTCTGATCGCCTGGCGACTGCGAAACGTCTCCGATGCCCGAAACCGGCTCCTTCTGACCGGGATGCACACCTGTGCGAACTGTCATTCGTTTTCGGCGGACGGCAAAACCCTGGGCATGGACCTGGATGGCCCGGCAAACGACAAAGGGTTGTACACATTGACCAGGATCGAGCCGCAAACCTCGATCCGCAATAAGGACGTCATTGCCTGGAGCTCATTCCTCGGGAAACTGGGCGATCCGCTGAGGGTCGGATTCATGTCGCAGGTGTCGCCAGACGGGCGGTACGTGATCACCACGGTTAAGCCGGCTTCAGTAGGTCTCGGCCCCTCGGTAGCCGACACCTCGCCGGCAGCTGCGGCCAAGCGGCTCCTTTTTTACGTGGCCAATTTCAAGGACTACCGTTTTCTTCAGGTCTTCTACCCGACTCGTGGAATCCTGGTATGGTACAGCCGCGAAACCGGCCGGCTTCAGCCGCTGCCCGGCGCCGATGACCCCCGGTATGTCCATGCCAACGCCTGTTGGAGCCCTGACGGCAAATACCTGGTGTTTGCACGCGCTGAAGCCAGGGATCCGTACCCCCCGAGCGGCAAACCCGCGTTGTTCGCAAGTGACCCCAACGAAACACCGATCCAGTACGATTTGTACCGGATTCCGTTCAACGACGGCAAGGGTGGCCGCCCGGAGCCGATTCGCGGTGCCTCCAGCAACGGCAAGAGCAACTCCTTCCCCAAGATTTCGCCTGACGGTCGCTGGCTTGTCTACGTTCAAGCCGGCAACGGGCTCCTGATGCGCCCCGACAGTCAGCTTCACATCGTGCCGGTGGAGGGTGGCGAGGCTCGGCGAATGCGCTGCAACACCCGGCTGATGAATTCCTGGCACAGCTTCTCGCCTAGCGGCCGTTGGATGGTCTTCAGCTCCAAGAGCCGGTCGCCCTACACTCAGATGTACCTCACCCACATCGATCAAAACGGGACCGACAGCCCGGCGATTCTGATTGAAAACGCAACTGCGGCCAACCGAGCGGTGAATATACCGGAGTTCGTCAACACATCCCCCGACCAGTTTCTCAAAATCGATGCGCCGGCTGCGGAGTTCTATCGAGTATTCGACGTCGCTTCAGATCTGGGGACTCAAGGCCGGCATGAGGAGGCGACGTCCGAGTGGAAGAAGGCCGTCGCGCTGAACCCCGAAGATACAAGGGCCAGGAACAACCTTGGGATCTCTCTAGCCAAAACGGGCCGCTTGACGGAGGCCGTCGCCCAGTTCCAGAAAGTCCTCGCCGTCGAGCCTGACTCGGCCGACACGCACAACAGCCTTGGAGCTGCTTTGGCCGCGGCGGGCAAGACCGATGCAGCGATCCGGCATTACCGCAGAGCACTCGACGTCAATCCGAGGAATGCGGAGGCTCTGGGCAATCTCGGCTCCATCCTCGCGCAGCGAGGCAGGGTCGACGAGGCCATCGCTCACTTCCAAAGGGCTCTGGCGATCAATCCGCAAGACGCGAGCGCTCACACCAACATCGCGGCCGCCCTCGCCCAGAAAGGCAGGCTGGACCAGGCAATCCCGCACTTCCGCAGTGCGCTTGCTCTCAAACCCGGTGCGCCCGAGCTTCACAATAGCTTGGGGTTTGCCCTGCTCTTCCAACAGCAGCCGGAGGAAGCAATTGCTCAATTCGAACAAGCTGTAACCATTTCCCCCGATTTTGCGAATGCTCACGAGAATCTCGGCATGGCGCTCTACTATGCTCGCCGGGACGCCGCCGGAGCGCTGGCGCACTGGCGCCAAGTGCTGCGACTCGAGCCAAATCATCTGCCGGTCCTCAACCAGACGGCATGGGTATTGGCGACCAACCCGGATCCGTCCGTCCGGAACGGGTCGGAAGCGGTGCGTCTGGCCGAACGGGCTGCCCAATTGTCGGGCGGACAGGAACCGGCGATCCTGGATTCGCTTGCCGCCGCTTATGCCGAGGCGGACCAATTCCCGGCAGCGGTCGACGCGGCAAAGCGTGCGATTTCCCTGGCCCGAAGTCAGAGGAACCAGCTGCTGCTGGACGGCTTGAACATGCGGGTTGCGCTCTACCGGACGAACACGCCTTTCCGGGATAGTCCTGCGCCAGAGGCTAAGGCCGGCCAGCCGGGAAGATAGGTTCAAGAAGCGGGATCATCGATTGTCCTTCAGAATTACGGCCACTACTCCCCGCGACGCAATTGGCCGGCAGCTTGGGCGATTGCGGCAGTAGCGGTGCGCGCCTCTTCGACAGTCGTATTCCTGCCGGTCGAAAGTCGGATGGTACCCCGTGCCCAGTCCTCGGGAATAGCCATCGCCTCGAGTACGTGGGACACGCGAACCTGTCCCGAATGACAGGCGGCGCCAGCGGAGGCAGCGACGAACGGTTCGATCGCTCCAAGCAGCTGGTCGGCGTTTATGCCTCGGATGCTGATGCTCAAAGTATTGGGAAGTCGTTGGTCCCGGTGGCCGTTGACTCGAGCATCCAGAACAGATTGGCAGATGCCCCGTTCTAATTCATCCCGGCAGGCCCTCATCTGCGCCATGTTCTCGCTCAGGCGGCGCCCCGCCACTTCGCAGGCCTCGCCGAGCCCGACGATCTCCAGAACGTTCTCGGTTCCGGGCCTCCGGCCCTGTTCCTGGCCCGCTCCACGCATGAGCGGATGGAGGAGCACTCCCTCGCGGATATAAAGTGCACCGACACCCTTCGGCGCGTAGAGTTTGTGCCCTGCAACGGTCAAGAGGTCAACCCCCAGTTCGTCGACGTCGGTTGGTATCTTACCGACAGACTGGGCCGCATCGGTGTGCAGCGTAATTCCTTTCCCCCGCGCCAGGTCGGCCACTTCTCGGATCGGCTGGATGGTCCCCACCTCGTTGTTCGCGTGCATAAGCGTGATCAGGATGGTATCGGAACGAATCGCCCCCGCGACATCGACGACGCGAACCAGGCCGCTGCCATCGACGGGGAGCCAGGTGATCTCGAATCCTTCTGTCTCGAGCTGCCGGCACACCTCGGTCACCGCCGGGTGCTCGATCCGGCTGGTGAT
>CAYQYP010000315.1:0-1735 GCA_964421755.1 uncultured Acidobacteriota bacterium
CGCCAACGGATGAATCGGGAAAGGTCTTGGCGTAAAATCGCGCCGCGTCCTCGGCGTCGCCATCGTACCAAAGGCAGATCGTATTCTTTGCTTGCTTAACCATTTCACTTCTCCATCGTGATGAGCCGCCCGACGCCGCAGCAAAACGGTGCGCTCGCGGTCCAAGGGCATTGGCTTGGCCGACATTTCCGCGTCAATGGGCCGCAGAATCCGTACTATTTTAACCGATCCGGAAGCCCAGACGAGTCAGACCACCATTCCGCCGGAATGTCGAGCGACTCCTGCGACATAACGGCAATAAGTTCAGCGGCCGGCCCCGGCCACTTTGTTGCCCCGAGCCACCAGCCGCGTTTTTCACCACTTCCTTCCCGCCGTAGGAAAGCCGGGGCCGCTGCGCTGCACCGGGTTAGGCGGAGCCTGCAACACAAAGCTACGGTAATCGTGGCCGAGGAAGCGCCGGCATTTTAGCCAGGACTTCAAGAACAACACTGTTGGATGGACTGGCTGGACAAGAGGCGGCGAGGACATTGCCGATCTTCAGCGGCTGCAATGCTGCGAAGTAGCTTGTCAGAAGAGCCAGCCACTCTTCGTCCGGCCGGATTTGCCGCACTGCTTGGTCCAGTCTATTCAGAACTTCCCCTGTCGACACGTTGATGCCTGTATAGGAGATCACGCCTTTCTTGTACCGCTTTCCGTTTGAGAGGCAGAGAAAGCCGTTACCTCCGAGACTGTGGGGACAAGGGATTAGAAAGCCGCCCCTTCCATTAAGTGCGACCGCAAGCTTTCTGACTTTCGCCGTCTCAGTCATATTCGATCAGCGCCGGTTTGGATAGAACTGGAGCACGCGCACCGTTAGGCCGAGAGTGACCTCATCCGCTCTTTCAATTGCGGAGTGGGTTCCTATTTCGACCATGGGTCATGTTTCCCCAGGCTCGCTACTACGGGCTCATGCGCCAGATCGATAACCCGTCATGTTCAGACCTCCGTGTTTGCTCGCCAGCCAGGTCGCTCCCACCGCTGCGGGTCAATCCCCACAGGGCGGCCATGGCTTTTACGTCCGGGCGCCGCGCGGTTAGTCTCTTCCCGTACTCCGGATATGCTACCCGCCTGAATCGAGCAGTTGGCGGGAGGGGACTTTCACCCCCAAGAAGACCGCACCCAGCGGGTCCGCTGCAACGACCTGTTCGCTAAACGGCGTCACGCGCGCTTCTTGCCCCGCCCGGTCGACTTCTTCCGGACGGCGGTTGACCGTCGTGCGACTTCGATCAGAGACCGCAAAGCCTCATTGACGGACTGCGAAGTGGGGAATGCTACGGCCACATCGGGGTCAAGAACAATCAGATTGGTCCCCTCTTTGTACTGTTCGTAGTACTTACCCCGAACTCCTTGGCCCAGATCTTCGCGCACGTACTCCGCACGCATTTCATCTTTCTTAGCCATCTTCATATATCTTTCGTTCGCGGCGCGTCGTCTCTCGCGCGCTGATGATCCTCACCCGTCCTTCCCGTTCGGCGTGGCTGACGGCCAGCAACAGGCCAGCGCGAGACACGCCAAAGGTGAGAAACCGGTATTCCCCGAGGGAGTGATCGGGATCAGGGAAGGTTAACGCCAACGCATCGCCGAATACGCTGGACGCATCGGAAAAGCTCACTCCGTGTTTTCTTTCGTTCGCCTCGGCCTTCTCGGGATCCCATTCGAAATCCATTTGATCGGATTATAAGCCGCGTATGCAAGA
>CAYQYP010000316.1:0-3986 GCA_964421755.1 uncultured Acidobacteriota bacterium
CGATCGCCTGGCGGGTGAACGCGGCTTCATCAAGGTGGACGCCGACGGAAACTTCGTCTACCCGGATGGGTCTCCCGCACGTTTTTGGGCCGTGAACAGCGGCGTAGGCGATGATTCGAACTGGAACCGGCCCCGGTGGCCAGAGATCACGCGGGAGCCGAGTCTCGCCCGCCACGCGCGATTCTTGGCGAAGCGTGGCGTGAATCTCGTCCGCCTTCACGCTTTCATCAACCCGCCTGCGGATAACAGTCCGGGTTTTACTGCGTTCCCCGCAATCGACCAGGCCAACTCGCGCGAGATCGACTGGATCCGTCGTGCCGTTGCCGCCTACAAAAACGAGGGCATTTACGTCTCAATCTCGCCTTACTGGGCGACGAGCGCCAAGGCGGGCAAGAATTGGGGCCTTTTAGCAGGCATGGAGGGGAAGGACTGCCAGGGCCTTCTCTTCTTCGATGCGACCCTGCAAGAAGCTTACAGGGGCTGGATACGAAAACTGCTGACGGAACCCAATTCCCACACGGGGATCCCCCTGGCCCAGGACCCGGCAGTAGCGGTCTTCCACGTTCAGAACGAGGACAGCCTCCTGTTTTGGACGGTCAACAATATCACCGACGCCCAGAACGCCCACCCGTATCGGGCCAGGCTCATGGGACGGTTTCACGAATGGGCAGTTGCGAAATACGGCTCGATTGATGCCGCCTACACTGCCTGGAACAACAACGTCCTTGGTGGTGACAGCCGTACGCTGGGCTTGCTGGAACTGTCGAACATCTGGTTCATGACGAGGGACGGCGCGGGGAAGGGGCCGAATACAAAGCGCATCGCGGACCAGCTGCAGTTCTACACGGAGACGATGGCCAATTTCAATGCGGACATCACTGCCTTCATCCGCCGGGATCTGGGTGCCGGCTTCCTGGTCAACGGCGGCAACTGGAAGACAGCCGACGTCACTCGGCTGGAAGACTGCGAAAGGGCGGGTTATCTTCCGACGGGCGTGATTGCCGTCAACCGTTACTACGGCGGAGTTCATGACGGTGCAGACGCAGGCTGGGCCATCAAGGCCGGGCAGAAGTACACGAGCCCTTCGATCCTGACCGATCCCACAACATTCCCCATGAGCCTGCGTCAACCGCGCGGCTATCCTTTCATGGTGACGGAAACCGGCTGGGTGCCTCCCACCGGATACCAGGCGGAAGGTCCTTTCCTGGTCGCTGTTTATCAGTCGCTCACCGGGGTGGACAGCTTCCACTGGTTTTCGACGGGCGTCGAGGGCTTTGTACCCCCGCAGTCAGCCAACGGGTACTTGCCAAACTCCCTCCAGAAGTGGACATTCGCCACGCCGGAGGTCCTTGGGACATTCCCGGCCGCTGCCCTTCTCTATCGGAAGGGATATGTAAAAAAGGGCGAGCCGGTGCTCGTCGAGGAGCGGGCGCTTGCCGACATGTACGCGCAGCGAACGCCGTTGGTTGTCGAGGCGGCGAGTTTTGACCCGAATCGGGATGCGGGGAACATCGCTCCATCATCGGGGATCCAGACACCTGTCGATACCCTGGCGTTTCTTGCCGGTCCGGTCGAGGTCGTTTTCGACGGCGTGCCCGGGAACACCCGCATGACTGACTTATCGCTGCTGATCCGGGCAGACCGGAAGGAAGTGAAGTCGATCACTGGCGAGGTCACGATGAACCTCGACGAAAATTGGTGCACGCTGAATGCACCCAAGGCACAGGGCGTCACCGGCTTCTTCGCCAAACGCAACCGCTTCGAGCTGGCCGATGCCACAATTGAGTCGGCGAACGAGTACGCCGCTGCCCTCGTTGTTGCTCTCGACGACCGGCCGATCAGACAGTCGCGCCGGATCCTTGTCCAGGTCGGTACGTCCTCGCGACCAACCGGTTGGCAGGAAAAGCCAGCAACGATTCCAGTAAGCAGCGGAGACACCCTGGCTGGGTTCGAGATCTTGAACGCAGGGACCTCGCCCTGGCAGGTCGTTGAAGCGGCAATGCAGTTCGAAATCCGCAATTCAGAGGTCACACAGGCGTTCGTGCTCGACGAAAACGGCGACCTGCGTGCCCCGGTGACCATGACGAGAACTGGAGACGCAGTGCGATTCCAGTTTCCACACGACGCGTTGTACGTGGTTTTGCAGGACGGACCCGTGCGATCCCCGGGCCGCGTCCGCCGGCGTTTGGAACAGCCTTAGCGGAGTACGCACTGCAGGGCTTGGCCGTGCTTCCGTATGCCGCAGCAGGGCAATCCTGCTCAGCAGCCCCGCCCCTACCCCAGAGATGCGTATTTTTTTGGCAGACAAGGGACACGTCGAGCCCGCGAGGTCGACGTGTCCCCTTCTGATGGCCGTCTGCAGCCGTCTCTAAGCCTGCTTAAGGCTCGCCATGTCTATCACGAAGCGGTATTTCACGTCGCCTGCGACCATCCGATCATACGCCTCGTTGATCTGTTGGATCTTGATCAATTCGATGTCCGCTGTAATACCATGGTCGGCGCAAAAATCGAGCATTTCCTGCGTCTCGCGTATGCCGCCGATGAGAGAGCCGGCGAGCTGCCGACGTCTGAAGATCAGGCTGAAGACTCCTACGGGCAGGGGCTTTTCCGGTGCTCCCACTAGCGTCAGCGTCCCATCTCGCTTCAACAGTTCGAGATAAGCGTTGAGGTTGTGCTCGCCGGCCGCCGTATCCAGGATGAAGTCGAAGCTCTCCAGGTGTTTCTGCATCTCCGCCTGGTTCTTGGAAACCACGACCTCACGAGCGCCGAGCCGTAGCGCATCAGCGGTCTTGCCGGCTGACGTCGTAAAGAGAACGACGTTCGCACCGAACGCGTTGGCGAGCTTGACCGCCATGTGGCCGAGTCCACCCAAGCCAATCACACCGACCTTTTGGCCCTTGCTGACCTTCCAGTGGCGGAGTGGCGAATAGGTGGTTATACCCGCGCAGAGGAGTGGCGCCACCCCAGCCAGGCTCAAGTCTTTGGGGACCCGAAGGGCGAACGTCTCGTCCACCACCAGGCTATCGGAATAGCCGCCGTAGGTGACGCCTCCCAGGTGCTTGTCTTCGGCGTTGTAGGTGAGGACGGGGATTCTCGAGCAATACTGTTCCTCCCCTTCGAGGCAGCTCGGGCAGCTCCGGCAGGAATCGACCATGCACCCCACCGCTGCCAGGTCACCCTCCTTGAATTTCTTGACAGCGGTTCCTGCTTTCACCACCCGGCCGACTATCTCGTGACCCGGTACGCACGGATAAGCGGTAGGCATGGCGTTTTGCCATTCGTTTCTCACCTGGTGCACATCCGAATGGCACACCCCGCAGTACAGGATTTCAATTTGAACATCTTGAGGACGCGGGTTTCTGCGTTTTATGGAAACGGGGGCGAGTCCGGAGGTCGGACTTGCGGCCCCATAGGCTTTGGCCATATAGGCGCCCACCTGAGGTTGGGTCTCGACTTGCGGTTTAGTCGCTTCGGCCATTTGCGGTTCCTCCTGTCGTGTTTCAAGCCATTGATGACCGTTTGCTCAACAACGTTTCACGGATGGTCGGGCGGCTCGATATGCGGAGCGCTTCATGCCCTCTTCGGAGCAAAGAGTCAAGGCGGCGTGTTTCGGACACCACACACCGCCAGCGGGGGCAGCAGCGCTTGCCGGTATACGTTGGTCCGACTTCCAAGTCGGACACTCCACACCGCCAGCAGTATCGAGCCAGCTGGCCGCATGCCGAGTGTTCGACTTGGAAGTCGGACCAACATTGAGCCAGCTGCGGGCATTCCGAATGTCCGACTTGGAACCTGGACCCGAGCGAGTGATAATCAGGACGCCGACCGGCTTGACAAATCGTTACAAGGACAAGGGAATCATCATGATTCTGGACACGTTGAAGAACCTGGGTATCTATCGCAGGGTGAATCCGCTTTTCAAAGTCGCCTCCGAATACTTGGAAGGAATCGACCGCAACCAGCTGGAGCCCGGTCGCTACGAGGTA
>CAYQYP010000317.1:0-5336 GCA_964421755.1 uncultured Acidobacteriota bacterium
CCAAGAAAAGCGAGCATTCAACATGAGAAACAATTGCAGAGTCGTCGTTTTCCTTCTGCTCCTGCTGGCCACTCCTTCGTTGTCCGCAGATCCCGTCCCCGGCGAGTACTTCAAGGAGTACACGTACGCGAACCGCTTTGGCCAGGTGGATCCCAACTCGACTCGAGGAGGAGGCGCGGCGGAAATGCGCGCGGCAGGGGTTCGCGAGCATCCGCTCGAGGTCGCCAGCCTCCGGAACGCTGTGCGGGCCGAGGTGTCGGTATCTTACTGGGGCGGGCACATCGGGACGAGCGAACAGAAATTCCAGGTCAACGGCGGCGATTGGATTCAGATCCCGCAGCCGAAGAACACCCCTACGAAACCCCAGTGCTATTACCGGACTATTCTCGGCCGGGCAACTGCGGAAGTGCCCTTGAATCAGCTGAAAGCGGGCCGCAACATGTTCCAGTTCACGGCCGGGCCGCAACTTTGCTACAGCTTCAACTGGGGATTCTATTGGGTCTATGAGTTTACTGTGCGAGTTTATTACAAGCCACCGGCGGAGGCCCCCGGCCGGGTCGTTGCACCGGTTGACGGGGCAACGGTCGGCGAGCATCCAAGGATTGCAGCCGAGGCCTGGAAAAGCGCGACCCCGATAGTCCAGGTGGACTTTGTCGGTGAGTATGAAGACTTCAACTGGGAGGGGGACGGCGTCTCGCGGCAGTGGCACTATGTCGTGGAGAGGGGCCAGCTCCGGCGTCACCTCGGTACGGCACTGCAGGCTCCATACGAAATCAACTGGGACACCGCCTGGGTCCCCGACCAGGGCGAGCCGATGAGAATCGCGGCCCGCATCACTGACGCTGACGGCATGATCTACATCACCCGTCCGGTGACCGTCTCGTTTCGTCGTAACGGCCGCTCGGTCAAGCTGTGGAAAGCGGCTCAGATCCCCGAGGCATTCGGCGTCCGCGTTGGCCGGAAGAAGGAATGCACGATCGAGGTCACCGGCGACGTCAAGAAGGCACGGGCCGCGCGGCTGGTGCTCAGTACCTGGTCTGCCGCCCACGCAGATGAAATCGGGCTCAATGGGACAAAACTCGTGGAACGGGTCGGGCTCGTCCACAATTACAGCTTTGACTCGATCCCTGTCCCACTTAACGTCTTGCGCCCGGGCCCTAACGTGTTTCACATCTTTTCCAACACCGAGGAACACGCCGCGGAGGTCAACTGGCCCGGCCCGGCACTCTTGGTCGAGTATGCGGAATAGGGGGCAAATTGTTATGACATCGTGATAATATTGCGTCACTTTTTTGGGAGTCTGGCTGCCCATGATTCGCTTGAATCCAAGAAGCAAGTTGCCCCTTTACCACCAGCTGTATGAGATTCTGCGCGCCGACATCCTGGGCGGCAAGTATCAGCCCGGAGACCTGGTTCCAGCCGAATCCGAGCTCATCGACAGTTATAAGGTCAGCCGCACGACGGTGCGTCAGGTCCTCGACCTGCTGGTTCGCGAGGGCTTGGTTTACCGCCAGCGGGGGCGAGGCAGTTTCGTGTCGCATCGGAGCCTCGAAGAAGGTCTCGTGCGCATTGTCAGCTTCACCGAGGACATGCAGCGTCGAGGGTTCGAACCGGGTACCCGTGTTCTCTCGGCCGAGCTCATACCGGCAACCCGGGACATCGCCGGAAAACTCGAAGTAGCCCCCGGGGAAGAGCTGGCCCGCATCCGGCGGTTGCGGCTGGCCGATGGCGAACCACTGAGCATCGAGGACTCGCACCTGGTCCACCGTTTGTTCCCCGGCATCCTGGGGAAGGCGACACTGACGGCCTCTCTTCAGGACGCGGCCCGGGACTACGGAATCCGCTGGTCGTTCGCCAAACAGGTCATTCGGGCGATCGAAGCTGCGCCTGACATGGCCCGGACGCTGTCGGTCCGGCCCAAGAGCGCGCTGCTTTACGTCGAGCGGGTCTCGTACTCCGAAGAGCAGGCGCCGGCGGAGTTCCTTCGCATCTATTACCGCGGTGACCGCTACTCGCTGTACGCCGATCTCCAGGGGTGAGGACGGGGCCTCTGAGACATGATTGTCACTGTTGACAGCGTGGACCTTGTGGACGGAGTGGACCTTGTGGACGGAGTGGACAAGGAACCAAGTGCGCTTGTGGAGTCCACGGTCTCCACGAGGTCCATATTGTCCACAGTGTCCATGTGGCTGTTTTTGCTTGACTGGACGCCGGTCTTTGCCTAATGTCATAACATTATGCCCTGCCCTCCGGAGGAGCCCGTGACAACGAGCTATTCAGGCCAGTTCCTGGCGGACCTCTATCGCACGCTGTACACCATCCGCCTGTTCGAAACCCGTTGCATACAGCTTTACCGCGAGGGATTGATCCGCGGCTACTTCCACCCATACCTGGGCGAAGAGGCGATTGCTACGGGCGTTTGCGCGGCGTTGCGCAAAGACGACATGATCGCGAGCACGCACCGGGGCCACGGCCACTGCATCGCGCGGGGTGCTGACTTTCGCGGCATGGTGGCGGAACTTCTGGGTCGCAAGAGCGGCTACTGCCAAGGCTTGGGGGGCTCCATGCATATCGCGGACGTTGCGGCGGGCAACCTGGGCGCGAACGGTATTGTCGGGGGCGGCGTGCCCATCGCCGTCGGCGCCGCCCTGACGAGCAAGCTGAGAGGCGATGACCGCGTGACCGCAGTGTTCATGAGCGACGGGGCGGTCAACAACGGAGTGTTCTGCGAGTCCCTGAATCTGGCAGCCGTTTGGTCGCTGCCTTTGATGCTGGTTATCGAAAACAACCAGTACGCCGTGTCGACACCCGTTGAGCAGGCGACCCGGGAGCCTGAATTGTATCGACGCGGGCGTGCTTTCAAGGTCTCCAGCCGCCAGGTCGACGGCAACGACGTGCTCGCAGTTTATGAGGAGGCGAGCGAGGCGGCGAGAAAATGCCGCGAGGGCCAGGGACCGGTGCTCATCGAGGCGAAGACTTTCAGGCATGGCGGACACCACGTAAACGATCCGGGGAACTATATGCCGAGGCAACGCCTGGATTACTACAGGTCGAGGGACCCGATAGACTGCGCACGTCGCAAGCTGCTCGCTGCCGGCGTCCCGGAAGCAGAAGTCCGAGGCCTTGAAAGCCAGGTCGAACGGGAACTGGAAAACGCAATCGACTTTGCGAAGGCAAGTCCCGAGATGCAGGTGGAAGAATTTCGCGCGTTCGCGGAGGCGTATTAAATGGCTGGTACTCCGACGGCTCCAGCTGCCTCGGCTGCACGGACGATCCTCTACCGCGAGGCGCTCAATGAAGCGCTCCGGGAGGAGATGCGCCGTGACCCGGGCGTGTTTCTGATGGGGGAGGGCATCGCAGAACGAGGCGGCTCTTACAAAGTCACCATGGACCTGCTCTCCGAGTTCGGCCCGTCGCGGGTGATCGACACTCCGATTTCAGAGGCGAGTTTCGTTGGAGCCGGCGTGGGGGCTGCAATTGCGGGAATGCGGCCGGTTGTCGAAATCCTGTTCGTCGATTTCGCCCTGCTGGCCATGGATCAAATCTGCAACCAGGCTGCGAAATTCAGGTTTATGACCGGTGGACGGGGTCGCGTCCCGCTTGTCATCCGCACTCAGGGTGGTGCAGGCAACGGCCTGGCGGCTCAGCATTCACAATCCCTCGAGGCTCTCTTTTACCATGTCCCCGGGTTGCGGGTCGCGGTTCCGTCCAACGCCTATGACGCGAAAGGCCTTCTGAAGGCGGCAATCCGGCTGGACGACCCGGTTATATTCATCGAGCACAAGCTGCTCTACATGACGCCCTGCGAAGTGCCGGAGGGCGAGTACCTCATTGAATTCGGCAAAGGCGAAGTGAAGCGACCGGGTCACGACGCCACGGTGATTGCCTGGTCAAACATGGTTCCGCGCTGCCTGGCAGCGGCCAGTCGTCTCGCCGATGAAGGAATCGATGTCGAAGTCGTGGATCCGCGAACGCTCGTCCCGCTGGATCTGGAGTTGATCCTTGCCTCGGTCCGGAAAACCGAGCACGTGGTCATTGTCCAGGAAGCGGCCCGTCGGGGCGGAGTCGCCTCGGATATCGCCTCGCTGATACAGGCGGAAGCATTCGATTACCTGGACGCTCCCATCGAGATTCTTGCCGGAGTCAACAGCCCGATTCCCTTTAATCTGACCCTCGAGAAGGCGTGCGTTCCGCAGGAAGAGGACATAGTCCGCGCCGTCAAGCGGGCTGTTTATGCACCGGGAGGGACCGATGGCGTTTGAAAACATGAAGAGCATGTTGCACAGGGCGCGACACGAGGGCTATGGGGTCGGCGCCTTCAACGTGGTTGACCTGAATTCCACCAGGGCGGTCATTGATGGGGCGAGCGAAATGCAGGCGCCCGTGATCGTCCAGACTTCAGCCAAAACTGTCCTTTTCTGGGGCGCCTCGGTCCTGGCCGATTGGGTCAACACGCTGGCCAGACAAAGCCCCTTTCCGGTAGCCCTTCACCTGGACCACTGCAAGGATGTCGCGCTCATCGGGCAATGCATCGAAGCCGGATGGACTTCGGTCATGATCGACGCCTCTTCCCGGCCCTTCGACGAAAACCTGGCGATGACCCGCCAAGTGGTTGAAATGGCGGGCCCGGCAGATGTGTCTGTCGAGGCAGAACTGGGCGAAATCGGAGGAGTGGAAGACGACAAGTCGGTTGCGGACGCCGACGCCCGGCTGGCCGATCCCGCGAAAGCGGAGTCCTTTTGCCGGCATGTACCCATCGATTGCCTGGCGCCTGCAATCGGAACCGCACACGGAATCTACAAGGGTGAGCCACGCATTGCCTTTGATCGGCTGGCCGAAATATCGCGCCGGGTCTCCCTTCCACTTGCCCTGCACGGGGGGACTGGTCTCGCTCCGGAAGTGTTCCGCGAGTGCATCCGGCTGGGGTGCGCCAAGGTGAACATCTCAACACAGCTGAAGCACACGTTCATCGACAGTTTCGTCGCTCACCATGCCGATCACCCCGACCAGTACGAACCGTTGAAGGGACTGGGTGTTCAGTACGACCGCCTCAAGCAGGATGTGAAGTGCTTTATCGAATTGTTCGGGGCAAATCTGAAGGGATAGTCCGCAAGTCATGGCGTACGAAGTAAAAATGCCCCAGATCGGGCAGGACATCCAGACGGGCAAGATCGTTGAGTGGGCGGTCGCTGAAAACCAGTCCGTCGCCAAGGGTGATCTCCTCGTCTCCGTCGAGTCGGACAAGGCTGTCTTCGAGGTCGAGGCGCCAGCAAGCGGGATTCTCCTCAAAATCCTGAAACAGAACGGCGAAGAAGCCGATGTGTTCTCCGCAATCG
>CAYQYP010000318.1:0-11331 GCA_964421755.1 uncultured Acidobacteriota bacterium
CTCGCCATAAAACAGGGCATAGCCTTCCTTGACCCCCGTCTCCTCGAGAATTGAACGCGCCTGTCCGAGGCTTTCGGGCGAGAGCTGCGACGCGATCGCCTCTTCGGCATACGTCTGGACGGTGACCGGGTTGTTCCCGAAGGCCATCAGCTTGCCGTCTTCTGTCACGGCGAACAGCATCCCACTGGCAGCCAGCAGCCGTCCGACCTTGCCTTCCACCTTTTTAACCCAGGATTTCGCCAACTTGCCATTCTGCAGAATCTGGACCGCGGTTATCTGGCCGTTTCCGCCGGCATAGAGCCGCGACCCGGACCGGATCAGATCGCCGGTCGCGTCCGCTTTCAGCGTGAAGTACGGGGTCCCGGGCTGGCGAGCTCTGCGGATGACGATGGAGTCGCCGGACATGTAGTATCGCGACCCCGACAGAACCGGGTACTTCCCGAGGCGACGCGCCACTGGTCTGCCGGTGCCCAACTCGTAGAGGTCCGTTTCCCGATCCCGGTAATGGTTAAAAAAGTGAGTTGCGTTTGCGGTGACGAACGCGCCGCCGGTCTTGTTGTACTCGGACAGGTGATAGTACAGGAATTGGCCGGTCCTACGGTCAAAGCAGGCCGGGACCGATCGACCGCCGGGGATGAGCAGCCGGTCGGCCACGGCCACCAGAGCGCCCTGCGGGGCAACGCCGGCAAACGCCGGAGAGTTGTGCGGCTGTTTCTGGTAATCCGCGCCGGTGCCTTCGTTTCGCCAAAGCACCCGGCCGGTCTGTGCCTCCAGCGCGTAGATGAACGTCCCCATGAACGGCCAGATGCTGGCCGCAAAGTACACCGTCTCGCCGTAGATAACCACGCCGCCCCGCGCTGGCCAGCTGGATACCAGCCGTTTGTTCCCGAGGATCTTCCTGTCCCTGGGCCCGCCCCTGAATTTCCAGCGCAAAGCTCCGGTGTCTGCGGCCAGGCAGTAAAGATAACCGTCGTCGCTGGTGAAATAGAGGCGGTTGCGGCTGCCAGCCAAAGGGAGCCGCACCGGCCCGTCGGCGTAGAAGGTCCATTTTTCGGCCCCGGTTCGGATGTCGAGAGCCACTACTTTGTCGCGATCGTTGAAACCGATGTAGAGAGTGTCCCCAAGAACAATTGGTTCGAATACGGCATCGAGAGGCATGAGATCCCGGTTCAGGGGATCATCCCAGACAGGTTCGCGCGCGGAATACTGCCGAATCCACTGAGGGTGCAGCTCGGCAGGCAGTTCTTCCGGCGACGCGGCGGTTCGGCCGGCATCGTAGCGCCACATCGGCCAGTCCAAAGCGAGGACCGTTGAAAACAGCGCTGTGAACACGAGCACTCGCAACAGAACCGGCTTAACCAACTTCTTCACCGTGCGGCCTCCGTTTCCGTACAGCAGGCAAGGTATTGGACACGGCCGGCCTGACTGGCGACCTCGCGATCATGCGTCACCAGGAGGACGGCCCCTCCACTTCCGACATACTCCCTGAGAAAACCCAGGACAATTTGCGCGTTCTCATGGTCCAGGTTCCCGGTGATTTCGTCCGCCAGGAGGACCTTGGGATTAAACAGAAGAGCGCGCGCGAGGGCGGTTCGCTGTTTTTCACCAGCGCTCAACTCGCCCGGTGTGTGATCGAGCCGATGTTCGAGACCGAACTGTTCCGCAAGCGCCCGTCCGCGTCCCGGGTCTTTGGCTTCCCCCTGTGCGGCTTCAGGCGCGAGGATATTTTCCAACACGGTCAGGTAAGGGATCAGATGGTACTGCTGAAAGACGAACCCGATGTTCCCCGAGCGGAAAGAGGCGAGCTGGTTGCGCGACATCGCATACAAGTCACGGCCATCGACCGACGCCTTCCCGCTGTCGGGACGGAGCAATCCCCCGGCAGCCAAAAGGCACGTGGTTTTGCCGCTCCCGCTCGGCCCCTGGAGCGCAACGAATTCACCGGGCCGGACCGTGACATCGAGCGGCGCGAGCGCTGTAATCCGAAGGTTGCCTTTGGGATATGTCTTCGTCACCCTCTCAAGCGAAACCATCCCGATCACTCCTCCCTCAGCACTTCCGCAGGATCCTGCTGGGCAGCGTAGTAAGCCGGGAGCCAACTGGCGGCGAGCGAGAGGATTACCGCAGTGCAGGCAGCCAAGACAAACAGGCGTGGTTCGAAAAGCGAAATACTCACTTCCCCCTGGCGGATGACTCCCACCAAGACCCCGAGCCCGTATCCCGCGACCGCGCCTGTGGACGCCATCAGAAGAGCCTTGGTCAGGAACAGCCGGAGTATCGTGCTGGAACGAGCCCCGAGCGCTCTCAGGACCCCGATTTCGCTGCGACGCTCGCGCACGTTGGCATAGAAAACCAAGCCGATCCATAGCGCGCTCATGACGAGGACGAGCGGGACGAGGATCGATGCGAACTCCTCCTGCTCCTCCCGAACCTGCTTGCGGCTGAGGACCTCAGCTGCGACCGCTTCCACAGCCTCCCGGGCGGCCCGGTCGCGGGCTTCCGCCCTCGTCAGCACTTTGGAACCCTGTTCGATGACCTGAACGCCCGGCAGCACGGCGGCCACGTCTCGTCGCACCATCGCCAGCTCGTTCCCCGCGCAGTGACACTTGAGAGCCAGGATGGCGTTGATGCGCCCGGGCTTTCCCAGTATTTCCTGCGCCTGCACCAAATCGATCCAGATCGAGATGTCATCCTTGGAGCCGCGTTCCTCGTTGCATTGGCTCACGATGAATTTGCGGCCGAACAGGATGATCGGATCGCCCGCCTTGATGTCCAGAGTCTCGGCCAGCTCGTGACCAATCACCGCGTGACCTGTGGGAACGGCGACGAGGATCGGCTCCCGCGCGTCGCGGAACAGCGAAGGCACTTCCCCGCGTGTCCCGATCAGCACGATGGTTCGCTTCCTCTCCGGCCACTTGACCTTTTCCTGGAGGCTGGGCAGCAGGTGACGAATGGTCACTATTTTTGCCTGCGCAAGCCGGGTTGCATAACTGTCCGGCATATAGGAAGACACTACTTCGTCCGCATAGAAGTCAGACAATCGTTGGTCCGCGGGCATGATCAGAAGATTAAAGCCCAGGTTCTTCATGATCTTTCGATAATCGTCTTCCAGCAACTTCATCCGCTGCCGGGTCTCCTGTTCTTTTCGGACGACGATCTGTTCAGTCCGCAGGTCATGAAGCCGGAGGATCGTGAGTGAACCGGCCAGAACGGCGACGGACAGCGTGACCGCAACCAGACCCGAGACAAAGTTCGGCTTTCGCCGAAGGATCTCCTTGATCACCAGCTGCCAGACGGTCATAGGCGGTTCTTCCTTTTCAGCGTGACAAGTACGGAGAGGGCCACGACTACGATGCCTGCCCCACCAGCCGTGTAGAGCACGTTCCGCCAAAGCGGGCGTTGCGTCTTCGAGCCGTCGGCCGGTTCGGTGGCTGCTACGGTTGTTGCAGCCGCCGGACGAACGTCGCACGCGGCGGGAGTTGGTTTGGCGAGTGGCGGGTGGCGAGTGGCAAGTGGCGAGGGAATGTCCACTTTCGCGTCTGGGTTTTCGGTTGCCTGAACGGCCTGGCCTGGAACAAAACCACTCAGCCCGGTCAAGGGCAGCTCGGGGTCCTTGACCATCTTGCCGCGGTAGGGCCGCGACCAATCGGCCGAGATCAGGAGGTCAGTACCGGGGTTCTGCGCCTTGATTTCGCAGGAGCACCAATTGACCAGCGACTGGCAGGCCTCCAGGATCGTGGTTTCTTGAATGCCGCTGCCGACGAGCGCGTAAAGCGCACGGCCGCGGCCGAAGACGGGAAAGGCGATCGGCTCGTCATACCGTTGGAGATCCGGCTCGGACGCTAGAAGGGCCTTGACGAACAGCTCTTCGCCCAGATCATCCCGGCCGATCTCCACCAGGCTGAACCGCACGGGATAGCTCTTGAAGTCCGTCACCGCAACAGGGTCCCCATTCAGGTCAGTTCCGATTTCCGGGATCCGAAGCGTCGAGGATGCCTTCTTCAGCGAAGCCGTCAGGGAATCCAGCGCCCGGCGGTCGTTCGCCTTGTGACCGCTTTTGACCAGGACCCACACAGCCACTTCGCCATCCAGCAGCCTTCGCACCAGTTGCGACCGGGCCTGCGACTCGATGATCTTGCTTACCGCGTCGGAAGTTAAGCGTCCAGACCAAACCGGGCTCGTGACTTCGGAAGAGGCGGGGTAGTAAACCTCAACCCACGGCAAGGCGGTAATGTTGCGCCGATCGGCCAGCGCTTTCCCATCGGGTCTCCCGACGTCTACCAGTTCGAGCGAGTAATTGGCCGCGCCGCCTTGTGCTGCGGCACTTTTCGCCAGCAGGGCAGACTCCGCTCCCCGGGGCGCCGCCTCATGATAAACGACTACTTGATAAAGATCCGCCGGCCATCTTTCGAGAGCATAGCGAAACGCCGGGACATTGCAGGCCTCGGGAGAACCGGACACAGCCAGCGACAGGAGTCCGAAGATCAGAGCATGAGTTCGAAAACTGCTTTTAACCAATTCTCCACTTCCGGCTAGCAATGAATCACCGACCGCGCCCTGCGGGTGGGGTCGTATATTACCACAAGTGTTTATAAATGCCGCGTAAATGCTGAAATCAATCGGCCTACCATCGGAGCCGTTGGTCCGACTTCCAAGTCGGACATTCTCTTGGATGGTTCGCTGGTGCTCGTTCCAGGTCTCCTTGCCAGTTACGAGAGACCCCGCGAACGACCCTCCTCTTTGATCTTCTTCAGGAGCGCCTCCATTTCGCGGACGAGATCCGGATGTTCTGCGGCCACGTTGTCTTTCTCTCCGAGGTCCGTCTGCAGGTCGTACAACTGCGGAACCGTGTCCCGGCCCATTTCGATGCCGGTGTTGGGGTTGAATTTCTGCCCGCCGCTCGGCTGAATGTATTTCCATTTTCCGCGGATCAGAGCGAGAGAACCCGCATGTTCGACCAGGTGGTCGCGTCCCGTCGTCGTCTCACCGACCAGGGCGGGTAGAATGTCCTGACTGTCGGGGGCATCCCCTTCTGCAAGCTTGCGATTGCCGAAAGCTGCGAAGGAGGAAATGAAGTCCACCTGGCAAACGAGCGCATCGGAGACACCGTTTTTGACCTGTCCAGGCCAGCGAGTGATAAAGGCCACCCGGGTCCCGGCGTCAAACAGGCTGTACTTTCCGCCGCGCAGAGGTCCGCTGGGCCGATGGCCGTCCAGCTTCTCGACCGCCTGGTCCTTGTAGCCATCGTCCACGACGGGTCCGTTGTCACTCGTGAAGAGCACCAGCGTGTCTTCAGCCAGTTTCAGTCTGTCGAGGGTATCGAGGATCTGCCCCACGCACCAGTCCAGCTGCACGATTGCATCGCCCCGAGGCCCGAGCCCGGTCTTTCCCGCGAAGCGCGGGTGCGGCACACGCGGGACGTGGATGTCGTGTGTGGCGAAGTATAGGAAAAACCGCTGGTTCCTGTTCTCCTCGATGAACGCGGTCGCCTTCTTGGTGATGACGTCGGCAATGTCCTCGTCCACCCACCTGGCCGCCTTGCCGCCTGTCATGTACCCGATGCGGCTGATCCCGTTTACGATCGTCATATCGTGACCGTGGCTCGGGTGCATCTTTAAGAGCTCCGGGTTTTCTTTTCCCGTCGGCTCGTTGCCGATTTTTTCCTTGTAACTCACCTGGATCGGGTCATTCGCGTCTAGCCCCACCACCCGGCGGTTCTCGACGTACACACACGGTACCCGATCCCCGGTCGCCGGAATGAGAAAGCAATAGTCAAAGCCGATATCCAGGGGGCCAGGCCGGATGTCCCGGTTCCAGTCAACATTCCCCTCGCCCAGACCCAGGTGCCACTTCCCCACCACCCCAGTCTTGTACCCGGCGCCCCGGAAGATGGACGCGAGCGTTGTGCGCCCGGGCTCGATGATCAACCGCGCGTCGCCGGGAAGAACGCCGGTCCCCTGCTTCCGCCACGCGTACTCCCCAGTGAGCATTGCGTACCGGGAAGGCGTGCACGTTGCCGACGGAGAATGGGCGTTCGTGAAGCGGCGACCACCGGCGGCCAGGCGGTCTATGTTCGGAGTCTTGACCCGGGTTGCTCCATAGCAACCGACGTCTCCGTAACCGAGGTCGTCGGCATAGATGATGACGATGTTTCGGGGAACCGCAGTGGCGGCATGGGCCGCGCGACCCGGAAGCAAGGTCCCGGCCGCTGCGAGCCCGAGGGATTTCAGGAAAGGACGACGTGAGATGGACGCGCTCATAACCACCCTCCCATGGTGCTAGTATCCGAGTTTTTTGAGTATTTGTTGTACGCGGTCGCGATCCGGTGCATCGGGGAACTGCGCGAGGTAGGACTCCAGGGCGCGGGCCGCGCCGTCGTTATCCGATTTTTTGGCACAGATGGACGATATGTATTTGTAGGCCATCGGGTTGGACTTGGGGTCCAGCTCGACCACTCGTTGGAAACACGCTTGGGCACGGTCCGCCTGGCCCAGGTTGAACAACGCGAATCCCAGTTGGAACTGCGCATTGACGGAGTTTGGGTCGAGAGAAACCGCTTTCTCAAGGGGCTGCATGGAGGACTGGTACTCCTTGTTGTTGTTAAGAGCTAATCCCTCGCCGACATATCCCCACGAATGTTCCGGCCGCAATGTCTGGGCCCGTTTGAAGACCTCCAGCGCTCGATCGTTCTCTTGTTGAGCGGCCAGCATCATCCCCAGGTCGATGAGGCCGATGTAGAAATCGGGGTGTTTCTTGGCCAACTTCTCCAACGAGTCGAGGGCCTTTTTCAGGTCTCCGCCCTCTCGTTGGCGTCTGGCCGCCTGGTACGCCTTCACGACGTCGGGATCCTCCGTCGCCAGCAAGTCCTCCAGCGTCAACGGCGCAGCGGCTGACGGGGTGCTCCCTTTCTCACCAAAGGTGATGTTCTGATAATAGGTCTGGATCCGGAGCTCCCCGAAAACTCTGTTTTCCTCCCGGTCGGTCGTGCTTTCCTTGTACTGCTTGGTATCGAGCTGGTAGATGACGGTGGGGAAACCGTCCAGCTCGGCTTTGATGATGATGTACTGCGGTCCGCTGATCTTCATCTCGTAACGGCCGTTTTTGTCTGGATGCGTGCGACCCAGCTCGACCGCGAGACGATCAGTAACCAGGACCGTGACCGCAGAGAATTGCTCCTCGGTGAACGGGTTCGTGATTTTGCCCCGGAGCTCGAACGTCACGCCTCCCAATACCGGGAAGGTGATCAGCGACGCGATGACTGCACAACCGAACCAACTCCGCCTCATCGAAATACCCCCTTTTGAAGACGCCCGCCGGCGGGCAGGCGGGCTGCTTACCGGCCGCTCAAGACCACCTCGCCGAAGCGATTCATCCCGGCCCCGCCATCCGAGCCGGCATCGTAGATGTAGCCGTAAACCTTCGCCCCGTCCGGGCGAGTGTATACGGTTCCGCGGATCCAGGAGCCCAGAATCTTGTCGACCTGAGGTGTCGAAGGCTGCCAGCCGCCGTTGTCATGGGTGCTGAAGATGCTGCGCGAGGATTTCTCGATGAAAAACACGTGAACTGTCTTGCCGTCCAGGACCGCATCAGCGCCCGGCTGCTGGGAGTCTACCGCATCCGTGATCACGTCTCGATCCGTCACCTGCACGGCGGGCGTTGGCGGGCGCTCGTTCACGATTCGCCGTTCCCAAAGTCTTCCGGACGCGAGCCGATAGATGATCACTGCGGTGTCTGCTTCAGGGATGTAAACGAGCGGCAAGACTGCCCCGTATTCTGCGCGCGTGGTTCCCGCACCCGAGGCGATTTGCTCTCTTGCAGTCAGAGTCCCGTCGGGCAGGAGCCTGCGGTACCAAATCTTGCCGTCCACGCCGTAGTAGGCGACGTGCACGGTGTCGTTCTTTCCGAGCACGGCACGCGGGCCGGCGAGGCTGGGACCGACGCCGGCATCGATCACAACTTGCTTGCCCCAAACGCCGGCTGCCGAGCGGATGTTGTAGTGGACAGTCTCCCCGACGTAGAAGGTCACCATGCTGCCGTCGGACCGGACTACCAGCGTCGCCGCCTGTGCCACCGAGTCCGCCGAAGCAGCCAGTTCGTCGCGAACAGCCCACGAGTCGGGCTGGGTGGGATGGTCGGAGGTGCGAAACGAGTGGTACCGCGTTGATCGGGTGACCTGGTGGATAATGTGGATCGTGTCACCAATCTGCCGCGCATCCACGGATTCGAGGTCGTTGGTCTTCGGACGGTTCGCCGCGTCGACTTCCCGCCAGGTGCTTCCGCCGTCCGTGGACTTGATCATCAAGAAGAGATTGTCTGTCTCGGTCGGCTCCATGATGAAATACAGATCGCCGTTGGAGGCCTTGAACGGCCCGATTCGCCCAGGGTTCTCGACGAAGGTTCCCCCGACGTGGCGTGGCGG
The DNA here is from genome assembly GCA_964421755.1 of uncultured Acidobacteriota bacterium. GTDB lineage: Bacteria > Acidobacteriota > UBA6911 > RPQK01 > RPQK01 > CAVUUN01. The sequence goes on from CAYQYP010000318.1 coordinate 8,420, forward strand.
GATGGCCAGCCGCAAGACCGGGTTCTTATAGTCGCCCAGCGAGGCACCGCCGGCCTCGACCATACGGAGCTCGAAGGAGTCGCCCTCTTCGTTGGTGACGGCGCCGTCAGCCCAACGGCGCACCACCAGCGGCCACTCAAACTCGCCATGGGCGCCTCCAGCCGTCCACGGCGCGGTGCGCTCTTCGAGGCTGACGCCCACGCCTGGGCTGAAGCCTGCCGAAGACCCCCGCAGGAGGTCGCTGGTTGCTGCGCCGTTCTGGTAGGCGGGGCAGGAGACTATGCTGAGGCGGGGCGTCTTTGCGTCGCCCGAAAGACTGAATTCGCGAAATGCAACGTTGCCGCCGGCCGGGACCAGGAAGCCGAACTGCGTCGACGGCACGGCGCCGCCAGGTTCGGCCGTAAACTCGACCAGGTCGTCCTGGTAGTTGACCTCAATCGCTCCATCTTCAGTCTGAACCTCGATTTCGAGCCATTCGCCCGCTGCGATTTCGGCTTTTCTCTCCGTGATGACTTTTTCCACGCCGTCGGCAACACGACTCACGCGAATCGCGCCAGCGGCGGCATCGACGAGGACTCGGTAGTGGTTGCCGGAATCGACGTAACCGAAAACGAATCCGACACCGGTCTTGGTTCCAGCGGGGAGACGGAACTCGGCCGCCGTTTCAATCGGGGGCCAGCGTGTCTCATAGAGGACGATAAGGGGCTGGTCTCCCGCCCGCGTCTGCAGAACCTTCGCCGAGTCCTGCAGGGCCACGGTCATCCCTGACGGATCGCCACTGACCGTACGCCAGCCTTCGGCGGTCGAGCCGACGTCAGCACTTGCGAAATCGATATCGATTTCACGTAAGGGGTGAGGAAAGTCGTGGGCCTCGACATCGGTCCAATCACCTTGGTTCCGCCGATATTGAAGCCGGCACTGCCGGTCGCCTGTCCTTTGCGGGGGTGATTCCGCCTCGAAGCGAACCCGAAACGGCTGGTCGGCCTGGATTGTGACGTTTTCGTTGAGCGCCCCGGCCCAGCCCTGGTCGGCGTTCAACGGCGCGGAGAAGTCGGAGCGCACACGGAAGCCGGGCTGGCTGTTCGCGCCCACCTGCCCCGAATCAGGATCACACCCGGCGCTTACTGCAAGTGCGAACAGACAGAGCACAAGGATCTTCTTCATTTTGCCTCGTTTCGGCCCCTCCCCGACGCTTCGATGAGACGAGGATGTCGAAGAAGTTTTTAAGGCCTGAAAGGCCGGCACATATCAGCCCAGGGCGGAGCGTGCTTTTCGCGTAGCCCTGGGTTCCGGACGCCCTTGGGTTGCGAAGCCCTGTAAAGGGCGTAAGACTCTGATATGCATGCGTTCTTACGCCCTTTCAGGGCTTGTCCGTTGCTGGCCTCTAACCCAGGGCTACGCATAAAGCGCTCCGCCCTGGGCTGACATGTGCCGGCCTTTCAGGCCTTAAGAAGAACTCCTTCGACACCCGCGAGACGTCCGCGCCCCGAAAGGTTAGGTAGTGTGGCTGACGATCGGTCACGGGGAAGCTGATCACCTCTTCGTGACCGACCGTCAGCGAGTGAACTCGCGTTTAGAACTTCAGCTTGAGGCCGAACTGAATGACCCGCGGGCCGCCACGGGTCGCTTCAATCTCGCCGAATGACGACTCGGTCATGTCGCTCTCCGGGTTGCGGAAAGAGACGGTGTTGAACGCGTTGAAGAATTCAGCCCGGAACTCTAGGGACACCGCCTCGCGAATAGGAGTGAGTTTCGACACCACCAGGTCAACCCGGCGCTGATCCGGGCCCATAACCGTGTTGCGGCCCAGGTTGCCGAAGTACGGTCCCGAGCTCTGAAACGCGTCACGGTTCAGGTAGTTGTCCACCCGTTCGTTGACTGGTCCATTGGTGGCTTGGTCATCATGGGTCCCTACCAGGATGGGCCTCGGGTCAGACGTCTCGAAGAGGAAAGCGCTGTAGTCGTCATCGATCACGGTGAACGGCGTTCCACTCTGGAAGGTGCCGATGCCGCTGAGGGACCAGCCCTCAAAGAACTTGTTCCCCCTCAAGGGAAGGTCCCACGTCCCGCTGATGACCACCCGGTGCTTGCGGTGGAAATCCGAGAGCCCTCGGTTCAGATGCCAGTTCCTCTGGTCATTCTGAATCTGGAAGTCGCTCTCGTCCGAGAAGGTGTCGATCGACCTGGAGAAGGTGTAGTTGATGTTGTACATGTAACCGCTGCTGTACCGCTTTTGCAGACTGGCCTGCAGCGAGTTGTAGATCGAATTGCCGTTGGAATAGAGGGTGTTCACCCCTTCATCCTCGTCGAACCCGAGTATCGGGGCGCGTACCTCAGCGCCGAGAGTGCAGTCGCCCGGATCGTCGGAGAGGTCGCACCAGGATGGTGGCGTGTCGACGTTGACGAATTCATCTTCGTCTTCGCCCACCAGGTCGTAATAGTTCCCCGTCCAGCCGCCTCCCGGCACGTCGTCGCCGAAACGCGGCATAAAACCGAGAGGGTCGACATCCAAGGCCATATTGCTGTTCGCGATCTGCAGCAGCTTGGTCCCCTTTGATCCCGTATAGCCGATTTCAAAGAGCCAGTTCGGCATGAACTCCCACTGCAGGTTCAGACTCCACTGCTGAATGTACGGAGTTGACAAACGCGGATCAATGTTCTGGGTCTCGAAGGCTTCGAACTGCACGTCGGGGTTGTTTGTTCCCCTCAGCTCCGGCTCGCCATCATCAAACCCCACGAAGAAGTCCGGGAATGGAAGCGCAGCGACATCCGACGGCCACTCATTGTAATCGCCGATATCGCTGTTCTGAGCTTCCCGCAAAAACGGCGCCGACTGGCGCAGGGAGTTGGCAAAAGCACCGGATATGCGCTCGTAGAACATACCGTATCCGCCTCGGACAACGAACTTGCTG
>CAYQYP010000319.1:0-36114 GCA_964421755.1 uncultured Acidobacteriota bacterium
CGAGCGGCTGCCGGCGACTACGATGTCCTGAAGACGAAACGCAACCGGGTCTTCGGGACTCGCCTCCAGTAAGTCGGCGCTGCTTACGGCATAGCCGTCAGCCGCCGAGGCGTCGAAAGGAGGCAAATCGTCCGTGGCGTATACATCACAAGCCAGGACTCGATTCAGGGAATCGCTCAGGCAGACGCGCTCGGAAGGGAGAGGCCGGCAATGATGAAGTATCCTCGAAAACGCTTCCTCAAAGGTGATCATTCGGTCTCCTCGATTTGGGTCTCTCCCCCGAAATTCGGGGACACAAGACTCAATTCCTTCGAAACGCCGACGAACCCGCCCACTGTTTGGGAATTAGGTATTATGTCCCCGAGTTTTCCTCCTTGTCTCCTTGTCTCCCAGTCTCCCCTGCCCGGTTCCCTTCTAATTGCTGTATCTATTCGGTAGTATAGATAGTAGAGAGTTAACTCCCCCGATCAAGTTCTGATCACGTCTGCGCTGTTTCAACAAACACAGGCGCCGTCTGAAGGAGTCGTGATGCATCACCTTCAGCAACCCGCGTTCGTCAACCCAGCACTTCGGAGCTGAGCATCATTGAGCCCGGAGTCAAACCAAAAGGAGTGAACATGGCTGATTTCAATACAGAGAATCGCGGAACCTTCGATCCGACGACGTCCACGACCGGTGAAACGGTTCGAGACAAGACCTCCAAGGCTGCTTCGCGAGCCAAGGAAAGTGTTAACGAGGCGATGGAAACGGGCAAGCGTCGAGCCGATGAAGCCCGTCGTTCGACCGCCAGTGGTCTGGAGAAAGCCGCTTCGTGGACCCACGACAGTGCCTCCCGGCTGCCCGGCGGTGAGACAACTCAGAGAGCCGCCCACGCGGTCGCTGATGGCATGAACCGCAGCGCCACTTACCTGCGTGATCACACGTTCGGCGACATGGCCTCCGACATGGAAGGCTACGTGCGTAAGCACCCGGGTCCTTCGCTGGCGATAGCGGCGGCCGTCGGTTTCCTGATTGGGCAGAGCATCAGGAAATCGAGGTAACCAAAGCGAGGAGTCGAGCCGTATGAAAGACTCAAGATTGAGTGGTCCCAACGACCGGGAACCGCCCGCCGTGGAGCGCAGACCGGTGATCGAGACGGACGAACGACCCGTCAGTCAGGTGCTTAACGACATCCTGGGCAATGTCCAGGAGATCGTCCGATCCGAGGTCCGACTGGCAAGGACGGAGATCAGCGAACAAATCAGCACAGCCGCGCGGGCCGCAGTTTTTCTCGTCACGGGTGGTGTTCTCGCCGCCTATGCAGTCGGATTCGTGCTCTGGAGCGCGGCTTACGCACTCGGACAGGTGACCCCCGCCTGGCTGGCGCCGCTGCTCGTCGCATTGGCGGTGGCAGTGCCCGCGGGCGTTCTTATAGTCATCGGTCGAAATCGGATGAAGTTTGTCAATCCAAAACCTGAAAAAACCATCGCCAGCGTAAAGGAGGATATCCAGTGGGTCAAAGATCAGACGAAATAAAGAAGCATATCGACACCAAACGAAGTGAGCTGAGCGAGAACCTGGAACAGCTTGAGCAGAGGGTGAAAAACACGACCGACTGGCGCGTTCAGTTCGACAAGCGGCCAATGGTCATGGTCGGTGTGGCTTTTGGCGCCGGCTTGCTCGCAGCCACCCTTATTCCCAGGCGAGGGCGATCGCGCAAGAGCCGTACATCCTCGTATTCCGGATACGCCTCCTCGGGCGCCGGTTCCTATCCCGGCTCATCTGCCCTTTCACAGGCCTACGCCGGCTCGCAGGGGTACTCGGGTTCCAGCGAGGGGGGAACGTGGACGGGCTCGTCCAAACAGCCGTCCGCCACGCGCCGCGAGATGCGCAAGGCATGGAGCATGCTCGATGACATCCGGGCATCTTTGATCGCGCTCGGTTCCAGTCGGTTGAAGGGTTACCTGGGTGACATGATTCCCGGCTTCCAGGAACATTACAGGCATACTGCCGAGAGCCGTGGCAGCCAGCAGGAAGACCGTTCGTCTTCACCCGCCTATTCGGAACCGGACCCGTCCCGTTCGAGTTCCCAGCAAGGGAGAAGGCCGCAGGGAAGTTACCCCGAAACGGGTCACTCGACCCCGGGTGCTTCTACTCAAACAAGCCACCCGGTTCAGGAGACTTTCTCGACCGGGACCCGTCCCACTACGGGAACCGAGTCCCACACTGAGCCGAAGTCGTCGAGCAAGCCGAAACCAACCCGCTAGGCGGACTGCAACCTCCCAACCAGGGCCTCCGATCGGTCGGATCAGTCCGATCGGTCGGATCGGTCCGATCAGGCGCAGTTCGAGACGCGCGTGTTTTTGTGGAGTGTTCAGGCGGGCAAAAAAAATCAGGGCGCAAGGAGCATTCCCCGTTCTCCCGTGCGCCCCAGCCTCTAGGTCGACCTACTAAATTAACGTAATCGTAGACCCCTTCCCTCCGGTAGAATATCGGTCAAACACTTTTTATTACGTACTCAGGAGTCCTACACCATGGAGGAGCCCGGCGAGCGCCGTTGGAAGTGGAGATGGCTAGGCTTGTCCTTGCTGGTGATCATAGTCGCTCTGACTTTGGCGGCTTGGCTGGGTGCCACCGGGCTGGCGCATAAGGTCGCGAGCGGATCGGTTGCTGGCCTGAAGTTTCAATATCTTGACGTCGGGTGGCGGAGTATCGGCCTGAGAGGCGGCCGTTACGAGCTTCCCGGTCCCACGATTCTCTCAGTTGCCTGCCGTTCCCTTACGGCCAGGCCGTCATTCTTTTCGTTTCTCACCGACCGCGTGAGCATAGCGGACGTCGACGTGGACCAGCCACGCATTCGGATTGAAAGAACCGGCACGCGCGCAGCAGCGCCGAGTGACTCGCCCCCTGCTCCCGGCGCACCGGCTCAGTCGCACGGGTCCCGGCAGAAAAGGTCGGTAGGAGTGCGACGGCTCGTCCTCAAAGAAGGAAGCGGAACATTCATCGACCGAACGGTCGGTGGTCCCCGCCCGGTCCAGATTCTTTTCCTCCGCCTGGAGGGCAGCTTGGAGAACCTGGAGTGGCCCGAGGAAGAAGGACCGAGCGAGGTGGCCTTGAGCTGTGTTCTCCATGGGAAACCGGATGGTACCCTGAATCTGAGTGGCTGGTTCGATCCAGCCGCCCGGTCTGCCGACCTCACCCTGCGCCTCGCCGGTTGCGACCTGAATCTGCTGCACCCCTATCTTGCGGGCAAACTCCACACGGTTTCCGAAACCGCGGGCATCGGGGACCTCGATCTCGCCATTGTCATGACAGGCGGTCTTTACGAGGCCAAAGGTGAGTTGCGCCTGCACGACATGAAGATCCCCGCCACCTCAGACAAGTTTCTTGGCGTCCCGGCGGTACTTCTGCGGGAGTATTTGAGGCTCGGCTCAAACCGGCTGGCTATCCCGTTCACGTTTCGGGGAAACCTCAACGAGGAGCCGTTCCCGCCCGACATGGGAACGATCCTGGCGGGTGTTTTGTCTGGTCGTCTGAAGATCAGCCCGAGTGTTACACCCGAGCAGTTGGACAAGATCGACAAGGGCCTGAAGAAGCTGAAAGACCTCTTGCGGTGAACTTCCGCTTCTCCGCGAACGTACTTGAGGCTCAGTCGATGTCACGAATTTGAATGTCAGTTGTTAATACTCCTCTTCGTGATTCGTCATGAGTGCAGGAGATGAAATGAGGGTGAAGGCGATGGAATCAGCCATCAAGTATGAATCGGCCGGGCCGCTTTCAGGTGAGGTCGAAAAGCTGTTTCGTGATCACCACGCTCGGATCCTGCGAACAGCTTTTCGGATCACAGGGGACCCGATGGAGGCCGAGGATGTTCTTCAGACTCTCTTTTTGCGGTTACTCCACAAGAAACAGGACACGCAGTTCCGGCAGTCGCCTGGCGCATATTTGAACCGGGCGGCGGTGAACCTCGCGCTCGATTGCCTGAGAAAGCGAGTGCGACAGGTGGACATCGGCGACATGCGGACCGAGTTGTCCGATACTCGCCCGTCACCTGACCGGGATGCGCGGTCCGCGGAGCTCAAATCCTGGCTTCGTTCAGCCTTGGCCAGGCTGAATCCGAAGGCAGCGGAGATTTTTGCCCTCCACCATTTTGAGGGACTGAGCAACCGCGAGATCGCCAAGATCGTTGGAATGTCCTGGGGATCTGTGGCCGTAACGCTTCATCGCACCCACCTGCGTCTCCGAAAAGAGCTCCAATCAAATCCGGGAGGAAAATCATGAAGTGGAATAAGTCAGACGCCAAAAACCAGCTTGACGAAGCGATTCGCGCGGTTTGCGAGGAAGACCTGTCGGCTGGTCAGATGGAGCAGACGGCGACCAGGGTCCGGGGTTCGCTCGAGAACCGGGTGCCGGCAATCATTGCCGCCGAGACCGAGAGAATCGAGGGATGCCATAGCTTCCAGGCTCTGATCCCTGCTTATCTTTCCAATCGCTTGTCGTCAGCTCGCCGAACCCTTTTCGAGGACCACATGCGGGAGTGTGCGGCCTGCAGACGGGTTTTCTGGCAGGCGCGTTCAGGGGTTGCCGAGACTGCGCTGCCGCCAAAGAGCTGGAAACCGATCGTGGTCTACAAATGGGGAGTTGCGGCTGCGGTCCTCGTGCTGTTCGCCGTAATTAACATTTTCGTCATTCCAAACATCTTCTGGCCGGCGCAGGAAGTGAGCGCCACGGTTGAGCGGATCGACGGGTCACTGCACCAGGTAGCCGACGGGACCATGCAGCCGGTAAAACCGGGGCAGGTCATCAATGAAGAAGACACGGTACGGACGGCCAGGGGATCCAAGGCTTTTCTCAAGCTGTCGGATGGTTCGGTAGTCGAGATGAACGAGCGCACCGAACTTTCGCTTGATTCCCGGCGCGACGGCGCGAGCATCGATTTGCGGCGCGGCGGGATCATCGTCGAGGCCGCCAAGCAGAAAAGCGGCCGTCATCTTCAGGTCGCGACCTTGGATGCCCGCGTGACGGTTAAAGGGACGGTTTTCTCCGTCACTCGCGGCGTCAAGGGTTCACGCGTATCAGTCATCGAGGGCGAGGTGTCAGTCCAGCGTGGGAAATCAACCACCATTCTGAAACCGGGTCAGCAGGTAACCACACATGCCTCGCTCGTGACCGTTCCGGTTGCGGATGATTTCGCGTGGAGCCAGAACGTCAGCAAGCACATTGCTTTGATGCGCGAGATTGCCGTCGTCGGCCAGGCCATCAACGATGCGCTGGCGAAACAGCCGCTGCGTTACACGTCGAGGCTGCTTCCGCTGGTTCCGGCCGATACCATGGTCTACGCGACATTTCCGAATTTGAGCCAGACGGTTGGCGAGATCTACACGCTGTTTAGCCAACGGGTGAAGGAAAACCCCGAGCTGCAACAGTGGTGGGCGGAGCACCAGGACGACGAGATCGGTCTGGATGAAATCGTCAATCGGTTGACTACCGCGGGCAGCTTCCTCGGGAACGAGATCGTGATTGCAGTCGCCGATCTGCCCGGGGACGAAGCGCGACCGATCGTTTTAGCCGAAGTGAGTGATGCGGCCAAGTTGCGGGCTGCCATCGAAGACAGTATCGCCCGGATTGCGGGAGTAAGCGGCGAACAGCCGAAGTTGATGATCCTGAACGATCCGGCGGCTGCCCCGGACGGTGGCGAGGCTCTGCTTGTCTACATTGGACCGGACCTCTTTGTGGCGACGACAAACGCAGCCGAGATGAAGGCGATCGGACAGAGACTCGCCGGCGCCGAGTCCAGCTTTGCAACGACGCTTCTTTACGAGCGCCTGGCACGATGCTACTCAGAGGGCGTCGGTACCCTGTTCGCGGTCGACATGCAGACAGTCATCGCGGCCAAGGGAGAAGAAGATACGAAAGGAACCGGTTTTGGCGATATCGCGCACCTGATGATCGAGAACCGGACGATCGAGGGCGAAAACCAGAGCCGTGCGACCTTGAGTTTCAACCACGACCGTCGCGGCATGGCTGCCTGGCTGGCGGAACCGGCTCCGATGGCTTCGCTTGAATATGTCTCGCCGGACGCCTTTGCCATGGCCTGTTTCCTGGTCAAGGATCCAGTGGTCATCGTCGATGAGTTGTTCGAGCTTATCCAGACGGCCGGCAAGGCGGATTTGGGCGAGCTTGGCGAGTTCCAGAGCAAGACTGGTCTCAGCTTGCGAGAAGACGTCGCCGCCCCGCTCGGCCGCGAATTCCTCTTTGCGGTTGACGGCCCGCTGCTGCCGACACCTGCCTGGAAAGTGGTCGCCGAGGTTGATGACCCGGCTCACTTCCAACAGACGATCGAGCGATTAGTTGCCGAAGTCAACGCCAGGGCTGCCGCGGAAGGCAAGCCAGGGCTGACGATCAGCACCGGTTCGACGGGTGGCGTCAACTATCACAAGATCGCCTTTGGTGTCCTGGGACAGGAAGCGGACTATGTCTTTACGCCGGATGGGTACATGGTGATGACCGCGTCCCCGGCCCTGCTTCTGCAGACGCTGCAGTACCGGGAAACGGGCTACTCTCTGGCGCGCTCCATCACCGCCCTGATGCCGACAGATCGTAAAGACCATGCGTCCGCTCTTCTGTATCAGAACTTCTTGCCGGTTGTTGCCTCGCTGGCGAACTATGTGCCGAACAGTACCCCGGGGCTGACCCCTGAACAGGTCAACGGTCTGAGGGAGGCTGCGGCCAACACTCCGCCGACGCTGATCGCGGTTTACGGAGACGCAGACCAGATCACATTGGCAAGCCGAGGCCTGCCAGGGATGAACCTGGTCAACATGGCGGCCTTCTCGGACGTCAGCCGGATGGTGGAGGCGAATACCAAGGGCGCCAACGCCTTTGCGCCCACCAAGTAAGCAGGCAATCCCGGGAATGAAAGCCGGGCAGCCGGGGAGAGCCCTCGCTCTCTCCGGCTTTTTTTCTTTTCGGGAGGGCAATCAAGCCCGGATTCTACAGGAGCCGCCGGCATTAAGATCAGAGCCGCACGCCCGGCAAGGGTGTTGCATAAGGGTCTTAAGGCCTGAAGGGCCGGCACATAATAGCCCAGGGCGAAGCGTGCTTTTCGCGTAGCCCTGGGTCAACACGGTCTCGACCGCTAAGCCCTGTAAGGGCGTAAGATCCTGATAATGTTGCCGTTCTTGCGCCCTTTCAGGGCTTGCCCCCGCTTCACCCTTAGACCCAGGGCTCCGCACAAAGCGCTTTGCCCTGGGCTAATATGTGCCGGCCTTTCAGGCCTTAAGAACTTTTTCGACACCCTCTATCGTGCGCGGCTCCATTTGGTGGTTGCCCGTGCCTCCCAGGCACGCCCAAAGTTGGTTTGCGTCGAACTTTTTGGCCCCCTTCAGCGTTTTGACTTATGAGTTACGATTAGTCAGCCAAACACAATAAGGAGCCCGAGCATGCAGCCGGTCATCGAACTCGACGGTCTTTCAATAAAGTTCGGCCAGCGGATGATTCTGAAGAACCTGAAGGCCTCCTTCAACGGCAAGGCGATCGGCCTGCTTGGACCGAACGGTGCCGGCAAAACGACCCTGCTCCACAGCCTGCTCGGCTTTCATCCCCCGGCCTCGGGGACCGCGCGCGTCTTTGGTTTCGACGTCCGCACGCAAATCAAGCAGGTGAGGCATCTCATGGGCTACATGCCTGAGAACGACAGCTTCATCGCAAGCATGACCGGTATCCGGTTTGTCCGGCTGATGGCGGAGCTGTCCGGGCTTCCCCCTGCCCAGGCTCTGGAACGAGCCCACGAGACGCTGTTCTACGTGGGGCTCGGAGAAGCGCGGTACCGGAAACTGGGCACCTACTCGCTGGGAATGAAGCAGGCGGCCAAGCTGGCTCAGGCGATCGTGCACGGGCCTGGGCTGCTGATCCTCGATGAACCGACGAACGGGTTGGATCCACCAGCTCGGCAAAGGATGATCAACCTCATCAAGGATATCCGTGCCCAGGAGAACATGCACCTCATCCTCTCGTCGCACCTCTTGCGCGATGTGGAAGAGTGCTGCGAGGAAGTAGTGATCCTCAAGGAGGGCGAACTGGTCGTCTACTGCAACCTCGAGGAAGAACGCAAGGCGAATCGGAAGTTCCTGGAGCTGGAGATCCGCGGGGACAGCCGCCCGTTCGTGGAAATGGCCGAACGGATCGGGTGCGAATGCGCCGTCCAGGGCACCTCGAAAATCAAGATGGTTTTGCCCCAGGAGGTCGAGATTCGGGACTTGTACAGCCTGGCAGCCGAGAGGGAAATCCAGATTCGAAAGCTCAATTACAAGCGAGACTCGCTGCAGGACATCTTCCTGAAGGCGATGGAGGTGAACCGTGGCAGTGTATAAGCGGAACTACCAACGGTACGAGGGCCCATTGACCACTCCGGCGTTGCGTTTCTTGATCCTGCCCCGGTACGCGTACGAGCAGATCTTTCGCTTCAAGATCTTCACGGCGTTCTTCGTGCTCTGCTTTATTTATCCGACCGGCGCAGCCGTTTTCATTTATCTGCACCACAACGTCAAGGCGCTGCAGGTCCTTCAACTGCCGATCAGCGAATTGGTCACGATCGATTCCATGTTCTTCCTCGTGAGCATGATCGTCCAAGGCAGCCTGGCCCTTGTCATGACGACCTTGATCGGACCCGGGCTGATTTCGCCCGACTTGTCTAACAATGCCATGCCGCTTTACTTGAGTCGCCCGTTCACCCGGACTGAGTACATCCTGGGCAAGGCGTCGGTCTTGATGATTCTGCTCTCGGTGATCACTTGGGTCCCATTGCTGCTCCTCTTCCTTCTTCAGGCGCATTTGGAAGGGGGAGGCTGGTTGCTGCAGCACACGCGGATCGCCGTGGCGGTATTTGCCGGCTCATGGCTCTGGATCCTGATCCTCTCGCTGTTGGTGCTGTCGCTGTCGGCCTGGGTCAAGTGGCGTCCGGTGGCGGGTGCTCTTTTGTTCGGGACATTCATGGTCTCTTCAGGATTCGCCGCCGCTATTAATGCAATCATGTACACCAACTGGGGATACTTGATCGATATCTCTCAGCAGATCAAGATCGTCTGGAGTTGGCTCTTCAAGATCCAAACCGAGAACGCCATCCCCGTCTGGGGCGCCGTGCTTGGACTTGCAGGCGTGTGTGCTTTCTGCCTGCTGCTTCTCTCGAGGAAGATCCGAGCATACGAGGTGATCCGATGAGCAACGACACAGTCACTCTCGATAATGTCTCGAAGTTCTATGGAGAGGTTCTCGGAGTCAACCGCATTACCCTGAACATGACGCCGGGCATCACGAGCCTGGTGGGTCCGAACGGCGCCGGTAAGACAACGCTGCTCAACCTGATCTGCGGCTTGCTTCGACCGACTCGAGGGAAGATAAGCGTGCTCGGCATCGGGACGGACCACCCGGAGCGGTTGTTTACCAAAGTGGGGTACTGCTCGCAGTTCGACTCGTTCCCCAAGGGCTTGACCGGCTTTGACCTGATCAATGGGTACCTGCGCGTCCATGGTTTTCCGGCAAAGGAAGCGGAGCAGATGACGTGGGCTGCCATCGAGAAGGTGAATCTCACCGACGCGGCCAACCGGCGGGTGCACGGATACAGCAAGGGTATGCGCCAGCGGATCAAGCTGGCCCAGGCGATCAGCCACAATCCGTCGGTGCTCCTTCTGGACGAACCGCTCAACGGACTCGACCCGATGGCGAGATCCGAAGTAATCGGGCTGTTCCAGGAAACGGCCCGAAACGGCGCCCACGTGGTCATTTCGAGCCACATCCTTCACGAAGTCGACATGATCTCCGACCGGGTGATTCTCATGAACAACGGCTACGTGGTTGCCGAAGGAGACATCCACGGAGTTCGGGACGAGATGGAAGACCACCCGATGCAGATCATGGTCCGATGCGACAAACCGGCTCTCCTGGCCGCTCACGCCTTTCAACAGAATCGGGCAGTCGAGGTGAAACTGCACGAGGACGGCGGGGGACTGGTGCTGCGAACCCGAGACGCCGATCAGTTCTACCTGCTGCTCAACAGGGTGGTTCTCGACTGCAAAGTCGGCATCGAGGCGGTTGCGCCAACCGATGACGACGTGCATTCGGTTTATCAGTATTTGATCACCAATGATGGAGGGAAACTGTGAACAAGACGCCAACACCCGAAGGCACCAATGGCAGAGACCCGAACCATCATCATCCTCCCACCGAGGTCGAAAGCGTAGCTCCACCCACCGAGGAGAGCTGGCGTGATTGGCCCTGGGCCCTCTGGTATCGGCAGACCATGGCGATTCTTCGCCTGGAGATCAAGAGGAACTTCCTGGGCCGTCGCCTGATCGCGGTCTATTTCCTTTCGCTTGCTCCGATATCCCTTCTGGTGCTCCGCGCCCTGCTGCCGCTGCATGAGTCGGAGTTAGGGAACCCCGGCAAGGCGAGCGTGGTGTTTGCGATTTTGTACCAGGCCTTCACGCTACGCCTTGCCATCTTCTTCGGCTGCGTCGCCATATTCACCAATCTTTTCCGCGGCGAGGTGATGGAGAAGACCCTCCACTACTACCTGCTGTCGCCGGTCCAGCGGGAAGTGCTCGTCTTGGGCAAGTACCTGAGCGGAGTCATCTCGGCGATCACCTTCTTTGGCCTGAGCACGGCTGCCTGCTATTTTCTGCTCTACGCGCCCTATGGCTGGACCTTTATGGAAGAGCACTTCACCAAAGGCCCGGGGATGAGTCACCTGTTCGCATACCTTGTTGTCTCGTTACTTGCATGTCTTGGATACGGGGCGGTCTTTCTGGGAATCGGGCTGTATGTCCGGAATCCGATCGTTCCGGCTGGGCTTATCCTCATCTGGGAGTCGTTCAACTTCCTGCTGCCCCCGATCTTGCAGAAGATCAGCGTGATCCACTATCTGCAGTCGATCTGCCCGGTGAGCCTGCCTGCCGGGCCGCTGGCCATCATGACCGAACCGACCTCGCCGTGGATTTCGGTGCCCGGTCTGCTCGGCGTCATCATTCTGGTGATCCTGGCCTCGAGTTTGCGGGTTAAGACTCTCGAGATCACCTATGGCACGGATTGACGGCTGACCAGCTGACCGGCTGACCGGCTGACCAGCTGACCGGCTAACCGGCTGACCAGCTGACCAGCGAACCGGCTGACGGGCATGATGGACGCCAACCTGGCCGTAAAGCGGCGGATTCTGAACGGCGAATCCGCCCTACGGCTGCCCGTTTTCGCATGCCGAGTGGTCGTAGGGCGGATTCGCTGTTCAGAATCCGCCGCTTTACGGCCAGGTTGGCTACTTCACTTCAGCGGGCCAAACCCAGCAACCGGATGATCTCCGCTTTGTCTGCCGACACCTGCACCGGTTTGTTGGAATAGGTAGCAGTGAGCTTGCCTGATTTCTCAATCAGCACGTTCTGATAGCTCGCGTGCTCGTACAAGTTATCGAGGTGGTAGTTGACGGTGTACTCGGGATCCTTCAGCTGGTGCCCTGTCAAGATTGCGACGACATCCTCGTCGGGGTCGATGGTCACCGGGCTTTCGGCTTGGTTTCCGAGGTTCATGAGTCGTTTGAGTCCCGCGATCGTGGTAGCGGACGCGGGCTCGCAGCCGATGCCGTCCCGCCCGAGGATGGCTTTAGCATCGGCGATCTCCTGCTCGGTCACGACGTCGCACCAGCCGTCGCTGAAGCTCAGCGCGCGAAGCGCTTTCTTCCAACTGATGGGTCGCCCGATTTTGATCGCGCTGGCGAGCGTCCATGCCCCTTTAACCGGGACCAGGTCGGCTGAGCTGGTCACGAGGGTGCGGTAGAGCGGGTCGGCCCCGCTGGCCTGGATGATCGTGATCCGAGGCACCTTATCGATGAAGCCCAACTCTTTCAGCTCCATGAGAGCCTTCCCGTAAGAGGAGCTGTTGCCCAGGTTTCCGCCGGGAACGACGATCCGATCGGGTATCCGCCAGTCCAGCTGATCGAAGAGCTCGAGCATGACGGTCTTCTGGCCTTCCAGCCGGAACGGATTGATCGAGTTCATCATGTAAAGGTCCGTCTCGCGGGCCAGTTCGCGCACGAGTCCCATGGCTGCGTCAAAGTCACCGTGAATCTGCACCGTGAGTGCCCCGTAATCGAGGCTCTGGGAGAGCTTGCCGTAGGCGATCTGGCCCTCCGGTATGAACACGACCGAACGCAATCCTACCCTGGCGCAGTAAGCGGCCATGGAGGCCGAGGTATTGCCGGTCGACGCGCATGCGACGACGCTTGATCCCAGGCGGCGGGCCTGCGAGACGGCCACGGTCATTCCGTAGTCCTTGAACGAGCCGGTGGGATTCCAGCCGAGGTGCTTGACGCGCAAGCGACGAAGACCAACGTACTGCGCGCTAATCGGGGCATTCAGGACTGGGTTATTCCCCTCGCCCATCGTCACTACATGGCGAAGGTCATCTCCTCGAAACGGCAAGAGTTCCCGATAGCGCCACACTCCGCTGACGTCGAGGGGGTCGTTGGTCAAGCGCCGTGTTCGGAACTCCTTCTTGAGCTGACCGACGTCCATCTGCGGGAAGTGATAGCAGACATCCAGCAAGTCCGAGCATCTCGGACACTGGTAGAGCTTCTCTCCAATGTGGAACTCGCTCCCGCAGGCGGTATCGATGCAGCGAAAAAAGAAGGGATCGCCTACTCCAGCAGTTGTGCGATCTCCTGGCGGACTTGAGGTGAGTTCCATTGGTTATAACCGACGTGGCGATAGGCTAAGCGGCCTTGATCATCCACGATGAAGGTAGTCGGAATCGCGCTGATGTCAAAGCGACTCGACAAGGTGTTATCGGGATCGAGGAGAACGGTGAACGGGTAACGGTTCTTCGCTAGAAATGCCCGGACCGTTTCCGCATCCTCGTCTGTCACGGCGACCATCTGCAGGCCCTGCGGGCCTAGCTCTCTGTAAAGCTCAGCCATAGAAGGCATTTCGAGCCGGCAGGGACCGCACCAGGTGGCCCAAACGTTCAAGAAAAGTGCCTTGCTCTCGATCTGGTCCAGCGAAATCGTGTCCCCGTCGAGCGTCTGAAAGGAGCCAGACAGGTCGATCGCCGGCCTTTGTTCGGCAGCGAGCCACGCGTCATCCGGTAATTTGCTGGATGACGGCGTGCGGGACCAGAACAGGGCTGCGAGGACGACTACAAGAAACAGGCTGACAGTCAGGATGGCCTTGGGAGCAGTCTCCTTCGTGCGAAAAACCAACCAGAGAACCACCAGCAAGATAATCGCGACAAGCCAGATCACTCGGCCATCTTAACAGAGATAGTTCAGTCCCCGAAGCAGATCCCGATTGATCTGGCAGCTTCGACGTATTCGCCGGACGGGTCCACTGTCCGCTGGTGAGCAATGGCATCCTTGAGCCAGACCGAAACGATGCTGCCGCTTTGGAGCGCTACCATCCGTCCGAACTCCCCCTTGGCCGCGAGGTCGACGGCCGCAACACCAAACCGGGTTCCCAGTAGCCGGTCAAACGCTGTCGGGCTGCCCGCCCGCTGGAGGTGGCCGAGAACCAGTACCCGCGTCTCGATTTGTGTGACTTCTTCGACCAGCCGTCCAACCACTGCCCCGATCCCGCCCAGGACCCCAACTGGCTGGTCAGCCCTTTTTTCCCTGTAAACCTGCGCGCCGCCTGCCTGGATCGCCCCTTCCGCGACGACAATCACGGTAAAGGTCCTGCCTGCGCGACTGCGTTCCTGGATCTTCTCCACGATCCGGTCGATCCGGAAGGGAATTTCCGGGATCAGAACCACGTCCGCTCCGCCGGCAACCCCCGCTTCGAGAGCGATCCAGCCGGCGTTCCTTCCCATGACCTCGACGATCATGACACGGTCGTGGCTCTCCGCGGTTGTGTGGATCATGTCGATCGACTCGGTTGCCGTCCGGAGGGCGGTATCGAAGCCGAACGTAATCTCGGTTGCCAGCAGGTCCTTGTCGATTGTCTTCGGTACCCCGATGACCGGCAAACCTGCTTCGAGGAATTTGTGTCCGATTGTCAGTGTGCCGTCGCCGCCGATCAGGATCATCGCTTCGAAATTCATCTCGCGGAACTTGTCAATGACCGTTTGCGAGTAATCGCGAAAGACCAGTGCGCCACTCGCGTCACGCTCGGGATAGCGAAACGGATTCCCTTTGTTCGTGGTGCCGAGGATGGTCCCGCCTCGCGGCAGGATCCCCCTGACCGAGTCAAACGTCAGCTGAGGCATCTTTCCCGGTTTAATGAACCCGTCGAAGCTATCCTCGCTCCCCCAGACTTCCCAGCCGTGACGGATGATGGCTGATTTGACGACGGCGCGTATAACCGCGTTTAGCCCCGGACAATCGCCGCCCCCGTTCAAAACACATATTCTCTTAGGCATAGCAAGCGATTTTACCTAACTGTATGATGTTCGATGGCCACAATTCGCGACCGGCTGCGAAATTCTACAAAGGAACAAGACAATGAGCATGATAGCGAGGATTCAACAGGAGATGACCGACGCGATGAAGACGCGGCAGACTCTCCGCCTCAGCGTACTCCGGGGAATCAAGACCGCATTAAAAAACAAGGAGATCGAGAAGGTGCGGCCGCTGACCGAGGTCGAGGAGATCCAGGTTCTCCAGACGCTCGTCAAGCAGAGGAGGGAATCCATCGAGCAGTTTACGAAGGGCGGTCGGAACGACCTGGTTTCCCAGGAAAAGGCCGAACTTGAGATTCTGGAGACATTTCTGCCGGCAGCGGTCGGACGCGACGAAATCGACGCCGCCGTTGCAGCCGCGATCGACGAGCTGCAGGCCGCATCCCCAAAAGACATGGGACGCGTTATGAAAGCCGTCATGGGGCGCTTTGCGGGAAAAGTAGTCGACGGGAAGATGGTCAACGAGCTGGTGAGGGCGAAATTGGGCAGCACGGACTGACACGGACGAAAGAAACGGACTCCCACGGACAGGTGCTCACGGTACCTGTCCGTGGGTTCCGTTTTTGTCCGTGTTTTCAGTGTTAGCTCAACGTCCAGCCTTCACGGTACTTCGGAAATACGAATTCGTTGGCCGCCTCAAAATTCGTGACCTTCATGTTCGGGCCGTCCCACATCAGCTTCTGTCCCGGGAATCGGATGGCAAGGTTTCCCATGACCACCGTCTCGGTGAAGGGTCCCGAATAATCGAAGTTGGAGCTGGCCGGTTCTCCGCCTTTGCAGGCAGCGATCCAGTTGGCTTCGTGCCCCCCCTGTCCACGCGGAATCCGGGGCAGCGTCTTCGCGGGCCGTTTGTAGGCCTGCATGGCGGCCTCGGGAATGATGCGCGCCGCTTGGGTGTACGTATCCGTCAGGATCTTCCCCTTATCCCCGTAAAAGAGGGTTCCGCTGTCGTACTGACGCCAGAAGTTCTCGGTGACCTCCACCTCGGGGGGCAGCTCCGGCCTCAATCCGCCGTCGTACCAGTGGAACTTCACCTCCGGCATATCGCCGCGAGCCGGGAAGGTATAGTGGACAACGGATGCCGAGGGATACGTCTCGGGGTTTGGCTGTTTCTTCCACATCTCGACGACGATGTCGGCGGTGTAGGCGACCACGCTCGTCGGATAGCCAAGCTTCAGGGCGCTGAACGGAGCGTCCATAACGTGGCAGGCCATGTCGCCCAGGGCGCCCGCACCGAAGTCCTGCCAGGCCCGCCAATTGAAGGGCAAGTAGGCCGGGTGGTAAGGCCGCATTTGAACCGGACCGATCCACATATTCCAATCGAGGGTGGTGGGAACAGGCGGCGTCTCTTTCGGTCGGGTGAAGACCCCCTGGGGCCAGACCGGTCGGTTGGTCCAGGAGTGAACTTCGCGCACGGACCCGATGGCTCCGTCCCAAATCCACTCGCAGACGTTACGGAGTCCTTCGTTGGAGTGTCCCTGGTTGCCCATCTGGGTCGCCACCTTGTATTTTCGGGCCGCCTCGGTGAGCTTGCGCGCTTCCGCGACCGTTCGGGTCAGCGGTTTCTGCACGTACACGTGCTTACCCAGTTGCATGGCGGCGAGGGCGACAACCGTATGAGTATGGTCTGGTGTCGCGACGACTACCGCATCGATATCCTTCTGCTTCTCCAGCATCTCGCGGTAATCGCGGTATGCCTTGGCCTTGGGGTAAAGCGTGAAAACCTTGCCGGCATAGGCTTCGTCCACATCGCACAGCGCGACGATGTTCTCGGTCGTGGCGCACCGCTCGACGTTTCCTTTGCCCATGCCGCCGATCCCGACGCCGGCAATACCGAGCTTATCGCTTGGCGCTTGGAAACCTCGGCCGCCAAGGACGTGGCGCGGCACGATGGTGATTCCTGCGGCGGTCGCCACAGTTCCGACGAAGGCGCGGCGAGAGATCCCCTTATCGGGGGCTTTCAGAAAAGATGACCTGTCTTCCACGTTGACGCTCCTTTGATATGTCTATAGAAATGAATCGTAATCTCCGGAAGGATTGTGGTCAAGTGGAGCGACCGCTTCCGTCAAGCTTCGCCGGTCCTTAGAAGGCGTTCTCCCGGGAAACTTTCGGTCGCTCGGCACGTATAAGACAATGAGGTCCTCTTCCTGCCATGAAAGTTCGAACGCAACTGGTACTTGTATTTCTACTGTTCACGATCCTGCCGCTCTCGGCTTTGACCCTTTACTCCTACTACAGTTCTTCACGCGCCTTCCGCGAGCTGGTTGAGGATGAAACGGTAGCCCTCGCGCAGGATATGCGGGCCCGGATGCAGCAGGTCACCGAGGAATTGAGCCGCGGCATGGAACATTTCGACCATGCCGCGTTCTCGCGCATGATGGCGGCCAAGGCCGAACCCGGCGCTCCCGACGCAACGAAGATCTATTCCTCTCTGGTCTCCGGGATGGGCGCTTCGGCCGGTATGCTCGACTCGATTGAGTTTTGCCCGCCCGCGCCTCCCCCAACGCCAAAGCCGGCTGGCTCCGCCCCGCGCCCCGACCTTGCGTTAGCCACGGGGCAAGGTAAAGCGCGTGGTCACGGAATCTCGGAACCCGGGAAGGAAGCAAAACCAAAGGCTCCGACGGTCTCTGGAATGGTTATCCCCACAGTTCCTGAGGCTCTGGTCGTCGTAATGCCCGAGCTTGAGCAACTGCAGGCAAACATTGAAAGCGCGGCTCACTCGGTCGTCATCAACAAGGAGAATAACCGCATCGTCCTCCAGGGACCGATGAAAATCGACTTGGAGAAGCTGAACAGCGAACTGGCGAAGGCCGGCGAGATGCCCTGGGGACCGGCCCAAGCCGAGCAAATTAAACGGGCAGTAGAGAACGCCACGCGTACCGCAGAGGAAACGACCCGGAAAAGCGGCAGTCTCGCAAAGGAAATTCAGGCGATGGAGCAGGCCCGGGCCACTTGGGAAAAACGACGGAAGACGTGGCTCGCGAAGAGCGAACCCGAAGGTGACACGATCGGCGTTCGCCTTGGCCGCGCTCCCAGACGTGCCGACCGGAGACCTCCGCCGTCAGGTGAGGTCATTGCCCACATGAAGACCAAAGAGATGGTCAGGAGAGTCCTGAGACGGGACGGCGTGCGGCCGGCGGATGTGGTGTTTGCTCTCGACCAGACGGGTCGACTTCACACCCCTGATCCGAATAATCGCGGCCGCCTGGAGAAGGTGGGCATCAAGGCCGGCCCAGCCGCCAATCTCAAGACCGCAAAATTTCCGGAAGACTGGATCGTCGCTACTGTCGATGAATCTGGATCGGGGATGACATTCGGCATCGCGCGGCCCATTGGCGACTCTCTGAAGGAAATCCGTAATACATCTCTCAGGAACCTGGGTTTCGGTCTCGGTTTCATCGGCGTGGCGCTGCTTGGCATATTCCCGCTTTCAAAGAGAATCACTCGCGATCTCGGGATCCTGACCGCCGGCGTCGAGAAGCTGTCGAGCGGAGACTTGAACGCCCGCGTCCCGGTGAATTCGAAAGACGAGTTCGGCACTCTGGCCTCCGCGTTCAACAAGATGGCGGAGGACTTGACGCTGCACCAGGCTCGTGTGATTGAGCAGGAGCGGCTGCAAAAGGAAATCGAGATGTGTCGGCGCATCCAGGAAGAGATGTTGCCCAGGGAGCCCTTGAAGGTCCCATGCGCAGAGGCGAAGGGCGTTTCGCTCCCCGCCCGGCAGGTGGGCGGAGATTTCTTCAACTACTTCTTGCTGCCCGACGGCGAGATCGCCGTTCTAGTTGGCGATGTCTCGGGAAAGGGCGTGCCCGCAGCTCTGCTCATGGCAAACTTCCAGGCGACCCTGCAGGCCCGCCTCCAGACCGAACGCGACCTTGCCCGGCTCGCGCGCGACCTTGACATGGAGATCAGCCGCCAGACTGAGCCCCAGACCTTCGTCACGCTGTTCATGAGCATTATCGGCCAGGACGGCAAGACGATCCGCTGGGTCAACGCGGGCCACAACCCGCAATTCCTGCTGCGTGAGGACGGCGCCATCACGGCCCTGGAATCAACCGGGCGTCCGCTGGGCTTATTGCCGGGGAGCGAGTTCGAGGAGGGCCAGACCGAGCTGCGCGGCGGAGACTCACTGTTCCTGTACACGGATGGGCTGGTGGAAGCGACCAATGCGGCCGGCGAAGAGTTTGGAACCGAACGGCTGGCAGCGATCCTTGTCAACGAAAGGGCCGGCCGTGTCGATAAAGTCATTGCGGACCTGGTGGAAGCCGTTACCCTTCACCGCGAAGGCCAGGAGGCGGGCGACGACGCGACGATGCTGGCGCTCAGGATTTCGTAAACGGAAAAATGGGCGGGCTCTCGGACGGATTCGCGGCTCCTTCCGATCTCGCATCACGACAAGCCCGTAACCTGCCTTTGAAAAGGCAATCCCTCACAACGGAGCGCGGCATGCCGGGCAAACTGACCATTTATACCCGCTGGACCTGCGAAGATTCGCACGACGCAAGAGCTTACCTGGATGAGCACGGTATTCCTTACCAGGAGATCGACATCGACCGAGATGCGAAGGCCAAGGAGTTTGTGAAGACCGTGAATGAAGGAAAAGAACGCACTCCCACCTTCGAAGTCGACGGGCGAACCTTCCACACGTCGCCTTACAGCAAGGAGAAGCTGGAGAAGGAGTTGGGTATTACCGGCAACTGACAACTGACTACTGACCACTGACCACCGCCAACCGGGCCGAAAAGCGGCGGATTCTGAACTGCGAATCCGCCCTACGACCGCTCGCTATCGCACGGCGGGTAGTTGTAGGGCGGATTCGAGCGCCGACATCCGGCCTTCTGGAGCGCGGACATCTTGTCCGCACTGGGGTCGCGGACGTCCCGTCCGCGCTCCAGAAGGCCGTCGCCGAAATGCCTGTAAGGAGCAGCCTCTGCCGACCTCTGCCGCCGCATTCCAAATGAACCGGCGCTCACGATTTTGTGAGGGAATATCAAGGGCGAGGGCCCTTGCCCTGGTCAGTTAGCTGGTCAGCCGGTGTGCCGGTCGGTTGATTCCTGCGGCGCGCCGGTCCACGTTGTGGAATAATTGGGCTGTTCTTGAGTAGTTGGTTACTCGTGTTCCGGGTAATACAGCCTGAGAGGGAAACTATGAGAATGTTTCGTCTTGTTACTGTCCTCCTGTTTTGTGTCGTCCTGTGTGCCCCGCTCGCCGGCCAGGACAAGAAGAAGAAAAAACTGCTGGCAGTAGGAATGTCCATGGGATGGCAGCACGACTCGGTTTCGGACGCTCTGGCCACGTTGTACAAGCTGGGCAACGAAACGGGGCTCTGGGAGACCTACATCCGCACCGACGTGCAGCTGATCACGAAGAAGAAGCTGCAGGTAAATGCCAAGAACCTGGACTACTTCGACGCAGTTTTCTTTATGACGACCGGCGAACTGCCGATGGATGACCAGCAGAAAGCTGACCTCCTCGCCTTTGTTCGCGACGACGGGAAGGGCTTTCTGGGTGCTCACAACGCAACCGACACGTTCTACAAATGGCCGGAGTATGGCGAAATGATCGGGGGATATTTCGACGGCCACCCCTGGATGACATTTGAAGCAACCGTGAAGGTGCTCGATCCCTCGTTCCCGGGGATGGGACACTTCCCTGCCAGCTTCAAGATCCGGGACGAGATCTATCAGACGAAGGAATTCGCACCGGAAAAGGTCCGCCTGCTCATGACACTCGACATGACCAAGGTCGATCCCAATGCCAAAGGCGTGAAGTACAAGGAAGTGCCCATCGCCTGGGCCAAGAACTACGGCAAGGGCCGTGTCTACTATTCCGGCCTTGGGCATCCGCCGGAAGTCTGGCAGCGTGATGACATCCAGAAGATGTGGGTGGAAGCCGTGAAGTGGGCCATGGGCTTGGTTCCCGGCGACGCCACGCCGAAGAAGTAAAGCACTGCCCACTGCGCACTGCCACTGCTCACTGAGCCAGGCGGTAGTCAGGCCGGTCAGCTGGTCAGCCGGTCAGCCGCTCTGCTGACCCCCTGTTCCTCGGGCAGTGCGCAGTGCGTAGTGGGCAGTTGTCAATTGTCAGTCGTCAGTGGTCTGCGATTTCCGCAACCGCCTCGATCAGGCGGTTGACCTCCTCCATAGTGTTGTAGTGCACTGGCCCGACGCGCAGCATCCCCCCTTTCGGCTGGAGTCCGAGGTGTTCCATGACAGCCAGCGCGTAATAATTGCCATCCCAGGTGAAGATCTGTTTCTCGGCCAGCCGTTTGGCGATCTCACGCGGGTGCCGTTCCTCGAGGGTGAACGCGACGGTCGGGACGCGCCAGTCGAAGTGACGCGGATCGGTGATCCCCCATACTTTCAGGCCTGGAACTGCCCGCAAGCCCTCGATCAGTGCCGCCTGAAGTGCCGTCTCGTATTCTCGGACAGCCTCCATGGCGGCGATAATGCGGTCCCGTCTTCGGCCCCCGGATTGCCGGGGTTTTTCGGAGATCGCACAGCTGGCCAGCCACTCGAGGTACTCCGTAACTCCGAGCGTCCCCGCGATCCCCTCGTGATTCAAGGTCCCGGTTTCGAACTTACCGGGAGACGAATTGCTCGCAGGCCTGACCTTGTATGCGGGAAGGTCTTCGAGCAACGCCTTCTTCCCGTAGAGAACCCCGACGTGCGGACCGAAGAACTTGTACACGGAGCAGACGAGGAAGTCGCAGTCCAGGGCGCGCACATCGATCAGACCGTGAGGAGCGAAATGCACCGCGTCGACGAAACACCAGGCGCCCACCGAATGGGCCATGGCAACAAGGGAACGAACGTCGTTAATTGTTCCCACCGCGTTAGACGCATACCCGCAGGCGATCACGCGAGTTCGTGGCGATAGTTTTGCGGCCGCGTCCGCCAGATCAAGAGTCAGGTCTTCGTCATTAAGCTCGATCCAGCGCACTTTCGCCTTGCGCTCCTCTTCGAGTGCCAGCCAGGGAGCGATGTTGGCGTCGTGGTCGAGGCGCGTCACGAGGATCTCGTCCCCGGGTCGCAGGATCCGGCCGATTGTCCGGCTGATCGCAAACGTGAGCGTTGTCATGTTGGTGCCGAAAATGACTTCGCTCGGGTCGGCGTTCAAGAAGTCGGCGACGGCCGAGTGCGCTTCATCGAGCAACGCGTCCGAGTGGACCGAAGTCCGAAACGCACCGCCATGATTAGCGTTAGTGTGGGTCAGGTACTCGACCATTCGGTCGACGGATTCGCGGGCAATCTGCGTGCCGCCTGGGTTGTCGAGAAAGATTTCGCCGCTGGCAAGCGCCGGGAAATGTTGACGGACCGCTTCGATGTTCAGTGTCATTGAGCATTCTCCGAACGGTTGAATTATAAGGCCAAGGACCTCAAGAACTGCAACGACCCAGGACAAGCTGGCTATCCCTCGTGGTCCTCGTGGTCGTTGAGGTCTTTGAGGTCTCTCGCCCGAAAAACAGCGAAATCAACCAGCCTGTCATATAGAATCACCCCTAAGACGACTAATCAGGCGAGAAAAGGATGAACGCGACATCGGGACCGGCCACAAGCGAACGGCGAGCGATGGAAGCGAAGCTCGAGCAGCTTCACGCCGCCAGTTTCGCGTGGGCACTCCAGTGTTGCCGGGGAGACCGATCGGAAGCGGAAGACCTCTTGCAGTCGGTTTACCTGAAAATTCTGGAAGGCCGGGCCAGGTTCGACAACAGGGCCGGGTTCAAGACGTGGCTCTTCGCGGTCATCCGAAACTCGGCGATGGACATGAAGCGGCGCGTTTTTCGAAAGCTGCGGGCACTCAACAAGTTGTTCACCGAACGGGTGCCGGCTGATCGAGGCCCGGAGGATGATCTCGAGTCGCGCGAGACTCGGTCGAGCATCGGGATGGCTCTGGATCGTCTCCCGGAACGGCAGCGCGAGGTGTTGCGGCTGGTGTTCTACCACGATCTGTCGGTACAGCAGGCGTCCGAAGTCATGGGGCTTTCCGTCGGTGCTGCCCGTGTTCACTACGAGCGCGGGAAGGCAAATCTCAGAAGAGAGTTGGAGCGATTCGAGGTTCGTTATGTTCACGGAGACCGAAGAAAGGCACATCAAAGAGCTGTTTGAGCAGGAACGCTGCGCGGATCGGCGGCTCACGCCGAGCTTTCAGAGTGTCTTGCAGTCGCCGAGGAAGACCGGTAGCGGTTGGCTGCCGCTGGCACGTCCACTCGGTGTTGCAGCGGCCCTGACCGTTCTTCTGGTCGTGTCGGGCCTTTTCCTGGCCGACCGATCCGATCCCCCGGTGCCCGTCACCGCCGAATCTGCCTCCTATCTTTACTGGGAATCCCCGACCCAGCTGTACCTGAACGCCCCAGGCCAGGAGAGCGTCCGCGCCGTCCTGGAAGCCTCCGCGGAAGAGACAAGGAGTCAGCAATGAGAGCCACCTCTTTGGCTGTTGCTTTGGCAATGGTCCTCGCCCTCGTTGGTCGAGCCTCAGGCCAGGGTACGCCCTCGCCATATCTCGATCAACTGAAGGTGCAGAAGACGACCCCGCATCATCTGGATCCGATGAAGCGGACGCTCGTCGAACCTGTCATGGCGCTGTACTATGCGGACCAGATCGGACTGACCGAGGAGCAAAGGAATGCCATCCAGAACCAACTGAAAGAGGCGAAGGCGAGGTTTGGCGTTCTAGAGCAGAAGTTGGAAGCGGAGAACCAGGTGCTTTTCAAGCTGATCGAAAACCCAGTCGCGAGCGAGCGGATGGTCGTGGATCAGATGGACCGCGTGCTGGCTGTCGAGCGGGAAATCAAGGTGGCGAACCTGCAGTCTTCCTGGCGGGTGCGCCAGCTTTTGTCGGTGGACCAGAGGCAGAGACTTATGGGTCTGAGGATTCCACCGCCTCCACCGCCGCCTCCACCTCCGAACGCTCAGGGCGCGCCTCTCAGCCATAGCACATCGCCGGCGGCACCCAAGTAAGAGTAGAAAACCCCACACCACAGAAGGAGAAAACCATGAGAAGAGCTACAGTCTTGTCCACGTGTGTCTTGATCGTCGTCCTGCTCTGTTCAGTAGTTGTCTCGGCCCAGGCACCGCCCCCACCGCCCCCACCGCCTCCGCCGATGTCTCACGTTTCCGGAGCCGATGGAGTGATGTCGCATACAGCAAAGGTGAGCCACGCGATCGTCTCGGTGCAAAAATACCTCGAGCTGACCGATGGCCAGGTCCAACAATGGAAAGACCTGCAGACGACTCGGGAGCAGAAGGTCGAGGAGGTGACCGGGCAGATCCGAGAGCTTGAGGATCAGCTGGAGAGCCAACTGGCGGCCACGAACCCGTCCGCAAACGTGGTCGGTGAATTGACAATTCAGCTTCGTACACTGCGGCACGAGCGGGCCAAAGCGTGGCAGTCAACCGTAGAGCAAATGAGACAGATCCTGACTCCGGCGCAGCTCGAGAAGCTCAATGCCGCCGACAAGGCCTCCGAATTGCGCCCGGTCATCGAGGCGCTTATGGGCGCGGGCTTTCTTGCTCCCCCGCCACCGCCTCCGCCTCCGCCCTTCTCCCACGCCGAGGGCAAGGTAGTCAAGCACTCTGCGCAAGCGCCCAAGGTGCAGATATCGCATCAGAAGTAGAAGTAACCAAATTCCGGCTGACACTTGCCAACCGGGTCGAAAAGCGGCGGATTCAAAAAGCGAATCCGCCCTACAACCGCTCGCTTCCGCATGCCGAGCAGTCGTAGGGCGGATTCGCTTTTTGAATCCGCCGTTTTGCGACCCGGTTGTCGAGTTGTGGGGAATCGCGCTAAGCTCGCGATCCTTTCATCTCGGCAGCCAGTCACGGATCTGGCGGGCCACTCTCTCGGCCGCCGGAGGATCGAAGTTCGAAAGAACGATCACTGTGTACTTAGCGGTAGTCTCGACGACCGCATTGATGCCCGGTGCGCCTCCGGCGATGCCGAGAGTGTTCGGCTGAAAGTCGGGAGTCGAGAGTTTCGCCTGTTTCATCGCCTGCACAAACGCCAGGAGATCGCGCAGATTCGAATAGCCGCCACCGGCCGAGCTTCCTCGCCCCGGCAGGGTATCCAGGTTAGGCAGTCGATTGCCCGGGGTCTCACTGCCCGAAGGCCCGTGTCGAGTGTATCCGGTTGCCGTATTCGGCGGCAGCTTCCCCCTCTCAAACCAGTCTGATTCTTTCATCCCGGCCGGCCCGTAGATGTTTTGCTTCACATACGAGTAGTAGTCGGTCCCGGTGACCTTTTCGATAATTGCCCCGAGTACGATGTACCCGCCATTCGAGTATCTGCGTTGTGAGCCCGGCTGGAAGTCCAAAGGCAAATCGGCAAAGAGCGGCAGGTACTCGCTTATAGTCACTATCTTGTCTTTCGGTGTCCGATCGAACCGCTCTCCGAAGAAGTCACCGATTCCGGAGGACATTGAGAGCATATGCCGGATCGTCACTTTGCCAGCGGCGTCCTTGTTGGGATAGTTCGGCAGGAATTTTGAAATCGTGTCGTCCAGGGATAGTTTCCCTTGGCTTGCCAGTTGGTGAATCGCGATGTTGGTGAAGATCTTGTTGATCGATCCAAGGTTAAATCTCGTGTCGGGACGGTTCGCTGTCTTGGCGGCTTGATCCGCGAACCCATATGCCCTCTCGAACAAAATGCGCTCAGCCTGGGCAATCAGAACCGCGCCAGAAAACTCCCCATCCGCGGCCGCCGTTTCCAGATGCTTCTCGACCGCCGTCAGAAGCTCCGCTTCGCTCGCCTTGGGTGTGCTCACTTGCCCAGACGCCTCGTCGTGTCCAAGGTCCTCCACACGGATACCCCGCAACTTGGGAGGTTCTCCTCCTGCGAGCTCGAAAGTCACTTCGAGCAGTTCTCGTTCGGCCGACCTGAGGTGGGTGACGACCGAAGCGGGAGAAGTTTCAATGATCTTGACGAGTTCGAGTTTCCCCAGTCGTTGCTTCATCTGCGCGAACCGGTTGAGCCGGTCCTGGATAGGAACCCGCTCAAGGTCCTGCTTCGTGACGTACTTCGTGAAGAAGTTCCTGATCTGGTCCTTCCCCGGTGAATTGAAAGCTTCGAGGTAGTCTTTCACCAGGCGCGTCTGGAGATTCTCGACGGCCTGCTGCCCGGCACCCGGAGTTTGTGTCACGGCAGGGAGACTAACGACCAGCAGCAACGATGCGAGGATCGGATTCATAGGACCTCCTTTGGAAGTGTTGACATTCGTTATACGACCGCCGATAGTCACAGGTTCTAGAAGTTGTCCGAGGCGCCTCACCAATCGACACAGAACCGCAAACGGAGCGTCTTTTGCGAAGTGGCGCGGATTGAAACCGCGAGCAAGCCGCAAACACGTCAGGCGTTGCCTGCCTGTGCCGCTCGCCGGCGCCTGGCACCGCCCCTCGGAGGAGACGGAACTTTATCGGTCCTCGGAACTACGCTATCTTTAGCCCATGAAAGTACGTAAGGCGCTGATCACGGCTGCTGGAAAGACCCAGCGCAGCCTGCCCCTCCAGACCTTGATCGATAGCGACGGGTTGCAGAAATCTGCACTCAGAATCATCGTCGAGGAAGCCCTCTGTGCCGGAGTTGAGTCGATTTGCGTCGTTGTTTCGCCTGGAGATCAGCCAGCGTACCGGGAGGCCGCCGGGGAATTGGGCGACTGGCTCCATTTTATCGAGCAGACCGAGCCCCGAGGGTACGGAAACGCGGTGCTCGCCGGTAGGGAATTCGTCGGAGACGAGCCGTTCCTTCACCTCGTCGGCGATCACCTTTACTGGAGCAGGCGCGACGCACGTTGTGCGCAACAGCTGGTCGAGGCGGCGGCTGTGGAGTCCTGTTCAATGTCAGCCGTTCAGGCAACTCGAGAGAGCATGCTGCCATATTACGGGACAATCGGAGGCCGGCGAGTGGGTGGGAAGAAGAGCCTCTACCTGGTCGAGACGGTTATCGAGAAACCGACTCCGACCGAGGCTGAGCAGAGGCTTCTGGTCCCCGGGCTTCGGGCCGGTCACTACCTTTGTTTCTTCGGGATGCACGTTCTCAGTCCGACGATTATGCAGATTCTCGAGACGGCTCCCGGCTTCTCGGCGGCACTCGCGCTGCTGGCTCAAAAAGAGCGCTACCTGGCAATCGAAATTGAAGGCCTGCGATACGACATAGGTGTGAAGTACGGGCTTCTGACGGCCCAACTGGCCCTGGCTCTTTCCGGTCGGGACCAGGACGAGGTGCTCGCGTCGCTGGTAGAGCTTCTTGCCACCCGAAAACTGAACCGGGCTGATACCGCCCGCTGACCTGGACTGGAGCAGACCGTGCCGGGACGACTGGTGGAAATCATCACCTCTTCTGATCAGGCCGTACGAAACCTCTCGCTGGACGCTTATGCGCGCGAGGCGGATTTCCAAAGGCTGCTGGGCGAGTGCGACAGCCTCGAGGAGTTCCGGAGGACCTCCGACAACCTGTATCAGCGTGTTCGTGCGTTGTTCTTCCTCTACGCGATCCACCGCTTCCACCTGCCCGAAAAGCTGGATGCGCGATCGCGCACACTGCTCCCGTTTGAGGGCTACGCCCGCCTGCTGAAGCGAAGGTTCGAGGAAGCGATCCAGGTTTTTCTGGCGGAGCAGAAGTCAGCGGGGCCCAGCGAGGCGCTGTCGAGCGGGCTGGCGGCCGCCTACCGGGATCTTGGTTTCCAGACACTCGCCGATCAGGTCCGACGAAGCGTTCGTTCGGTTCGGGGCAATCAGTGGATGTTCAGAGTCGGGCACCCGGCCGATCATCCGCTGCGCATACGGCGCGAGTTGATCGACGGGCAGACAATCATCCGCGAGCAGACGCCGGTGCGGATGGACCTGTCGCACAGCGGCTGGAGCGACATCTTCTTCCTTGGGATGGATTTTCCCGAAGGCGCACGGGTGCTTAACGTCTCGATTGACCTGTGTGTCAGGGGAAGAGACCCGAGGCCGCTCCCTCCAGTGCAGGCATTTTTGCGCGTGATCGATCAACCGATATTGCGGCTCGTGAGCGTCGATCTGGGAGCCTCGGCCTCGATCTCGGAGCTTCCCGAGGTCTTCGATTTTGCAAAGGACTACCTCGGTCTCCTGAAGGCCGCGGTCATAGCGGCGGGGATCGTTCCCCCGGGCATGGAGGGCGCCGGCCAATCGCTTGCCGATCTGCTGGCCCGTGTCGTGGGGCCAGGCCGTGGATTGGAAGTGGTCAGCCAGGTGAACGATATCCCCAAAGGCTCCAGGCTTGCCGTCTCAACGAACTTGCTGGCCTGCCTGATTTCGTGCTGCATGCGGGCCACGGGCCAGGCGGCCTGTCTGGCCGGTCCCCTCTCCGAGGAGGAACGCCGCCTGGTGGCCGCTCGCGCCATTCTCGGCGAGTGGCTCGCCGGGTCGGGCGGCGGATGGCAAGACTCGGGAGGCCTGTGGCCGGGTATCAAGCTGATCCAGGGGGCGCTCGCCCAAGAAGGGGACCCGGAATTCGGAATCAGTCGCGGCCGACTTCTGCCTCAGCACACCATCCTGGCAGAGGACCAGTTGTCCGGGGATGTTCGCGACCGGCTGCAGAACAGCCTGGTCCTGGTCCATGGGGGTATGGCTCAAAACGTCGGCCCGATTCTCGAGATGGTCACCGAGAAGTATCTGCTGCGGTCCGAGGCCGAGTGGCTGGGTCGCCAGGAAGCGATTCGTATTCTGGACGACATCGTCGCCGCGCTTGGGGTCGGCGACGTTCAGGCGATAGGGCGATCGACCACTCGCAATTTCTTCGGGCCCATCCAGGCGATCATTCCATGGGCCGGCAACTATTACACCGATACGGTCATCGAGACCGTGCGCTCAGAGTTCCGCGAAGATTTCTGGGGATTCTGGATGCTCGGTGGAATGTCGGGCGGAGGCATGGGTTTCATCTTCGCGCCCGAGCGAAAAGTCGAAGCGCAGTCACGGCTGTGCGAGATCATGTCGGAGGCGAAAAGGCGGCTGTCGAGCGCCCTGCCGTTCGCAATGGAACCCGTCGTCTACGAATTCAGCATCAATGAACACGGGACTTTCGCGGAACTACTGCAAGGCGAAGCGGCGTTGATGCCACCCGCCTACTATTCGCAGATGCTTCCCAGCCTGATGCGGGCAGATCCGCAGAGCCTGACCCGCTGGCAACGCGAAGAACTGGGTCGACTGGGAACACGCTTCCGGGACAACCCACAGATGAGCTCAACAATGGCCGCGGTGTTTGACCGACTGCTTCCCGAGGTCGACTCACAGACGGCCGGCAGGAGGTCGCTCTCGGTGCTGCTGGATGACTACGGGTTCGATCGCACTCATCATGAGCAGATCCGCGCAGATCTTCGCAGCGGACGGATAGGTCTGGCACAGAATCGGATGCCTCCCAATTTCGAGATCCTGGATGTCGAGGACCATGACGTGGTCGATGCGACATCGGACCTCCCCCAGGAATTCCAGCAGGCGGGAGAACAGGCCCTAGCCTCGGGCCAGGTGGCCGTCGTGACGATGGCTGCTGGAGTCGGAAGCCGCTGGACCGCAGGCGCCGGTGTCGTCAAGGCGCTCCACCCTTTCTGCCGGCTGGCCGGCCGGCATAGAAGCTTCATAGAGGTTCACCTCGCCAAGAGCCGCCGGCTCAACCGGGCGTACGGTGCCGCTTTGCCCCACATTGTGACGACCAGCTATTTGACTCACCGGCCGATCGAGGAATACCTCGGCAGAGAGCGCAATTACGGCTACGACAGCCCGTTGCGGCTCTCCCCCGGCCTCTCGATTGGGTTACGACTTGTCCCGATGGTGCGCGACCTGAGGTTTTTCTGGGAGGAAATGCCCCACCAGTTGCTTGACGAGCAGGCACAGAAGGTGAGGGACAGCTTGAACAGCGCGCTTGTGGCTTGGGCGCTCGCGG
The DNA here is from genome assembly GCA_964421755.1 of uncultured Acidobacteriota bacterium. Taxonomy (GTDB): domain Bacteria; phylum Acidobacteriota; class UBA6911; order RPQK01; family RPQK01; genus CAVUUN01. Next base: position 29,308 of record CAYQYP010000319.1, read on the forward strand.
CCGGAGAGGCCTCGGATTACACCGACAATACCCCCCTCCAGTGTCTGCATCCGGTTGGCCACTGGTACGAGATCCCGAATCTCCTGAAGAACGGTATCCTCGCTGAGTTGCTCGATTTGCGGCCCAATCTCAAATACCTGATGGTCCACAACATCGATACACTTGGCGCCGATGTCGATCCGGTCTTGCTGGGGCTGCACATTCTCCAGCGCAACTGCCTCACGTTCGAGGTTGTTCGGCGGCGAATCGAGGACCGTGGAGGAGGGCTGGCGAGGATTGCGGGCCGTGTGCGTCTCGTCGAGGGGCTTGCATTGCCTCGAGAGGAGGATGAATTCAAGTTGTCCTTCTACAATTCGAACACTTCCTGGGTGGATGTTGACCGGCTGCTTCGCGTCTTCGGTCTGGCGAAGTCAGATCTCGCGGACTCCGGAAAAGTGGGGGCCGCTGTCCGGGCGCTTTCGGTTCGTATGCCCTCTTACGTGACCCTCAAGGACGTCAAGAAAAGATGGGGACACGGCCAGGAAGACATCTACCCGGTCACCCAGTTCGAGAAGTTGTGGGGAGACATGACCGCGCTTCCGGAGGTGAAGTCCGGCTTCATCCTTGTGCCGCGCATGCGAGGACAGCAACTGAAGGATCAGGCGCAACTGGATGCTTGGGTGCGCGACGGCTCCGCGGCTTACGTGGAAGCGATTGCGGAGTTCTAACGTGGTCTGGTCACGGGCGGATGGACGCCCCCAATCTCGCCCGGTTGGCGAGATGCTTGCCGCGCCCAGTCATTTGACTCCTTCGTCGGCGCTCGATATTCTTCTCGAAAAAGCTCTATCTTAAAAGTCGGGCTGAGTTTAGGCGGGATCGATCCGGATCGGTCCGAGTCGAGGAGACTATGAAAATCGCCGTTCCAACGGAGACCTGGCCCGGGGAAAACCGGGTTGCGCTCGTCCCCGAGTCGTGCAAAAAGCTCATCCAGGCCGGAATCGAAGTGGCCGTTGAAAGCGACGCCGGCAAGAGGGCATTCTACCCGGACGCGGCCTATCGCGAGGCGGGTGTTCAGCTGGTGTCCGACGTCAGGGAACTGCTCAGCGGCGCAGACTTCGTTCTGAAAGTCCAGCCGCCGGCGACCAAGCCGGAGCAGGGACGCCCGGAAATCGAGCTCATGCGGCCGGGCTCGATGCTTCTGGCCACCCTGATGTCCACGCGAAACCTCGACATCGTTCGCGCGCTTGCCGCTCAAAAGATCACCGCCTTCGGGACCGAGGCGATCCCAAGGACGACCCGCGCTCAGACGATGGACACTTTGTCGTCGATGGCGAACATCGCCGGTTACAAGGGAGTGATCATCGGGGCTCTGGAGCTCGGGAAGTACTTCCCAATGTTCATGACGGCCGCGGGAACTGTATTTCCCGCGAAACTCTTCGTCATCGGAGCGGGCGTGGCCGGGCTGCAGGCAATCGCCACGGCCAAGCGCCTGGGCGCCTCGGTGACCGCGACCGATGTCCGCCCCGAAGTGAAGGAACAGATTGAGAGCGTGGGCGGGAAATATGTCGGGATCGAGTTGAAGGAGAGCGCTGCAGGCGGTGGAGGCTACGCAAAGGAGCTGTCCGATGAGGACAAGCAGAGGCAGAAGGAGTTGCTGGCCGAACAGGTCGCGCTTTCGGACGTTATCGTAACGACTGCCCTGATCCGGGGCGTGTTCGCTCCAAAACTGATCACGCGCGAGATGGTCGCCAGGATGCGGCCGGGCTCAGTCATTGTGGATCTGGCGGCTGAGGGAGGAGGCAACTGCGAGCTGAGCAAGCCGGGCCAGACGATCACCACCGAGAATTCGGTCAAGGTCGTCGCTCCTCTGAACCTCCCGTCGACAATGCCTTTGCATGCCAGCCTGCTGTATTCACGCAACCTGACGGCCTTCGTCCTGGCTTTCTGGAAAGACAAGGCCTTTAACCTGGACTGGACCGACGAGATCTTGAGCCAGGCAGTCATCACCCATGCCGGTGAAGTGCGGAACAAATTCACCCGGGAGGCCATGGAGAAGAACCAGTAATGCTCGTCGCGCGTCGAGCACGGACATCCGGCCTTCTGGAGCGCGGACATCTTGTCCGCACTGGGATCGCGGACGTCCCGTCCGCGCGGCGGGCATCTTGCCCGCCGTTGAGGTTGTTCGATCTGCTGCGATCTCCGAGAACGCCGGGCAAGATGCCCGCGAACCCAGTGCGGACGGGACGTCCGCGCTCCAGAAGGCCGTCGCCGAAATACGTATAAAGTGTAGCCTCTGCAGCCCTCTGCGCCGCGCTCCAAAAAACGCGAGCTCCACGCGTCACGGGCACGATTGGGCGCCCGACAGGTGACGCTCACCGGGCGGCGCTATCGCCCCCCGCTATGCCGCCTCCTTCACAGCGGTGATCAGCGCGGTGATGGCCTTCTTACCGTCTGAAAAGAACATCAACGCATTGTCCTTCGCGAACAGCGGGTTCGGGATGCCCGCGAACCCCGGGCTCAGGCTGCGCTTGATGATGACCACGGTTCGGGCTTTATCCACGTCGAGGATTGGCATGCCCGCGATGGGGGAATTCGGGTCGGTGCGCGCTAGCGGATTCACGACGTCGTTGGCTCCGATGACGATGGCCACGTCGGTCTGCTCAAAGCTCGGGTTGATCTCGTCCATCCCCTTGAGCTTGTCGTAGGGTATGTCCGCTTCCGCAAGCAGGACGTTCATATGGCCGGGCATACGGCCGGCCACCGGGTGGATCGCGAACTCGACGTCAATGCCCTTGGATTCCAGCAGGTTCATCAGGTCCCGCACCGCGTGCTGCGCCTGTGATACCGCCATGCCATATCCCGGCACAATCACGACCCGGCTGGCATTGTCGAGCAGCATTGCGATCTCGTCGGCACTGGCCGACTTCACCTTGCCTGCATACACGTCGTCGGCACTTGCGGCCCCGGCGGCGGCCTGCTCGATACGGCCCAGGAGTACGTTGGCCAGCGACCGGTTCATCGCCTTGCACATTATTTGGGTGAGGATAATCCCCGACGCGCCCACCAGTGAACCGGCGATGATGAGGACGTTGTTGTTGAGGACGAAGCCGGTCGCGGCGCCCGCCAGCCCAGAGTACGAGTTGAGAAGCGCGATGGCAACAGGCATGTCGGCCCCGCCAATTGGGATCGTGAGGAGGAGGCCGAGCACCGAGGCGATGGCCACGAGCGTCCAGTAGGCCCACAGGTTCGAGGGTTCCAGCACGATCATGACACCGAGCGCGACCACGGCCAGCGCCAGCAAGATGTTCAGCGGCTGTTGGCCCCTAAAAAGAATCGGCTTGCCCGGGAGCAGCAACTCCTGCAGCTTGTCGAATGCGACGAGACTGCCCCAGAATGTCACGCCCCCAATCAACCCCGAGGCGACCGTGGCGACAGTAAGTTGGAGGGACGGAACGGGCATTGATGGGTCCACCGCATCATGCAGCGCCGCGCCGGCGACTAGCACCGAAGCACCGCCGCCGAAACCGTTGAGCAGCGCCACCATCTGCGGCATCGCGGTCATTTTGACTTTCAGGGCGAGCACTGCGCCAATCGCGCCGCCGACGAGCATGCCGGCGAAGATCATCAGGAATGCCTGCCGGCCGGCCCCGAGTATGCCCCGGTCGAACAGTGTCACCACGATGGCCAGGAGCATCGCGAGCGCACCCGTGAGATTGCCCCGCTCGGCCGTTCGAGGGTGCGACAGCTGGATAAAGCACAGAACAAACAGGACCGATGCGAGGAGGTAGGCGAGGTTGATGATTGAGGGATTCATCGCTTCAGTCCTTCTTCTTCTTCTTGAACATGTGCAGCATCCGGTTGGTGACCATGAAGCCGCCCACTACGTTGATGGTAGCAAACACGATTGCGACGAATCCCAAGGCCGTGGAGAATCGGCTGGGCGTGGCAATGGACAGCATCGCGCCGATGATCGTGATCCCCGATACGGCGTTCGACCCCGACATGAGCGGCGTGTGCAGCAACGCGGGCACCTTCGTGATGACCATCCAGCCCACGAACATCGCGAGCACGAAGACTGTAAGAACCCCAACAAACGCTTGCATCAGGTTCGCCTCCTTCCCCCGGATGTGCCCTGTCGAGACGCTATCGGGGCGTGGCCGGAATCACTGCAACCCGGCGCCATCCGGATAAGTCCTCCTGGGCGGGTCCGTGAATCGCACCGCCCACGTGCCGCGGGAATCGCGGCGCGAGAACCGTACCAGTTTAATACAACTGATCGGCTGCGCGAATGCGTTCGAAAGTAAGGAGCGAGCGACCGCATCGTCTTGGAAGTGACGCGCCGCTTGTGGTACTCTCCGCCGCGATGTCGGCGACGGGTGTCGAGGTGGTTCCCACTGGGAAATCGACGGAGGACTTAGGGAGCCCTTCAAGACCGTCGAGCTTCCTCCGTCTTCTCAAGGCGCGCATCATCGCGTTCCTCGTCTTCTTCTGCCTCATTTGGCCTCTTCTCGCCAACCTCTTCGCGTTTCTCGCACTCAAGGCTGAGCCGTTGTTTCTCGGGATACCTCTCTGGGTGGTCGGTCTCGCGCTTGCCGTCGGGACACTGGACATGGCCTTTGAAATGGCATTTTGCGGGGTGCTGATGGCCATCGTTTCCCTCCTTCCGGCTTCGGCTCTGGGGGGTCCCGTGAGCTCTGTTCGCTCGTCTGGGCGGCGCCGACTCGTCGTATTCATTGAGCCCGCGTTGATCGCCTGGGGCTTTTCGTGCGGCATCGCCTTGGAGTATCCCGGACTGCTGGCCCATCCCATGTTTGGCGCCTTCAAATGGAACACGGTGGTCTGGGCCTCGCTGCTGGCGATCGGCGCCGGAATCACGGCGGCTGCGCTCTTCGGGCGCTGGACCGGGGTGCGCTGTCTGGTTTGGAGGTACCCCGCCGTGCTCGTCACAGCACTCCTGTTTGGCTGGATCACTGCCCTTCCCGTCCAGCCCAGCGCTGCAGAGGCTGGCACAGATACGACAGTAATACTCGGCTTGGATTCGATCTCCCAGGTAGATGAAGTCGGCCAACTGCGCGATCTCGCGGTCAGACATGGCGGCACGTGGTACGAGCGACCGGTGACACCCGGGCTGCTTACTAATCCCGTCTGGACGTCGATTCTGGCGGGCCGGACGGTCGGCGAGACCGGGATCTTCTTCGTTTACCAGTTGCCCGACTGGTCTCGAATGCCCGACAACCTGGTGAAGCGCGCGCATTCTCAAGGTTACACGACCTTCAGCTACCTCTCCGACCAATTCACGACCCACGTTGGCAGCATGGCCGGATTCCAGCACGACCGCAGCGGGCCGATCGGTTGGAAGCAGGAGGCGACCGTTTTTCTGAAGAACGGGCATATCTTCCTCGCGGTGCTTCTGCCGCGTCTTCCGCGGCTCCCCGGGAGCGCGACACCGGCCAATCAATCGGGGACGTTTACTTACAGCTTTCGTGACGAGTTAACGGAAGTGTTGTGCGCAGGTGGCGATCGATCGGGCAAAAGCCTGGTAGCGGCTCATTCCGATTACCTTCACCAGCCGCGCTACCCGGCTTATTCTGACCTGACTGCCGAGGAACGAAACAAGGTGTTTGGGGCTCCGGCCGGGGCGCTGGTCGATCGCAGCCTGGATTGGCAGTACCCGGTGGAGTGGGGCGAACCGCTGGGACTCTACCGATGGAAGCTGCGCCACCTGCAGGAAACTGTGGCCGCCTGCATCCGACAGACGAGGTTCCTCGAGCAAGGGAAACGGAACAAGCTGATCGTGTTCTCGGATCATGGCTCGCGGACGGGAGTTCTGGCACACAATTTCGGAGAAGAAAAGTACCACCGGGTTGTTCTGATCGGATTCAACACAGAAAAGCGTGATCCGAGCTCTCCCATCTCTCTCGTCGATATTCCCGCGCTGATCGGCCTGCCAGACCCGCATCGCCCGCAGCCGGCTGACCCGGTTGTGCAGTACGTCAACGTTGATGCGAGCGAATGGAACTTGCTGCTTCAAGACTCTCGTCCGGCCAAGGACGGGGCGATCTGGCTGGATAGGAAAGTGGTTGACCGACTAGCGCTCCGTTTGCGTGGTTACCGCCCGTACTCAACGTCCGGCTACTTTCCCGTTCCCATCAGCGGGAACTACGAGCGAAAGCAGCGCTAGCGGAACCCTGTCTGAGGAAGCCGGCAAACGAACGGCTTCTGGATGGGTCGGCGCTGGCTGGATTCGTTCAGCGGAAATGCCTGGCAAGCCGAATCGGGAATCAGTCCCAGTCGCGGCAAGTCCTCCCACTTGATGTTCGATGAATCGCAGCGAACATGCAGTCGAAACTTCAACCATTCGGGTGAGCGCAGCGGCACCGACCGAAGATAGGCGTAGTTAGTGAGGAACGGAGCTGCGTCCTTTGCCCGGAGTCCTTCCGGGGCTTCGTTGTGCGAGCAAAGATGAGCAACAACATCCGGCTTCAGTTCTCCAACAGAGTACCCGAAGTCCCACTTCTGGTGGCCGGGATAGAACCCCCTTGAGCTCTCGTGTGTCGGTAGACGGGCGATGCGCCGGTCGGACTTCCCCAACAGGTCGATGCAGTAGCGGTTCGAGAAGTAAGGAGTTGCCCCTCCCCAAACAACGCCGACTTTTGCGTCGTCTCGCGTGATCGTCCGAATCAACAGCCCCACGTTGACCATGTGAGCGTTGTCGATAACGTGAAGCGGTGGTCGCACCAGAAGCCAAGTCGGGAAGTCCTTGAAACTCGATGACGGGTAGGCATTAAAAAGAACGAGAGAGACAACAAGAAACGAGGTGAGTCCATA
>CAYQYP010000320.1:0-12244 GCA_964421755.1 uncultured Acidobacteriota bacterium
CGCCTGTGTTTGTTGAAACAGCGCAGACGTGATCAGAACTTGATCGGGGGAGTTAACTCTCTACTATCTATACTACCGAATAGATACAGCAATTAGAAGGGAACCGGGCAGGGGAGACTGGGAGACAAGGAGACAAGGAGACAAGGAGACGAACCCGGATTTCTCTCGCCGTGCTCGCGCAACCGCCGTCAGGAAGAGCCGCGCACACGCAGCGAGGGTGTTGCATAAGGTCGGAGAAGTGCGTTCGGCCCACAGATATTGACGGACTTGTTATGGGCTGATGTCGTGCGGAGGGCGAGATCGAATGGAGCCGCGCACGAAAGCGAACGGCAGTGAGCGAGAGTAAGCGGACCACCAATCATTCGCTAAGTCGAGACATTTAAGCACGAAGCAGTGGAGCGAGTCAGGTGGTCCGCTTACTCTCGCTCGCTTCTCTCGCTCTCGTGCGCGGCTCCATTCGATCTCGCCCTCCGCCGGGAACTCACCGGCCTAACCGGGGTCGCTGCCTCGGAGCCTTCACATCCGCCACAGCAGGACGTTGTACCGGTCGATGTACCTGAAAACCACGATGCAATACGCCGCAAGCAGGACCACGACCAGAGCCTGGGCCGCCAACTGGCGGGTCAGGTAACGGCGCCGGATCAAATCGAAGAGCCGGTAGATCAGGTAGCATTCGATGGCAAAGGGCGGAAAGCCGAAGAATCCAAGCAGCGGCATCTCGAAAATCTTCAGGAAGCCCAGCTTCGGAACCGAGTAGACCCATTTCGCGCCTGCCCAGAAATTCCAGAACTCCCAGATGAGGCCGCAGAACATCCCGGCGACCAGAAGCCGGACGAGGATAGAGTAGTCGCCCTTCTCGGCCTGGGCCAGCAAAGATTCGTCCCTTGCCTCAGACCAGTAAAGCAGCGGATCGAGCAAGAAGATGAGCCCCAGCCACACGAAGGGGAAGAACCATTCCGGTCGTAGGGCCGCGCCCGCCATCATGACCGCTCCGACGGCGACGAATCGGACAAGCAGGGCGCTCGAAATCTTCATCCGCTTTCCGGAGACCCGCCCCAGACCAAGATTCCCAACGAGAGTCACTGTTTCAAAGATGCCGGGGAGTACGGTCCCAAAAGCGATGAAGTATCCGGGCCATCGAACGTACACGTTTGACGGCACGCCCAGGTAATTCCAGTTGTCCAGCCGGAAATTGTAAATCTCGAAAAACAGCCAGACCGGCGTTGACAGCAGAAACACCCAGAGGGCTTCCCGGGGATGATCAAAGATCAGCGAGTTGCGGGCACGCAGGTGGTTTACCCCGGCGATCACCGCGATGTAAGACCACCACGCAAACGAGTAGAAATTCTCGTAGACAGGCGACACCTTGCGGAGCATCAAGGCAAAGGACAGGACGTGGATGGCGACCGCGATAACGATAGCCAGCTTGACCTTGCTCATAACGCTCTCAACGGACGCGGCGGACGGGACGGGTGGTGCGTCTCGCGGGCGGGCTCCCCAGTGCCTTCGCCAGCTTAGGGAGAGCCGCGAGGAAGACCGTGCCGACTGTGGCTACGTTTTCGATCGATACCTTGTCCACGGTGTCGGCCGCGGTATGCCATTCGGGGTAGTCAAGGTCGATCAGGTCTACGACCGGGACCCCGGCCCGAGCGAAGGGAATATGATCGTCAACAACGACCGTACCCCCTTGGACGAAGATGGAGCCAAACCCCATTTCCTGTCCGGTGGTCCAGATGATGTCATTCAGAGACGGGGTTGAGTTCCCATCCCTTCTGAGAGTCAGCTTGCTATCCCCGATCAGGTCAAAAAGGAAAAGCGCGGCGAGTTTCCCAAGCTGGTTGCGTGACTCGAGCATCTGGACAAACCGACGACTTCCGTAGAGGCTGTCGAGGTCGGTCCATTCATCGATGGCTTCTTCGCCGTCGAAAAACGTGCACCAGACTGTGTAGTCGGTCGGATTGTTCTTGACGAGGAGGCGGGCGAGTTCGAGCACCAGGGCGGCGCTTGACCCGGGGTCGTTCGCTCCCACGAACCTGAAATCCTTGAAATACTTGCTGTCGTAATGACTGGCGAGAATGATGATCCGGTCGGTCTTCCCCGGGATGATGCCCCAGATGTTGCGCATCTTTAACCGACCAATCGGCGTGATCGGCTCGAACTCGTCCACTTGCGTTTCGGCTCCATAGCTCTTCAGTTCACTCAGTAGATAGTCTCCGACCAGGACCTGAGCCGGTGAGCCAGGGGGATGCGGATTGGCGGAAATCTTCTCCAGATGCTTACGGATCGCCTGTTGATCGATGGGCGACACGTCAGCCGAGCTCCCGGTGCACGCCAAGGTCAACGTCAGGACGACAGCTAAACAGGAAAGTCTCAGCGGAAAGCTCGCGAGCGGTGATTCCATGGACCTTTCGGAAAACCTGCCGAGCGCGCCAACGCGCCAAATTGCAAACTCCGCAGGGCTGTGTTACATTGCGAGTTTTCAATATACCGCAGAAAGGATTCATTATGAAGGTATTCGACAGCGAGAACATCCGGAACATAGCGGTAGTCGGGCACGGCGACTCAGGGAAAACCTCCCTGGTCAGCGCTCTTCTCTATTCCGCAGGTGCTGTCAACCGGCTGGGACGCGTTGAAGAAGGAAACACCGTCACAGACTATGACGAAGACGAAATCGAGCGGCGGATCACCATCAATACTTCACTCGCGCACTACGAGTGGAATAACACGAAGATCAACCTGCTCGACACACCCGGATACCGCGCTTTCATCCTGGATGCCAAGGCCTCTGCCATCGCTGCCGAAACAGCCCTGGTGCTCGTAGACGCAGTCTCAGGTGTAGAGATCCAGACCGAGGAAGTCTGGTCTTTCGCCGACGAATTCAGGCTCCCCAAAGCGGTCGTCATCAATAAATTGGACCGCGATCGCGCCAGTTTCACCCGCGCTCTCGAGTCGCTGCACGAAACCTTCGGCCGGGCCGTCGTTCCCGTTGCGCTCCCCATCGGTGAGGAAAAGTCGTTCAAGGGGATCGTTGATCTGATCAGCAATAAAGCCTATGTCTATGAGCCGGATGGAAGCGGCAATTTCAAGGAACAGCCGGTTCCCGGTGACCTCCAGGGCCAGGCTGACGAGTTCCGCTCCCAACTGGTCGAGATGATCGCCGAGAGCGACGATGCTCTGATGGAGAAGTTCTTCGAAAATGGGACACTGAGCCAGCAAGAATTGCTGACCGGACTCCGTAAGTCGTTCCTTGCCCGGAGCGTCTGCCCGGCCTTCTGCACCTCGGCTACGTTGAACATCGGCGTCAAACAGCTGATGCAGTGGATGGTCGACCTGTTCCCGAACCCGCTCGAGCGGGAACCCCTGCCAGCGATCAATGTGATCACTCACGAGCCGGCCGAGCTGCAAGTGAAGAAAGGCGGACCGCTGGTGGCTTACGTCTACAAGACCCTGGCCGATCCGTTCGCCGGCCGCATCAGCATGATTAAAGTCATGGGTGGCACTCTGAAGGGCGAAACAGCAGTTCGCAACCTCACCCGCGACAGCGATGAGCGACTCGGTCCCATCCAGATCCTGCAGGGGAAAGCCAACGAAACGGTCCCCGAGGCGCGAACCGGCGATGTTTGCGCGGTCCTTAAGCTGAAAGAGACAACGACAGGGGACACTCTGGGAGACAAGGGTTTCGGCACACTGCCCAAGAAGGTGGAGTTCCCGGAACCAGCGATCAGCTTTGCCATCGAACCGAAGTCAAGAGGTGACGAAGACAAGATAGGGACCTCAATCGCGCGTATCATCGAGGAAGATCCGTCCATTCGCTTCAAGCGGGACCCGCAAACCAAGGAGTTTCTCTTGTCGGGGAGCGGCCAGCTGCACATCGAAGTCGTGGTCGCCAAGATGAAGAAGAAGTTCGGGGTGGAGGTCATCCTGAAACAGCCGAAGGTTCCGTACCATGAAACCATCACCGGCAAGGCGGAAGTCCAGGGACGGCACAAGAAACAGACTGGCGGTCACGGGCAGTTTGGCGATTGCTGGATTCGGATGATGCCGCTGGAACGCGACAAGGGCTTCGAGTTCGTAAACGACATCTTCGGCGGTTCGATCCCGAGACAGTTTGTTCCGGCAGTGGAAAAGGGCATCATCGAGTCTGCGGAAAGAGGCTATCTGGCCGGCTTCCCGGTCGTGGATTTCAAAGTGGAACTCTTTGACGGCAGTTACCACGAAGTCGATTCCTCAGAAATGTCATTCAAGATCGCCGGATCGCTTGCCTTCAAGAAGGGCATGGAACAGGCCAAGCCTGTTCTGCTCGAGCCCATCATGAATGTGGAAGTCTATGTTCCGGAGGAAAACGCCGGGGACATCATGGGCGACCTGAACAGCAGGCGCGGGCGGATCATGGGCATGGACGTCAAGGGACACACCCAGGTGGTCAAGGCGCAGGTACCGTTGGCGGAAATGCTCAGTTACGCGCCGGTTCTGACCTCCATGACGGGCGGCCGCGGCAGTTACAAAATGGAGCAGTCGCACTACGACATCGTCCCGGCTCACATTGCGGAAAAGGTCATCGCTGAGGCAAAGAAGGAGAAAGAGGAGGCCTAAGTGCCTCGTTTCAGAAATACTAAGCATCTCTTAGGGATTCATGCTACCCAAACTGCTCGAGATCGGCCCGATTGTCCTCCATAGCTACGGGCTGCTGCTGGTCACTGCCGTACTCTCGGCCATCGCACTGACAGCGGCCCTTTCTGAAAAACAGCAGCTGCCCAGGGCTTACGCCTGGGATCTCGGCTTCGTCATTGTGCTTTCCTCGGTGATCGGCGCCAAGCTGCTCATGGTCCTCGGCGATTTGCGGACGTATATTGAGGAGCCCTCGCTCCTTATCTCGGTGGAGTTTCTGAGAGCCGGCGGCGTTTTCTACGGCGGGCTGCTGGCTGCTATAGCGGGCAGCGCATTGTACATCTGGCGCCGACCGCAGATCCCCTTCTGGAAGACCGCGGACGCTGCAGCTCCGGCAATCGCCTTGGGACAATCGATCGGCCGGATTGGTTGCTTCGCGGCCGGCTGCGATTACGGTAAACCGGCCGATCTTCCGTGGGCGGTCACTTTCACGGACGGATACGCACATCAGCTGAGCGGAGTGCCCTTGAACACACCGCTCCACCCAGCCCAGCTGTACGAGTCAGCTACCACGCTGGTCATCTTTGCTGTCTTGCTCCTCTGGTTCGGCCGCAGGAGTTTTGACGGGCAACTCTTCAGCCTCTACCTGCTGCTGTACAGTACCGCCCGCTTCTTGCTCGAGTTCTATCGCGGGGACGTGGATCGTGGGTTCGTCTTCGGTTGGCTGTCCACCTCTCAGTTCATCAGCCTCATCCTCTTTCCGGTGGGAATCGGCTTGTATTTCTATCTGAGGGGAAGGAAGGCGACTACCCGAAGACAGGCGTCCGCCCGCACGTGACTGCTATTGGTGACGATCCGCGCACTCCGCAGGAATGTGAGACCCGGGGAACGAAGCCAGATGCCAGACAAGATCGTTCTGGAAGTAACACGCGAGCAGGCGGGAAGCCGGCTGGATGTCTTCGTGGCTCACAACCTGAACGGCGCCAGTCGGACCGCTGTACAGGAGTGGATCAAGACCGGGGCGGTCCTTGTCAACGGCAAGACGGCGAAACCGCGCTATGAAACAAGGGCCGGCGATCGTGTGGAAACGCTCAGGCCCGAGCCGGAGCCGACCTCTCTGATGCCCGAACAGATTCCGCTGAAGATCGTCTACGAGGACGACAGCCTGGCGGTCGTCGACAAGCCGGCGGGAATGGTCGTACACCCCGGCGCGGGCATCAGGCACGGCACCCTCGCAAACGCATTGCTCTTCCACTTCTCGCAGATCAGCCAGTCCCAGACCGAGCGCCCCGGCATCGTCCACCGCCTCGACAAGGGCACGTCCGGTTTGCTGGTTGTCGCTCGAAACGAGCAGGTCCACGAGTTCCTGAGCCGACAATTCCAGCGCCGCGAAGTGGCCAAACAGTACATCGCCCTCGTACACGGCCGGCTCGCTCAAGATACCGGCATCGTAGAAGTTCCGCTGGGACGCGATTTCCGCTCCCGCACCCGGATTTCGGTTCGAACGCGAAGGCCACGACAGGCACGGACCGAGTACCAGGTACTTCGGCGGTTCGCGAGTTTTACTCTCGTCCGAGTAATTTTGCACACGGGTAGAACGCATCAGATCCGCGTTCACTTCCAGTATCTGAAGCATCCGGTCGTCGGGGATCAAACATATGGCGGGGCAGTCCGTAACCACGTGAAAAACACGCAGCTCGCGAGCCTGATCGAACGATTGGGCCGGTATTTTCTCCATGCCACGCATCTTGCCTTCGTCCACCCGGACGGTCGTCGTCTTGCATTCGACTCCCCACTTCCGACAGAGCTTGCAGACCTGATGAACCGTTTGGAATAATGTTTAATCGATTTGTCATGATGAAGTTGATTTCAAGCCGAGCTGTTTTAAAGCCATCGCGACTCGTTACCCTCTCGCTCGCTGCGGCGATCATCGGGATTTCGTTTCATGCCGGCGTCGAGCACGAGGGAGGTTCACCGTTCGTTGGTCCGGCCGCCACACGGGCACAGGACACGCAACAAAGCGAACCATTCCGCGTCGAGGTCGAGGCGATTAACCTGCAAGTCACGGTTCACAACTCGGAAACCGGCAAGTTCGTGAAAGACCTCGAGAGCTCGCACTTCCGGATCATCGAAGACGGTGTTTTGCAGCAGATTACGAACTTCACTCAGGAGACTGATCTTCCCCTGGCAATTGCCCTCGCTGTCGATACCAGCGCCAGCGTGAAACTGAAGCTGGAGTTTGAAAAGGAAGCAGCGCTCGACTTCCTCTTCTCGGTGATGCGTCCGACCGATCGCGCCCTTCTGCTCGAGTTTGACAGTGGGGTGACGCTGCTCCACGATTTCACCTCGAATCCCAACGATCTCGCCCGCGAAATCAACTCACTGAAGGCCGGCGGAGGCACCTCGCTGTACGACGCGATCTACCTCGTCTCCGAGCAGAAGATGTTGGACGAGGAGGGGCGCAAGGTTCTGGTCATTCTTTCCGACGGAGCAGACGTAACCAGCAAACACAGTTTCGCAGAGGCCCTCGACATGGCCTTCCGGTCCGAGACGACCGTTTACGGGATCAGCACGACGCGTTTTGGCGCCGACGTGGACCATGAGGGGGACAACGCACTTAAGCAACTGGTTGAGAATACGGGCGGGCAGGCATACTTCCCGTTTTCGACAAGGGATCTGACCAAGGCTTTCGAAACGATCAACGAAGAACTGCGCAGCCAATACAACATCGCCTACGTTTCGACGAATAAACGCCGGGACGGCCGTTTCCGGGAAGTCAAGGTCGAGGTCAACAAGCCTGACGTCAGGCTTCGGCACCGCAAGGGTTACTTCGCTCGCGTGCAGGCGAACTGATATCGCCAACCGGGCCGAAAAGCGGCGGATTCTGAAAAGCGAATCCGCCCTACAACCACTCGACATGCGAAAGCAGGCGGTCGTAGGGCGGATTCGCCTTTCAGAATCCGCCGCTTTGTGACCCGGTTGGCGATACCCCGGCCAGCATGCTCCAGTCACGCCAGATCCGCCGGTAGGCAGCGGCCTCTTCCGGTTTGCCTCTCTTTTCGAACCCGGTTTCGAGGATTCGAGCCTTTTCCCCGATTTCCAGTGCGGTCGCCTGGCGTTGCGCAGGCGTCAGCCACCCCGATTGGTAGAGCCGCACCAGTGCCCGTAACCGGTAACGGTCCATTCCCCACAGCGATCTAGACAGCTGATCGTCGTGGCCCCCGGTTTTGACGATCAACGGCTCATCGACGAACAGCACGGGGAAACGGGCGGCGATCCGCAACCACAAGTCGTAGTCCTCGCAAACCGGCAGCGACTCATCGAACGTCCCGCACTGCACCAGCACATCCCGGTGCAGCAGAACCGAGCTCGGGCTGATGATGCACAGGGGCAGGCACTTGGCAAAAACCCAGCCGGAGAACTTCCGGTGACGATTTTTCTGATTCGCGCGCACTCCTCGCCGGATCCACACCTCGTTGGTGTAGACAACCCGATAGTCAGGGCATCTGTGGAGTTCCGCAAGCTCCCTTTCCAGCTTCTTCGGGAGCCAGCAATCGTCGGAATCGAGAAACGTCACCCAGGAGTGCCGGGCCTGTCTGATTCCCTCGTTACGCGCGGCGCTGACGCCCGAATGCTCGATTGGAAGGTAACGGACACGGGGATCGTCCAGACCTTCGACCAACGAAACCGTGGCGTCGGTGGAACCGTCGTCGACCACCAGCAATTCCCAGTGCGGGTAACGCTGATCGAAGACCGACCGGATGGCCCGGCCAAGGACATGCGCGCGATTGTAGGTAGGGATGATGATGCTAACCGAATCGTTGGTCAAGGTCGTTCAAAGGGCAGGATCTCGCCTTTTTGTGTCCGCTGGCTGCGTGCGGCCTTGTTTGCGTACATCGCGGTGTCGGCGATCGAGAGCAACTGCTCCAACTCGTGCGAGTCTTCAGGAAAGCTGGCGGCGCCGATACTGATACCGACGTGGGCGAACTGGTTTTCGCGCACAGGCATGCGAAAGCTGTCCACTGCGCCCTGGATTCGCTCAATGGTTTGTCGCGCCTGATCCCTCGATGTGCCCGGGAGGATGGCAACGAATTCGTCCCCGGCATAGCGAACGCAGGTATCCGACTTGCGCATCTGGTTGCGGAGGACAGCAGCCACTCCGGCAAGCATGAGATCGCCAATTTTATGACCGAAGCGGTCGTTGACCTCTTTGAACCGTTCCAGATCCATCATGAGGAGCGTCACAGGGTAATCAATCCGGGCAGCCCTTTTCAACTCCTGCTCTGCGAACTGCTTGAAATACCGCAGGTTCGGGAGACCCGTGATCAGGTCGGTGTACGCGTCTTCCTGTGTTTCCTCCAACATGATGGCGTTGTTGATTGCGATTGCCGCGTAGTGGGCAGCCGTTTCAAGAAGTCGTATGTCCTCCTGGTCGAAGGTGCCCACCTGGGATGAGTAGCAGGTAATCGCGCCCAGAACACGATCCTCGAAGGCGATAGGCACCGAGAGGCACGATCGGAAAACGGCGAGCTCGCCCGAGCTGTCGGCGAAATCCGGCCCGGGGACCGTGTTTAGCAGGACCTGAGCGTGGAGGGTGACCCAGCCTGTAACCCCCTCCCCCACCTTCATAGCGACCTGGGAGATTTTGTCCGCATGCATGCCCGAAGCCTTTTCGCAAAGCAGCCGGGCGCCGTCAGGCGCAATCAGGAAGATAGCCCGCGCCTCCGTCGGCACAAGCTGCTCCACCTTTTGATCGACGATTTCAAGAATCTCAGCCACGCTTAACGACTTGCCGAGGATCTCGGACAACTCGTAAACCCGCTGCATCTCGCGATATGTGGACGCGATGTCGTCGAACACGGTCCGGTGAGGCTGCACGCGGCCTTTGTCCTCAAATTCACGCTGCAGTTGACGTACAACAGCCAAAGGCACGTGAACATCCGCCTCTCTCATCGCCTCTTCAACTTCCTCCAGATGCGCGACGAGCAGGTCCACGATCTGCGGGTCGTAGCTCTTGCCGCGCTCTGCCTTCATGTAGTCGATGGCGAGGTCCCGGCCGAGCGCCGCCCTGTACGGCCGATCGGATGTCAGGGCGTCGTAGGAGTCGGCGATGGCGAGGATGCGGGCGCCAACCGGAATCTGATCCCCGGAAAGACCGTCCGGGTAGCCAGTCCCGTTCCACTTCTCGTGATGGTGACGAACGAAGGGGACGACCGGATAGTTATATGGGACGCCTTGCAGAATGGCGGCTCCGAGGACCGGATGGCTCTTCATTTTGAGCATCTCCGCCTCGGTGAGAGGAGCCGGCTTGTTCAATATGTACTCCGGTACTGCCAGTTTTCCAATGTCGTGGAGGACCGCGGCTGCTTTGAGTGCTTCCAGCTGGTTGTCGTCCAATCCGCCCCAGTACTCCGCCAGCTTCTCAGCCAGCGCCTGCACCCGGTACACATGCCCGTAACTCGCCTGGTCTTTGGCGTCAATCGCCATGGCCAAGGCTGACACGGTCGAATGGTAAAGCCCCGAGGCATGATCAGCTCGCTCGCGAAGTACCTGGTTGCGGTGTCGGGTGAGCTTGTAAACGAGATAAGCCAAGACGACGGTCGGCAGGGCGACCACGAACAGATAAACATCCGTGCGACCGAAGCTCAGGACAATTCCAGCGGCCGTCAAGGCACCCAGAACGGTCGGCAAACCGGCGATCGCTACATTGTGACCCCAAGCCGGGAACGTGACCTCAGACGTCAGCATGATGCTGACTGCCACGAGTCCCGTCCGGATTGTAAAGAGAAGGAACGCGCAGAACAGGAGGTCCACGACGATCGAGACGCCACTGACAGAATCGACCCGCAGGGGGGGACCAGTGGGCTGCAAGGCATAGAAGGCCGAACCCGCACAGACCACCGCGATCGACGCGACGGCGCTGGTGAACACCGCACGTCTCCACCCTTTCAGCGAGTGCACGACCAGCCCACTGAGCAAACCGTCCAGGGCTGCGAGGACTACGGCGACTGCGGGGGAAAAGAGAAGCAAGCCGGCGAAAATAAAAACGTCATTGAGCGTGAGATGGAGCCAGGGGCTCTCGCTTTCGGAATGTGGGAGCGGAATCGGAATCAGGGCGCCGAGCAGCACGACGACCAGGAAGTAGACCCAGTCAGAGTCAGATGGCAATGACCAGACCGCGTGGAATACAGCCACAGCGGCGAAGGCCAGCCCCAGCAAGGCTATACCTGTGAGGTAGTAAATCGCGAGATGCGGTATTGAATCTTGGGCTCTCATCCGTCCGAAACACGTAGGGCCCCCACTAGCCAGTCGCTACCTCTTCTTTTTTACCACACCATGTTGACTACAACAAATCAGTGAGACTGCTCACTCTTGCGCGGAAAGCCCCGCCAGAGAACCAAACTCCACTTTTACGGATTTGACCTTGGTCTCGAGGAACCGCACGAGGGCTTCTCCCTCGTCGACGAGAGCGTCACGGTCCCGCCGGGTCAGAGTGTCGAATGGCTCAACCACCAGCGTAGCCGCGCTTTTGGCCTTCTCGACCTTCCAGACGCCCGCTACAAAACCGTCAACTAGAATCGTGCCTCGAACCCTCAATCCAGGCAGAAAGACCCTTGCCCGGTGCTCCTGTGCGATGATTCGACTCCGGTCGTTATGCGAGAGCAGCAGGTTGTCGTATTCGGGGAGGAATCGCACTGGAGCAGGAATATCACCCGGAGGTAATTCTGAATCGGTAAGGTCATAGAGCTCATGGCGGCGCTCATCCCGGTAAACTCGCAATTTGGGCTTCAATGCCTCCACTACCTCTTTGGCTTTGATCCCCGACCACGTCTGGATGTCCGCGATGGAGGCAGGGCCGAACGCCCGCAGGTAACGGAGGACCAGTTCAGGGAGATTGTCTTCCGGCGAAAGCGGGCGTCCGATCCAGGACTTCGCCAGCGAAAAGGCGGGATTCCCCGGAAAGCTCCATCCCCCGGCGATCGGAACTTGAACCAGGGGTAGATGCATTCGTACCGCGTAGCGCATCGCGCCAACATCCTCGTCGGGCATCAGCTCCGACAGCATCCGGCTGATTTCCGCGAAGGTACGGGGTTTTTCGGCGATGAACGCCTCTGACGCTTTCAATAGGGGCTCGAGATCGGCATCACCGCCCCGGCGCTTCGCGATCGAGCCCGCAGCCGAGCTCAGCATTGGCTGAAGCGTATTGCGAAAACGGAGGTAGTCGTCCGCGGTGACAAGATGCAGAGTCGCGCGCATCAAAGTCGTCTTGACGACGCTGCGGTCCTCGATCAGGCTGGCGAGGTGGTCCCTCTCGAAACCCTCCAGCCGGGTCCACAACGAGACGTAGGGAGATACCGGAAGCTGGGCCTGCAATCCGACCAGCCTCTCGATCGCTGCAGGCACGGTCAGCGCTTCCCTCCGGAGGAGCATTTGCCGGGCCAGGGTGGCCCTGTTCAATTCTCGCGTGGTCAGGATCCGTTCGCTCATACTCAATTATCTATCGATCTATTCGTTCCAAGAATCCATCCGAACGAAGGAGGCACCTCGGTGCGACTGCAACGGTTTCCCCGTCGGGGCTGCGTTCCGGCAGACGACGCCCGGCCACCGTAGGCTATAATTCGGACGGATGGACGAG
>CAYQYP010000321.1:0-1650 GCA_964421755.1 uncultured Acidobacteriota bacterium
GCACGGTGCACTCTTTCGCGCTTTCGAACCTGGGCCCGTTCTTCGTCATTTTCCTCGCTACCAGCACGATTTTCGGCCTGTTCTGGATTTTCCGCCGGTCGAAGGAGCTGAAGAGCGAGCAGAAAATGACTTCGTTCCTGTCGCGCGAAGCGTCCTTTCTCCTGAACAACTGGCTGTTTCTGGCCATCTGCTTCGCTGTGTTCTGGGGCACTGTTTTCCCGATTCTGTCCGAGTGGGTTCAGGGCGAGAAGATCACCGTCTCCGCTCCTTTTTTCAACAACGTGAACATGCCCCTTGGGCTCGGGCTCCTGATCTTGACGGGCATCTGTCCCCTGATCGCATGGAGGAAGGCCTCCTTCAAGAACTTCCAGCGCAACTTCCTCTATCCGCTTGGTGCGGGCCTTATCACGGGCTTTGTCGCGGTAGTCCTTGGCGTTCGTGACCTGATCCCACTGGTCTTCTTTTCGGCCTGCGGATTCGTCATGGCGACGATCGCATTCGAGTTCTACAAGGGGGCTCGGGCCAGGCAGGTGATCCGGCCCACGGGCTTCGCCACCGCCCTGAAGGACCTGACGCTGATGAACAAGCGCCGCTATGGCGGCTTCGCCATCCACGCGGGTGTGGTCCTTGTCTTCTTCGGCATCATCGCAAGTTCATTCTTCCAGTCCGAAGAGAATTTCAACGTGGCGAAGGGCGAGGCGTTCTCGATCGCTGATTACACCTTGGTTTTCAAAGGCTTGAAGCAGCGGATGGACCCCGAAAAGGAGGTCGTATTTGCGGAGATCGACGTCCTGAAGGACGGGCAGAAGATCGATGCGGTGCAGCCGGAGAAGCATTTCCACCATAAGAGCGAACAGCCGATGACCGAGGTGGCCATTCGGGCCAGGCTGATGGAAGATCTGTACGTGGTGCTCGCAGGATGGGACGAGTCAGGCAAGGCGTCCTTTCACGTGTTCGTGAATCCCTTCGTCCAGGCCATCTGGATCGGTGTCGTCATCATGGTGCTTGGCGGCATTTTCGTGCTTTTCCCGGACACCAAGCCGGCAGCCGCTGCAGCCACGCGTCCGGTCGAGGAGGAGAAGCATGAAGCGGCTTAGCCTGGTTCTGCTCCTCGCGATATGCGCGCCGTTGGCCGGGGCTCCGGCACCGAATGCGGCCGCGAAGGAGCGGGTTCTCGACATCACCGGGAAGCTGGTTTGCACGTGTGGCTGTGCGAATATCATCGTTCGCTACTGCGACTGCGGCCAGGCCGCCGACATGACCAAGGAAGTTGCGACAATGGTTGCGGCGAGTAGCAGCGACGCTGACATCTACAAGGCGTTCGAAAAGAAGTATGGCAAGAAGGTTCTGGGTGCCCCCAAACCGGAGGGCTTCAACGTGCTCGCCTGGGTCCTCCCTTTCCTCGGACTCGCTTTTGGTGCAGTGGTCGTCGCGGTTGTGGTGAGGCGCCTTCGGACCCCGGTCCCGGAGCCAGGCTCTCCGGAAGCCGATCAGCCGGTTATCCAGGATAAGTACCGCGAGCTGCTTGACAGGGAGCTTGAGGAATAGCGCGGTCTGCTTGACTATGTCATTATTATTTGCTTCGGTGCTCTTTATCGCGGCCGCTCTTTATGTAGCGTACCCGCTGCTCGCTGAATCACGACCCGCAAG
>CAYQYP010000322.1:0-3867 GCA_964421755.1 uncultured Acidobacteriota bacterium
GATCCATGACCGGATCTCCAGAGGCGAGGACTTTTTGTCCATCGGGCCCAAAAATGGCCCTGATCTCAGCCTTATTTCCTGTCCGGGTCGCCTCAACTAGTGCGACGACGGCGTCTTCGGGTGAGGAGAACGTCTTCTGACCTGGTACCTCCTCCTGACTTCCGCAAGAGACCGTAATGACAGGCAACAACAATAAGAACAGTGGAATGCTCCTCATGATATGTGCCTCCTTACCGTCTTCTTCCGCCGCCACCTGCGCTTCGCTGACCACGCTGACTGGCCGCGCGCTCTGACTGACCGCTCTGGTAACCGGAGAAGGCGTTCGATTTCGTGCCTGTGCGCGCCTGTGTCGTGGCTGCACCGGAACTGTAACCACGGGACGCGTTGCCGTAACTCTGAGAAGGACGCTGGGTGGTTCCCGTACCCGTGCGCGCGGCGTTGGACGTCGTCGAACGGGTGTTAACGGCCGTCCCACGGGCGTTGTTGACTGTGGTCGGTCGGTTAATGTTGGTTGACCTCGAACGATCCACGTTGACGTTTACATTGTTGTACCTGGGGGCGTACACGTTGTTCGGCCGGTAGACTCCCCCTCGGTAGGGCACCGGTCTGACGTATCCATAGCGGCCACCGGGCGGAACCCGCCAGGCGCCGCCCACGACGACGACGCCGCCGGTGTGCCAGCCCATGCCCCAGCCGCCGTAGCCGTACGGGCCGTGGTAGTAGTCGTCGTTCATGGCCGCGCCGAGTGCTATTCCGAGGCCGAAGCCGATCAGGCCGGCGGCAAGTTTTTCGCCGGAATTGTCGTCCTGTGGGGGCGGCGCCGAATAAGCGGTTTGCGAATCGTACTGCGGCACGTAGATGACCTGAGGATTGGCCGGCTGGATGACGATCACCTGCTGCCCGCCCGCAGTTTGCGTCGTAACCGTCTGCTGTTCGGTCGTCTTCAGGTTGCCGGCCGCCTGCGCCTGCGCGCGGAGCCGCTGTACCGATGCGAGCACGCCCTTCTGGTCACTCACGAACGCTTTGCCGACTTCGGTCGTCCACTGGAGGTTTTTGCCCATCAGGGTGAGAACGTCCGGGAACACGACCATGGCCACAAAGCTCGCGTCAAACTGCTGCGCTTTAGCCGCCTCCTGGAGCTCAGTACCCTGAAGGTTCTTGTTCTGCTCAAGCCATTTATTGACCTCGGTGACCTGCTCCGGGCTGCTGGAGCACGCCAGCACCTGAGCCAGAAGCGAATCGGGGTAGAGAGCGATCGGCGCCAGCAGCTGGTCCAGCTCCGGATTCGCCGAAGCACTGGCCGGCGCCTGCTGTGCCTGGGCCATGACTTGCGGGGTGCCGGCGGACAGAAGACATAATGCCAGCACCCATGGGACTGTTCGGTTCGGGTGCATGTCTGATTCCTCCAATAAAGAGTGGCGAGTGGCGAGTGGCGAGTGGCAGCCTCTCCGCTGGGAAGAAACCCTACAGGAAGATTGGTGGTCGTAGAGTTCTTCGTGGTCGTAGTTGTCCGGTCTTTTCCATCACAGTGTCACTTGCCACTCGCCACTCGCCACTTGCCACTCGCCACTTGCCACTCCTTTTAGTGCGGCTTGCGGACGTGTTTGAGCCGCTTCAGCATCTCCATCCTTCCGGTCGGACTGCTACGGTGATAAATCCGCACCCAATTCTGCAGCTGATTGGAACGTATACCCAGGACATCGCGAACCCAGCCGAAACTCCCGGGGTAGTCGCTGTTGGCGAGGAACCAGTCGACAGCATCTTCCCGCCACCTGCGGAGCTTCCCGCTGAAGCGCATCCCTTTCGGCGAAGCGACCACGTCTCGAAGAGCCCGGAGGAGGATTGCCAGAGCCAGGTTTCGGACGGCCGGGTCGGGCCTCTTAGATGCGGGGTAAAGTCCTGCGCTGCTCAGCCGGACCCATAGTTTTGAACCATCTCCTTTCCGCGTGATGGGATTCGTGTCCATACCATTGTCTCCTTTGCTCGACGGTTCGCTTCAGAAGGCGAAGAAGATGGTCCCCGCCATTTTCAGCTGATTTGAGTAATCGCTGTCTCCCACTGGCCAGCAGCCCCAGTACCCGCCGCACCACCAGCCGCCGGGATCTGTCTTGATGTAGGTGGGGGTCCAGCGCATCTCCAGCTTCACGCCGATGCTATTCGAGGGCATCAGCCTGACTCCTGCGCCCCATGTTGTCGAGAACTGGGTTTCCGAGCCGGTCTCCGTGCCCGCAGGTACGACGATTGGTGGGGTGGCGATGGGAGGTGTGTTAAGCTCCCCGCCGGAGAGGTGCGTGGCGCCCAGCCCCCCGAAAAAGTAAGGCCGCACCGCTACATCCGGCTCACCGACGATGTAGGTGAAAACTCCGTGATAGTTATAGGTGTGGTTCTTGGCCAGGTCGAACTTGCTGTCGTCTATGAGATCGACGTTGAGATCATTTTGCTGATCGTCCCACAGAAAACCGATCGCGAAGTTGGGTGTCGCCAGATAATCGACATTGAAGCCCCATGAGAAGCTGCTTGTCGGGTTGATCTTGTCGATGGTTCCAAACCCGAGGTTAGTCGGGTTGATGTCCACGCCCTCGCTCAAGGTGTAACCGAAGTTCACACCCACCTCTACCCTCTTGTCATCCTGTGCCATCGCCACGGAACCGGCGACAACGAACGTCATGGCCCAGAGAGCCGTCACTTTCCAACTCGTGCTCCATCTCATACTCTTCGTGCTCATACTCTTCGTGCCTCCTTGCCGATTTCGCGGTCTGTTGGAGACCGCGTGCTGCGTGGATTCCGTTCAATTCAGGGCACTCATCGTTCGCCCCCGTGGTGGCCAGAATCCCCGTACGCATAAGAAGTTACTTTGATCGGCTCTGTGCTCGAAACTGTCAGTAATTACAGTCAAGTGGCGAGTGGCAAGTGGCGAGTGGCAAGTGGCAAGTGGGCGGGCAGACCTCAGACTTTTAATCGTCAATTCAATCCCGCCACTTGCCACTTGCCACTCGCCACTTTCTAGTCGGAAGCGCTGCTTTTCACGTGCGTTTTCTCCCAGGCGCGCACCCGGGATCTGGCCTGGTCGAAGATTCTCTCGTAGTTACCTTTGCGCAGTTTCTCACTGGCCGACTTGTCGAGCAGCGGCCAGAGGGGAGCGTATTGGTTGTAGACCCTCAGATAAGCCTCCTGGTTGGCGGGGGCCACTTCGTCCGTGCCGAAAAGGAACCGGTCCGGATAGCGCTTAATCAGGTCGGCGGCATTCTTCTTCGAAGTTTCGCTCGCCACGATGTACTTGGCAACTTCACTCCAGGAGATGTCGAAGTAGACATGGCTTAACTCGGGATCCTGGACCATCTGTTCGACGATGGCGGCCTGCTCCTTCACGGGCCGGACTACGCGGCCTACACCAATGTGAGCCCAGATGATCGTGGCCTTCGGATGCCGCTTGAAGAGTGCCTTCAGTTGGTCGAGGTACGCGGGCGGCGCTCCCTCTTTTGCAAACGGTACATCGACGTCGTTGTGAATCAAGACCACCAGACCTGTTTCCGCAGCAAAGTCGAGCAGGCGGTCGAGAGCTTTGTCCTGAAGGCTTGCGAGTTCACTCTCAATCTTGGCCGAGACGAACTCTTTGTGAATCGTGAACTCTCCAATACCGGAGAAGACGCCCGGAAAGGTCTGGAGCACCCGGCGAATGTGATCGGCGGCGTACATATCCGCAGGATTGAATCCGGTGATCATCGGGTCAAAGCGTGCTCGCTCCTCTTTTGAAAGCGAGCGGTAGGCCATCGCAATCGAGGCGTCTGTGAAGGAGTAGTAGTAGAGCGGCGCGTCCGAGTTCAAATAATAGGACGGCGCGCGGTCGCCGTCCACCCTGTAAGACCA
>CAYQYP010000323.1:0-14828 GCA_964421755.1 uncultured Acidobacteriota bacterium
GGCTATCACCGGATCAAGACCGATTCCAACGGCCATATCGCGCCCTGGTACTCAGACGACCCGGCGACCTCCTACGACTTCGCTATTCGGCGCGTCTGGGAGTTCTGGAGGGACATGAAAACTTGTCCCAACGGCGTCAAGTACTACATGCAGCACCAGGTTTGGGCCGATCCGGGGGAGGATTCCCGCGGACTGGGCGGGGACCAGATATCGATGGCGCTCTCGTCCTGGGCATTGCTTTACCCCTATCTGGGAGACCGCGATGTCGTCCAGGACATGACTTACATGGCCGATCACTGGCTCGACCACGGCATCTCCCGACCGCAGGCCGCCTGGCCGAACCTGCCGTTTCCATACAACACCGAGCTGCACTCAGGTGTTTATGACGGAGACATGCGGGCGGGGAAGGGCTACCTTCAACCCGACAAAGCGGCCTCTTTTGGTGCCGAGTTGGTCCCGCTCTACCAGCTTTCGGGTGATCAGCGTTATTTGAAGGCAGCCACGGCAATCGCCGATACCCTGGTCGCTAAGATGGAGGATGGGGACGGGGACCGCTCCCCCTGGCCCTATCGGGTCCACGCGGAGACCGGCCAGGTCAGCATGCCTTACACCGCCAACTACACCGGCGCGTTACGGCTTTTCGAAGGCTTGGTTGCGCTGGATACAGAGAACCGAGGCGCGTACGCAAAGGCGCACGATAGACTCACCGCGTGGCTGAAGGCATACCCTCTGCAAACCAACAAGTGGGGGCCCTTTTTCGAAGACATCACCGGTTGGTCGAACACCGAGATCAACGCGGACACGATGGCCTGGTACATCTTGGAACACCCGTCCTGGGATCCCCGCGGCTACGATCATGCCCGGCGGATCCTTAGCTGGAGCCGAGCCATATTCGCCAATCCCGCGTGGAAAAGGTACGGGCTAAATGCGATCAACGAACAGACTGCGTACCCGGTTCCCGGCAACAGTCACACGTCGCGCCACGCCTCCGTCCAACTCCTTTACGCGGCGAAGACCCGTGACCTTTCGCTGAAATCGGAGGCGATCCGTCAGCTGAACTGGGCAACCTACATGGTCGGCGAGAAGGGCAACAACCGGTATTCGCTCGATGACATATGGCTGACGGACGGCTACGGAGACTATGTGCGGCATTACCTGCGTTCCATGGCGGCTGCGCCCGAGCTGTCACCCAGGGATCAGGACCACCTTCTGCAATCAAGCTCGGTTGTCCGGAGCATCAAATATGCCCCCGGTTCAATAGTTTATGAAACCTTCGATCAGTCTGCGGAGGAACTCCTGCGCCTGTCTTTTGAGCCGAAGACAGTGACTGCGGGAGGAGTCCAGTTACGACGTTTGAGAAGCAGCGAGGATCTGAAGGCTGGGGAAGGCTTCACTTACAACGCGGCCGGTGATGTGGCTGGGGTAGTTCGAATCCGACACACAAAATCGGGAAACATCGCGATCGCAGGCCCCTTGCGTCCGAACGTAGGCCCGACTTCCAAGTCGGACACCAGGGCAGCAGAGGAAGAAAAGGTCCGACTTGGAAGTCGGACCTACGGTCGGACTTACGCAGGCGATCAAGCCGTCAGGGTGCCGCAGAATGGGTCGGCGGAGATCCGGCTGGTTGCCCGGGAGGTCGACGCGACCGGTTCCATATTTGCAGTCTCTCCGCCGTCCCACGGCAAGCTTTCAGGAACCGCTCCGTTCTTGGTCTACACCGCCCGTCCGGGGTATATCGGGACCGATGCCTTCTCGTTCGTTGCTTCAAAGGGGGACTCTGAGAGCCGGCAGGGTTTAGTGACGATCGAGGTGTTCCGGCCGAACCTTGCCACCAGTCCGGCATCCAAAGCATTTGCGCTCGAGAAGGATTCGTCCGGCGAGAGTGGGCGCCTCCCCCTGCCTGCTCTGAATGACGGTGACGTGGCAACGGGGATCCAAGCGGGGAGCCAATCGCAACGCGCCAGGCAGGTTGCTGTTTGCGTCGTCTGGGACAAGGCCCAGCCGGTCAGGCAGGTGGTCTTTCACCAGGGCCTTGTGGATGCTTCCGGAGGCTCCTATGGTGCTCTCCCACGCCTCCGGATCACTGACGATGGGACAACATGGCGAGAAGCGCCCGGTTGTTCGGTCTTCCCCGCGGTCTATCCGCAGGGTTCGGCCGCATCACTCGCCGAGTACCTGTTCACACTACCGGAAGCAGTCTCCTGCCGCGGGATTCAACTGGCAGGCGAACTGGGAGGCACACAACCCGGCGCCTCTACCTGTCTGCGCGTCCGCGAACTCGAGGTTTTCCGTGATTTGGGCTCGAATCCTGTACCGCAGATCGAACACACGGTAGCGAGTACTTCGGTGGCAGAGGGACAGACCGCGGTCATCGGTGTTCGTATGCGGACCCCTGGCTTTTATCTGTTCCAGTGGCAGGAAAGCGTCGATGGCGGCCAGACCTGGTCTGATCTCACGGGGGGCCGCGGGCCGTATCTGGCGGTGAACGCAGCGCGGCAGTCGGAATACGACGGCAGGCAGTACCGCTGTGCGGTCTCAGACGGGATTTCACCGGTCGTCTTCGGCCGGCCGGTCACTTTAAAGGTCGCGGCACCGGGTTCGAAAGAGATACATGGCTCCAATCAGCCTCTTAAGTGAGAGGCCAGGCACGACGAGGTAAATATGACGGCAAATCGGCTTGCTCGAAGAGAATTTCTGTATGGTGTGGCAGCGGTCGGGACTGTGAGCGAGCTCGGCGGTCAACCGGTCGCCGGCAACAAACCGGACCGCTCTCTGCGCATCGCTTCCAATGAGTACTCATGGCAGGTTTTCTACGCGAGGGACAACCGGAACTTCAGGCAGTCGCTCGAAACGGGTCTGCGTGACGTTGCAGAGAGCGGGCTCAACGGCCTCGAGCCGTCCTGTGAGTCGCCGCAGGACATTGATCGACTGGCTCCGCTGCTGACAAAACACCGCCTGGAAATGCGCTCGCTTTACGTAAACAGCACACTGCACGATCCGCAAAAGTCAGACGCGAGTATAAAGCAGGTTCTTGCCGTGGCGGAGCGGGCCAGATCCGCAGGCACACGGATCATCGTGACCAACCCCTCACCGATCCGGTGGGGCGGGACCGAAGACAAAGACGACAAGCAGCTCAGAACGCAGGCCGGCGCACTGGAGAAATTGGGCAGAGAACTGAAGGGGCGGGGGCTCACTCTCGCCTACCACAACCATGACATGGAGCTAAGGAACGGGGCACGCGAGTTTCATCACATGATGGTCGCAACCGATCCCCAGTTTGTCTCGCTTTGCCTCGATGCTCACTGGATCTACCGCGGCACGGGCAATTCCTCGGTTGCCCTGTTCGACATCGTTGAACTCTACGGATCGAGGATCTCCGAGGTGCATCTGCGTCAGTCGAACAATGGCATCTGGAGCGAGACCTTTGGAACCGGCGACATCGACTATGCGGCTCTCGCAGCCAGGCTGAAGGCCAAGCGGGTGAAGCCGCACCTGGTGCTCGAGGTCGCCGTCGAGAAGGGCACGCCGAAAACTATGGATCCGGTCACGGCCCACCGCCAGAGCGCCGATTTCGTGCGCAAGACCTTTGGTGGGTTCTAGGAAAGCCGGATGGGGCACGGCAATAAGAGAAACACGCTCGCCAACCGGGCCGTAAAGCGGCGGATTCTGAACCGCGAATCCGCCCTACGACTAAGCGGTTACGGGTGGCGAGCGGTCGTAGGGCGGATTCGCGGTTCAGAATCCGCCGCTTTACGGCCCGGTTGGCGAGCGGAGTAACTCGAGCACGGTCGTGGCTGGTGCCAAGAACCCGCTTACTCCGCTGGAAAGCGCTTCGTGCGCGGCTCTGAAAAGGCAGCGCTCCGGGCGAAAGATGCTGGTTCGCTCACTTCCACCAGCCGAAGAAGCCTCTTTTCGCGCGAAGAAGCTCGTCCACGTCCCGGCGGACCTGAGCAGCGGTCTGGTACCGTTTATTCGCTTGTTTTTCAAGTAGGCGATAGAGCACCCGCTCGAACCTCTCATCGACTCTTATGCGGAACAGGTCCAGGTCGGGAGCCGGGTCGTTGATGATGGCGTGCAGGGTCGCGGGGAGCGAGTTCCGGCGGAAGGGCAGCTTGCCGGTCAGTCCTTCGAACATGACTATTCCGAGGGAGAACAGGTCACTGCGATGATCCACCGTTTGTCCGCAGGCCTGCTCAGGGGACATGTAATCCACCGTACCGAGCAGGGCGCCCTGGGAGGTGAGTTGTGATTGCCAGAGGTCCGGGCTTGTCTTTGGAACGAGTTTCGCGAGTCCGAAATCCAGTATTTTCAGGTCGTTAGACTTCGTGATGAACAGGTTGGCGGATTTGACGTCGCGGTGGATGACCCCCTGGCGATATGCGGCATCGAGTCCTTCGCACGCCTGCACCATCCAAGACGCCAGCTGTCTCCAGTCGACCGGGCCTTCTTTGGTCACTTTTTCCTTGAGCGTCTGTCCTTCGAGCCATTCCATGACGATCGCTACCTCATCCTGGAGCTCGAGCAACTCATAAACGGAGGTGATCCGGGGGTGGTTTAGCGCGGCCGACACGCGTGCCTCCTGAAGGAAACGCTTCTTGGAGATTTCGGCGTCGATCATCCCCTGTTTGATGACCTTCAACGCCACCGGGCGCTCCAGCAGAGTGTCCTGGCCGCGGTACACGTCACCCATGCCACCTTCGCCGATCTTGGAGAGGATCGAGTATTGTTGAACCGTCGTCCCGACGACTACGGCCGAGCGGGATCCGGATTCCCGACGACCCGACGGGCCGTGGAAGTCCGAAGATGAAATGGCTGCCTTCAGGTGTTGCGCGAACAATCGTGAGGCGATCTTATAGACCCCGGATTCCTGACTGACGTAACCTTCTTTCACGAGATTTGCTGCAACCCAGATACTCTCCGGCCCGGGCTGGACGAGAGATAGCAGTTGAGTCAGTACTCGGAAGCTGTCAGCCGAGAGGTGTTCGAGGATGTAGTCGTAATGAGGCGAAGCTTCCTCGAGGAACCGGCTCTCGACTTCGTCCCGTTCCGAAGGTTTTTCCCCGGTCTCGGTCAGACAGTCGAAGTAGGCGCAGCACGCGATCTGCAGGAAGAAGGGGAAGCAACCCGCCATGTCCACGATGTGCTCGGTGAACGGTTCGAGCGAAAGTCCACATTTTTCGGACGGAACCCGAATCAGCTCTGCTGCTTCTTCAACCGAGAACGGCCGCAGGTGGAGGTTGCTGAAAATATTGAAGAAGGGTGAATCGGCAACTTCGCTCGAATGGCACAGTCTCTGCAGCTCCACTTTTGACGAAGTCACATAAGCAACCGCGTAGTGATTCGCCGCGGATCGCAGAAAGGAGAAGAACTCCCTTGAAAATGCCGGGTTGGAGGTAACCGCGTCGAATTCATCGAGCAGCAGGACCAGAGCCCGTCCCCGTTGTTTCAGCTCTTCCAGTTGCTGTTGAAATGCGGCGTACCCTGGCGGGCCGGCCTCCGGAAGGTCCGGGTAGAGCCGTTGGAGGGAGGGAAACAACAGGCCAAAGAAGTCATTCAGGTTGATATCGCGAAGCTGCTGAAAATCGAGGAAGATCACCCCGAGTGGCTCACTGCCCGTTACAAATTGTTGCTGGGTCCCCCGGTCGGTCAGGTGAAAAAGGAGTGACGATTTCCCCATCCGCCGCTCGCCGACGACGGACACGCTCTGCGGTCGTTCGGCACCTATTCGGTGCAGGATGTACCCGAGCTCCCTTTTGCGCCCGAAGAAGTGGGCCGGGTCGCGGATCATCAGCCGATTAAGGTATGGGTTCACTTTCGCCTGCCATTTTAGCTGTACAATCGAACCGGTGTCGATGAAATGAGTGGTCCGCTGGATGTCCTGCTCAGGCCTTTCGCAGTTCGCCGCGAAGAGGCGGCTTCTGCGGGCCTCCTGGCTGCCTATTTCTTCCTTGCGATGAGCTGCGTGACTACCATCAAGGCGCTGCAGTTCTCATCGTTCCTGAAGGACGTGGGGGTCGGGTGGAAGTTGCCCGTCGTTTACCTGATGTCCGCGGTTGTCTGCGTCCCGATTGTCTTGCTGTTTCGGGTACTCGCCCGCAGATATTCCCACGTAGGCGTCGCCAGCGTTACTTTGCTCTTCTTCTTTGTCACGCTGGTAGCTGCCCATGTGGGAAGGCCTGCAACTCCCCGCCTCTGGTTTAGTTTTGCTTTTTTTCTCTGGAGCTCGATTTTCTGCCTGTTGCTTCCGACCCTCGGATGGATCATTTCTTACGACCTGTACACGACCAGGGAGGGGAAGAGGGTCTTTGGCCTGTTCGGGATGGGCGGAATCGTCGGCGGAGCTTCGGGCGCCTTTTGGACTTACCTGTTCGCCGAAAGACTGGGAAACGCCGGTCTGGCAATCCAGACGCTCTTTCTGCTGATCGTGCTGCAGGGGATCCTGGCGCTGATCTACCAATCCAACCGCACCCGGTTTACGCTTCACGGGGCCAAGAGCCAGGCGTCCTATCGCGGTTCCGGCCTGGGTCTTCGAGCTGCCCGGCCCGGTTCTGCCTACCTCCGGAACATTGGCAGCCTGGTGCTAGTCAGTGCGGCCGTGTCGACGCTGATCGACCTCCAGTATCTCTGGTTCCTGGACCAGCGGTTCTCGGCTCCTGGTGTAACGGTCCTGCGGTCCTCCGCGGAAGAGGTAGCCACGTTCCTCGGCGGGCTGCTCGCTGTCATGTACGTGATCTCCGGTGTAATCCAGGTATCCACGACGGGGCCCCTCCTTCGTCGCTTCGGAGTCCAGGCCGCCTTGATTCTGCTGCCGCTCACCCTGCTGGTCGGAGCCGGCGTTGCCTTTGTGGCGGCTGCCTTCTGGGCAGCGGTCGGACTGAGGGCCGCAGACGGGTCGCTGAAATCGTCCGTGCAACGCACCGCGCTGGAGATTCTCTATGTTCCGCAGGCGGGCCCCCGGACTGCCTCCTTCCGCAGTTTCATCGACCTCGTAGTCAATCGGACCGGCGATTCGGCGGGTGCTGTCTTTTTTCTTCTGGCCCTCCAGCTTCCGTCGCCGGCGAGGGTGATGCCCCTGGTTCTCGTCGGTTTGACGGCGGTCGCTCTTCTCCTGGCGGTTCGCCTTGGTAAGGGATACCTGGAAAACCTGCGGGGCAGCCTTCAGCGGAGCGGGCTGGAACGGAGACAGGACCTACAAGAGGCCTCCGTCAATCCAGAGACGACGCTCGCTAACCTGCAGAGCTCCGACCGGTTGCGACTGCGCCTCGCCATGGAGCAACTGGCGGGTCACCCGGGTGCCCAAAGGGAAACGGTCGTCGCTCCGATTGGTGAGGAGATGCTGGAGACGCACATCTCCGGTCTTTACCGGAGACCGCCATCGTGGCTGGATTCGGTTGTCAGTCTGACCCGCCACCCCGATCCACATACGGCGGCTGCCGCTTTTCACGTGCTCGTCCGTGAGGACCCGGTCACGTACATGCGTGAGCTTCGCCAGGCCCTTGCCTCGGACTCCCTGCCGCAGATGGTCCACCTCGCTTACCTGGAGACGTACTTCGACCGACCCGAAACCCTGGTGCGTCCACCCCAAATGCTTGGTTGGTGTCAGCACGTGCCCCCGGCCGGCCAGGCGATCCTTGCCCGGATCATGGGCCGTACGCAGGATCGAGCATACCTGCCAGTCCTGCGCCAGTGGCTCCTGAGCGACGACGCCGAGCTCAGGCGCGGGGCCATCGAGGCCCTTGGGCGCTTTGCAGAACCCCGCTTCTGGAACATCCTGGTGGGCTTCCTCGTCGACAGCAAGACCCGACAAGCTGCCCGGAGGGCACTAGCCTGTTACGGCGATCAGGCCGTCGAGAACCTGCTGAACCTGCTCCACGACCCGGAAGCCGACATACGGGTCAAGCAGGAGATTCCCCTCGTTCTGGGCCGAATCAAGTCGTCGTCCGCACGTTCGGCGCTGTTGATCGCCTTGTACTGGCCTGACGCCGTAGTTTCTTTTCGGGCATTGAAGATGTTCAACAAGACCAGGGCCAGCCACGACCTGTCTTACTCCGAAGCATCTTTCTTGCCTGTGCTTATGCAATGGGCCCGGCAGTACTATCAGACAGCGAACCTGTTTACCGTCGCGCGGCGAAAGCAATCGGCCGCCTGGAAGCTCCTTAGAAAGGCGGCGGAGGAACGGTGCTCGTGGAGCGTTGAAAAGATTTTCCGGACGCTCGAGTTATTCCTGCCGCGTGGAGACGCTTACCTCTCATACCTGGCGATTCAAGGGGACAGGAAGCAGTTGCGAGACAATGCCATCGAGTTAATCGAGCTTCGCCTCAAGGGCGAAATCAAGCAGGCGCTGCTCCCGATATTCGCAGTCAACGAAACCCGCGAGGATGAAGCAATCGCCATCGGAAGGGACCTGTTCGCCTTGCCCTCTGGTACGCCCGAGGTGCTGAGAGACGGGCTTTTCTTCAGCGATTCGCTCGTCCAATGCTGCATAATGGCTGTGATCAGGGAAGAGGGGTTGGTTCAACTAAAAGAAGGCGTGGAGCATGTTGCAGATAGCGCTCACCCCCTGGTCCGCGAGACAGCCCGCTGGGCTCTCCAGTCCCTCTCGAGCTGAAATCGGGCCTTAGTTCGGTCATGCTGACTACTATCGAGAAGATCTTCCTGTTGCAGGACATAGACCTGTTCGCCCGCACCTCGACCGATCACCTCGCCTCACTGGCTGCTGTAGCCGAAGAAAAGATCCTCAAGGAAGGGCAGACTCTGTTCCAGGCCGGCGACCCGGCCGATACCCTGTATGCCCTCGTCGATGGGCGAATGCGCCTCGACGACGGGGCCGCCCCACAGGAGGTCCAAAAGTCGGTTCTCGATGTCTGGTCCTGCTTGGCCAGAAAGCCGCACCGCTACACGGCTTCTTCGCTGGGAAACTGCCGTCTCCTCTGTATCAGCGCAGAGGAGCTGCTGGAAGTTCTGGGCAGCGAACCCGATCTCGCCGTCGCCCTGCTCCAGCAGCTGGCGTCGGAAAAGACGTAGACAAGGAGACTGGGAGAGGGGGAGACGGGAGACAAGGAGACAAGGAGCCGACTACAATCACGTAGCAAGTGGCCCGCCCCTCGCCCCTCGCCACTTGCCCCTCGCCACTTGCCCCTTGCCACTTGCCCCTCGCCGGCACATATCGCTATTTCGGTCACGGCTGGGTGAGCGCGCGGTAGGCTTCGGGTGTATCGATGTTCTGCAGGACGCCGGGGTCCTCGACAATCACGGGCTGCAGCAACTCGGGGTGTCTTTGCACGACGGCGCGCGCTCCCTTGTCGAGTGCTGCCGCCAGGATTTCGGGAAACAAAGCCTGGGGGAACACTACCGGGTGGCCTTTCCGGCTGCGGTGCACGGGGAAAACCAGTCGGCCGGGGAACGCCACTGCGTTCTCGACCAGGAGCCCGAGCGTCTCACGGAGAACCGCAGGATGATCGACCGGGTGCACCAACAGAGCGGTCGAGGCGCCCAGTTGCCGTATCGACACCTGGAGACTCGAAAGCTGCCCGAGCTCAGGCGCCGGGTTCACCAAGACCGTCGTCTCGCTGAGGTCAATCTCCGCCTGGATGCGCTCACGATGTTCTCCAAGGACAACGTGAACCGGCAGGCCAATTGCGCGGTGGAGGGCTATGATGTGCTCAAGAAAGGTTGACTTTCCGAAGGGAAGCAGGGGTTTCGGGAACCCCATCCGTGAAGATTTTCCGGCAGCGAGGATAACGCTGGCAATACCAGAGGCGGCGGTCATGGCAGGAAGAAGAATACCCGGAGGAGGAAAACTTGGCAATTGGCGAGGGTCTGCGGGCCACCAGGCTCGATGCCGCGCGAAACCAAAGAGCTGATTGCGCGTCTATATCCACGAAGGACTATGGCGGTACACGTTACGGAAAAAGCGGCGGCGAGAATCAGGGAAAACCTGGCTAAACAGAATATTCCGACCGGCGGGTTACGCCTGGGGGTCAAAGGCGGCGGGTGCTCGGGGTTGAGCTACGTGATGCGCTATGAACAGGCTACGAAGGCGGGGGACAAGATCTTCGAAGAAAACGGCGCCCGATTGTTCGTCGACCTGAAGAGCTATCTCTATCTCAAGGGGATGACGCTTGATTGGAAGGGGAGCCTCATGCACCAGAGCTTCGTTTTCATCAACCCCAATGCGTCCAAAACGTGCAGCTGCGGCCACTCCTTTTCCGTCTGACCCCGAGTTTTCACTGTCTTCTTGTCCTCCTGTCTCCCTGTCTCCTGGTCTCGTTGGTCCGACTTCCAAGTCGGACATTTGGCATGCGGCCAGCTGGCTCGGTGTTGCTGGCGGTGTGAAGTGTCCGACTTGGAAGTCGGACCAACGCCTCTGTCCTCCCGTCTCCCTGTCTCCTTGTCTCCTTGTCTGTCTTTCATCCTGCCTTTCGATGCATCTCGACGGCGACGGAGGTCACTTTCCCTTTGAGCACGGCAGGAAACTTGTGAAGCGTGGCCTCGACCGCATTGATCCTCGGGTCGTCGAGGACTGCCCTGCATATCCGGCCCGATAGCGCCTCCAGCAGCTGATACTCTTGCTCGCCGGCCGTACGCTCGATCCTGTCGACCAGATCGACGTAGTTAACCGTAAGTGACAGGTCGTCGGTGTTCGCTGCAGCCTCCAGGTCCAGTTCAATGACCAAGTCGAGGAGCAGCCTCTGCGGTTCGCTGCGCTCGGCTTCAGTGGTCCCGATGCGCGCCAGGAAAGAAACCCCGTTCAGGTGGATCCTATCTGCCATCTTCCGGTCAGTTTACTCGATTCCAGCCGTCCGGTAATATTTGAGACAACGGGGCCGGAAACATCCAGCGAGGAGCGAAACGATGCCAAAGAACGGGATCACGATAAAGTACCTGGGACACTCTACGTTCCTCTTTACGACGCCGGCAGGTAAGAAACTGCTGATCGATCCGTGGGTCAGCAGCAATCCGGCCTGTCCCGACGCGGACAAGAAGATCGAGTCGCTCGATACCATGCTGATTACCCACGGCCATTTTGATCACATCTACGATGCGGTCGGTCTCGGGAAAAAGCTCGAGCCGAAGATTGGCTGCATCTTCGAAATCGCGAATTGGCTGGGCCGAAAAGGCGTGAAGAACGCGAGTGCGATGAACAAAGGCGGCAGCCAGCAACTCAATGACGTCCGCGTAACCATGGTGGACGCCCGTCACAGCTGCGGCATCACGGAAGAGGACGGCTCGGTCGTGTATGGCGGAGAAGCCGCCGGCTTCGTCGTTGAGTTCGAAAACGGGTTCAAGGTCTACCACTGCGGCGACACATCGGTGTTCGGGGACATGAAGATCATCTCCGAACTGTACAGTCCGGACCTGGTTCTGCTCCCCTGTGGTGATCTGTTCACGATGGGACCGAAGGAAGCCGCCTACGCCTGCCGGCTCATGAAGCCGCGTCGGGTGATCCCGATGCACTACGCGACCTTTCCGCCGCTGGTCGGCACTCCCGAGCAGCTGAAGGAACTGACCAAGGACCTGGGTACGGAAGTCGTCGCCCTCAAACCAGGCGAGACGATGCTCCAGTCGAGTATCCTGCAGCAGGTGTAAGGCTCAGAAGTCTGGGCGGTTGGTCCGTTCGAAGTTGTTCAGGATGTCGAGGCACTCGCTCGCATACCGCCGCGCCCCGGCCGGGTCTCTACGCCGGCTCGAGAGCGCGATGATGACGTACTTCTGGTGCTCGTACAGGAGATAGAAGAGCCTTCGAATTGCGGCCTCGCCTTCGCGGGTCTGAACGCGAGTGCCGTAACCTTGCCAGAAGGCCGGTTGGGTAACTCCGCAGTATTCCGCCACCGCCAAGTCCCATTCGATGTCGCCCCAGCAGGCCCGGTCGAAATCGAGCACCCCGGTAACTGTTCCGTCCCTCGCGACCAGCAAATTGGTCCCCCAGATGTCGCCATGGAGGAGGTGAGGGGTGCGGCAGTGATCGAACAGCCCGAGGCGGTTGTCCAGAAGGCCCAGCGCCCATTCGGCTGTCTGGGGGCTGTAAATACCCGCAGCCACAATGTCACCCAATTCGAGGCGGAACATCTCGCGGAAAGCGGCAGCCCAGGTGGGTTGAGGCTCCATGGGATGGTGTGCGCCAAGATAGCCGAAGCGATTCTGCCCGTCGACGATGGTGTGAATGCGGGCTATGTGGCTGCCCCACTGGGATAGCGCCCGGTCCCACGCTGAGCCGGTCAGGTTAGCCTCGCTGAGCGGAGTGCCGGGAAGAAGCGGCATGATGAGGAAGTCTCGATCGATCTTCTTTCGCGAAAAATCGAAGTGCACGATCTCCGGGATCGGGATGTCGATCTTCGCTTGGATGCGTCGGTGGATGTCCGGTTCCTGACGCATCATTCTGCGCTCGTAAAACAGCTGAAGCATAGAGTCCGGCGGCGCTACACGAACCACATACTGGCGCCATGTTCCGGTTAACCTGAATGTCTGGGAGAACTTGCCGGCGCCGAACTGCTCACACAGCCATGTTGACTTTCCCACGGCTTCATTCATCAGCTCAACCACCGTCTCGCGCAAGATTCCCCTTTTCGATGGGTCCGGGATCAACGAGGACGCGGCGGCGTTGGGTGGGATCACATGATTAGGATACACGGTCGCTAATCCAGGGTTGGTTATACCAGTCACAGTAAGCCGGGTTGGCTTCAGTTTTGGGTGCCCGGAAAGTAAGATGGAAGTTAAGGATACGCGATGCCCCTTGGGAAGAAGACTCAGTTCGAGGTATCTGAGGCGTCTTCGGACGACTGGAGCGAGGAGCGTGAGCGGCTGCTCCAGCGCAGGATCAGCGAACTGGGGCTGAAGCTCGAGGGAACCCGGCTCGAGAAGCTCGTTGAGCAGTTGTACGAGGAACTGCAGACGGCCGGACTCCAGGAGTTCCGGCCCCTCGTCTTCCTGTCCGACGAGTGGGGGTGCCCGGAAGGCGTCCCCGTCATCGGCATACCTTTCTTCCTCGCCAACAAGAAGCTGTCCCGCCTCGAAGAAGAAATGATGGAGACGATCGAGGCTGAGACCGATGTCGAAATTCTTAGCTATTTGCGACACGAAGCAGGCCACGCGTTCAATTACGCGTATCGGCTCTACGAGACCGAGGATTGGCATAAGTTGTTCGGGCCATATTCGAGACCGTACAGCGAGGATTACCAGCCAAACCCGTTTTCCCGCAACTTCGTCCGGCACATCCCGGGCTGGTACGCACAGAAGCACCCGGACGAGGACTTTGCCGAGACCTTCGCGGTTTGGCTGAACCCCTCGTCAGACTGGCGAGACGTTTATAAGGACTGGGGTTGTTACAAGAAGCTTCTTTACGTGGATCGTGTTGTCCCGATGCTGGGAAAGACCCGGCCGCCCGTGACTGCGGGAGACTACCGTGAGGAGCTGAGTTTCTCGTTAGCTGAGTACTATAAGCGCCTGCGTCCCAGCGAGATCGATATCCCGGCCTACTTTGACGGCGATCTCAAGGATATCTTCGAGCGCCGTGTCCCCACAGGTAAAGAGGACGAGTGGCAGTCTGCTTCGGAATTCCTCAACCGCCACCGCAAAGACATTGTCGGCAAAGTGACTTACTGGACAGGTCTCAATGACACCCTGGTGCGTTCTCTCGTGAACCATTTCAGGGACCGGGCCAAGGAACTGCAGCTGTGGGTGAACCCGGCGAAAAGCGGCACGGTTCTAATGGAACTGACCGCTTACACCACCACACTGGCAATGAACAAGCTGTACAAGGGCGATTTCGTGATCAAGTGACCGACCGCACTCACTGGATTCAGGATGAATATAACCCTCCTATACGATGCACTAGAAGATGACCACAAAGCCGAGGCCGAAGCCAGCGGCGAGAAACTGCCGTTGGTCTATGAGTCAGTCTCGCAGTCGCTGGACAAGCTGGGTCACCCGGTCAAGCTCCTCGCCGCTTCCGCGCGCATCAGGGACCTTGTTTCAAAAATCGCAAGCGACGAGAGCGACCTGATTTTTAACCTTTGTGAGTCATTGGCGGGCGTCAGCCACCACGAGCAGAACGTCGCGTCACTGCTCGAGCTGATGGGAAAACGCTTCACCGGGGCGCCCGCCTTCGGACTGGCGTTAGCCCAGGACAAGGCGCTTTCGAAAAAGCTCTTTTCGTTCCATTCGGTGCCCTATCCCAAGTTCTCCATCATGAATGCGGGCCAGGTCGAATGGGCCGACAACCTGGAATTCCCGCTGTTCGTCAAGCCCCTTAATCAGGACGCTTCGATTGGTATTGACGCCAACTCGATCGTCAACGATGTCAAAGAGCTGATGGAGCGCATCTCTTACATCACAACCGAGTTCCGAACCGCCGCGCTGGTCGAGGAGTACGTCGAGGGGCGGGAGATCTATGCCGGCGTTCTGGGCAATGAGAAGCCCGAGGTCCTTCCCCTACTCGAGTGGGACTTCTCGAAGCTGCCGTCCGACGAACCGAAGATCGCGTCATCCGAGGCGAAATGGGACAAGAAGTCCGCCGGCTACAAAGCGCCCGAGCGCTTTCCCGACGACATCCCCGAAGGGGTTATCGAACGGATAAAGGAAGCGGTCGTCAGCACCTATCAGACGCTGAAGCTGCGTGACTACGCCAGGGTCGATCTGAGGCTCGTCTCTCCGAAGGGTAAGTCGAAAAGTCCGGATTCATGGGATTTCTACGTTATCGAAGGGAACCCCAATCCTCACCTGGATCCCAAAGGTGAATTGAGCCTAGCGGCTCAAAAACAGGGCTTGAGCTATCCCGATCTGATCGACCGCATCATCCAGTCAGCCATGCAGCGACCGGAATAGCAGGT
>CAYQYP010000324.1:0-12097 GCA_964421755.1 uncultured Acidobacteriota bacterium
ACCCGTCTTGTTGGCGTTGCTCGAGAAGCCCATCAGCGGGGTCACTGTCAGTGCCCCCTCAGAGATCCGGCTCGGAGAAGAAATCCAGGTGGATATAAAAGTTCAAGGCAACGAGTCCCTTCGATCGACAGCCAGGATGACAGTTACGAATCCGCACGGGGTAGAGGTGCCTTATTACGGAGGGAACTTCGACATCGCGGCAAATGAAGCGCAGATGCGGTTCAGGACGGCCCTGAGCGACGCCCCTGGCCGATGGAAAGTTGCGATCACCGAGGTGATCAGCGGCAAGAACGCGGAGGCAGAGATCGAGGTGCGGTAGCCGGCCAGCCGTGCCAAGAGATTTGCAACTTACGTATTACACGCATTACACGGAGAGTGTCTCCACTTTACTACGCCGAAGGCGTTGCGTAGTAAAGCCCAGGGTTGGCCGCGTTTTGTGCGGCCTACCCTGGGTTAACGGCGCGGTAAAGCCCCAACCCTGAAGGGGTTGCGTATCATGCTCGATACGCAACCCCTTCAGGGTTGGGCTCGCGCCGCATTCCGTACCCAGGGTAGGCCGCACAAAACGCGGCCAACCTTGGGCTTTACTACGCGACCCCTTTGGGGTCGGGAACCTTTCTCAACACCCTCGACGAGAAGGGAGTGTAAGGGCCTGTCGCGGTCACACTGGACATTCGCCGACCGGTGGGTTCTACTTACCATAGACCGCGACTACCGGCCGTGGCATCTGATCAAGCCCCCGACCCCATTCGCGAAGTGAATGTTCCGCGCCTGACTCGCCTTAAGCCGGAGCCGGCTCACAGAAAGGACGTGTACCATGTTCTATTTCTTAGTTCGCCATAGAGTCCAGAATTTTGACTCGTGGAAACGAGTATATGACGAGCATGCACCCGCACGAGCAAAGGCTGGGTTGCGTGAGTTGCAGCTGCTGCGCACCACCGATGACGCGAACGATCTGGTGATTTTGTTCGAAGCGGAAGACCTGAAGAAGGCCCATGCATTCCGGAACTCCCAAGAGTTGAGGGAGGCTATGCAAAAGGCTGGAGTGATGGGCACTCCCGAATTCCTGGAGCTCCAGCCCGCCCAAGCCGCGGTTCATCGTTAACTCGCCGGCACCGTCTGTCCGCCCCCGGATGTCCGGAGGTGTGCGGCGTTCGCAGGACCGGCTCAGCGCTGGAACTCTCTCGATTTGGGCAGCAGCGCCAACATGGCCCCGTTTCACCTCCGGACTGCCACTCACCGCTACGTCTGACGCATAAACCATTTTGCCCGCAACCTGTTTGAAGGCCGGGTCTCCCCCTGACAAGTCGTTTCTAACCCGGATCTTCACACGGCAGGCGGCTTTCTTTCAGAGCCGCGCACGCAGCGCTTTTCAGCGGAGTAAGCGGGTTCTCCGAGCACCAGGTCGCACTAGCCATCGAGAACCCGCTTACTCCGCTGAAAAGCGCTGCGTGCGCGGCTCCGAAAAGGACCGACTGGGCTAAGGCTTCGGCCTGAATCAATACAGCGCTTGCGGTGCAAAGACCCAGGCGGGCATTTCCATGCGTGCCCCTTTGGACGGGTCGACAATCTGGTTGACGATCAGTCGACCGAGAAAGTTGACCAAGATCCGCGATTCATCTTCCGGGCGGCCGCTCGTTCGTGCCACGAGCGCGACCATGTCGTCTGTGGCTTGCCAGGCCGCCTCAGCCAGGTCCTCGTGCGCTCCCACGGTGTAAACGAAACCGGGCCTCAGGAGGACGGGGCGCGCGGACAGCTTCTGCGGCAGAACCCGAAAACGCAGGAGGACCTCGGCGTCCGTCTCGAGCCCTTGTCCCGAAATCTCCCCATCACCCTGCAAAGCGTGCGCATCGCCGAAACCGGCTAAGGCACCCGGAACCTGGGCGGTAAAGACGACGGTAGTTCCCGCTCGAACGTCCCGGCAGTCCATGTTGCCCCCCGTTTCGGCCGGTCTGCGCGTGTCCATGCTGCCGGCGGCAGGTGTGATTCCCACTACTCCGATCATCGGTTCGACCGGCAGGCGAGTCCGATCGCTGACGATCACCTGACCCTCCCTGATTTCATAAACGTGCCCGGCACAATAGCCCCAGTCACCGGTCCGAATATCCAGGAGATCGACGGCCAGGCCGTCGCCCGGCTTGACTCCCTCGACGTAAATCGGTCCGGTGGCCGGATTGATTTTGTCCGACGGTCCCGGCTTGGTGAACCGACCATCACGGGTAACGAGTCCGGGGAGGCCATGCGAGCACTCAACGAGAACGATTTCTCCGGGTCGAACACGATAGGCTGCCGGGATTCCTGGCTCGAAAAGCGTAAAGCTCGCAGCCTTGGAGAGGCGGCGGACTTTTCGGCGGTCGATCTTCTGGAAACGGGCGCCGAAGCCAAGCTGCTCCATGACCCCGCCCCTTGATGAGGACTTCAGCGCCTCGGCAGCCGCGACACTCGCCGCCAGAAATGATCTTCGGTCCATGCCACGACCTCCCTGTTTTCCTGTGGCCCCAGGTCGATCACCTCTCCTTCCACCCCGGCCAGGAGACGATCGGGACGTAGTTCGATTCGTTGTAGATGGGTGGACGTTTGGGCGCATAAACTCGTTGTCCGGCGGATGGTTCGGATTGCGTGTAAATGGCGAGCTCCTGTGGGCTCCAGGTAATGATCTCATCCCGCGCGTCACCAGCGAGATCATGAACCAGGTAGGACATATTGGGGTGACCATCCGCGGGAAAAACCACCACGCGACGGCCCCAGCCGTCTACCATTCCTCCTTCTTCAGGGTTCGTCGACAACAGAATGAACTCCTGCCCGTTCCCCCGCCAGTTGACCGGCATAATCGGAGATCCGGCGTGGATCAGCTCAAACCGGGTGA
The DNA here is from genome assembly GCA_964421755.1 of uncultured Acidobacteriota bacterium. Taxonomy (GTDB): domain Bacteria; phylum Acidobacteriota; class UBA6911; order RPQK01; family RPQK01; genus CAVUUN01. Next base: position 2,867 of record CAYQYP010000324.1, read on the forward strand.
TTTCCTCTCCGTTGCAAGTGTTGAACAGGGTGATCAGTCCTGGTTCCCCCCAATAATTGATGTTACAGAATTCCAGTCCGGGGATGTCCGGGCGGAATTGTCCAACGGAAGGCGTCTGAGCATGGCCGATTCGGTGATGTTTGAGTATCTGCCCCTTGAGATCCACCACGACCACCCCGTCATCACTCGCGGAAATGAAGACCCTGTCCCCAGCCGGGGCGCCGCAGAAGTTGCCCGCGCAGATCCCGTCCGCATGTTCTTCGAGTGCGCCGTCGAGCGTCCATAGCGTCTTGCCGTCGTGGTCAAACAGCGTATAGCCGATAAAGACCTCGTCTTTCCCGTCCCCGTCGACGTCGGAGAAGGTAGGGAAATGTCCGAGGTTGGCGCTGCGCGTCCACAGCAGCCGGAAGTCGTTCGTATAGGCCCACAAGCGGGTATGCCGGTCTTTGATGATGATGTCCAGGGGCTTTCCGGCGCCCCGCAGGTCAGCAAAGGCTATGCAGTCGACATTCAGCCAAGGAAGGTGATCGCGCCGGTAGTAGTGCTGATACTCTTTCCATGACATCTCTTCGGCGGAGATGGCTGAACCCGGCACCGGGTGATGAGCCAGGAGTCGCCCCGTCTTTCCCTCCAGGATTCTGATCTGTGAGTCGTGGGCGTAAACGACTTCGGCCCGCCCATCATCGTTGATGTCGTGCACCTGTGCCGCGACATCGTAGGAGACATAAGCGTGGTCGGGATTCGGCGTCCCCTCCTGCCACAGCACCTTCCCGCTTGAGCTGACTGCCGTGAGGCAACTGACCTGATGATAGTTGGAGCCAAAGAAAGGGATGCTCTGAACGAACAGGAAATCCGTCTGTCCGTCCCCGTCCAGGTCTCCCAGCCGAAGCGCCCGGGAAACTCCGAACCCCGGGGTAGAAAATCGCTTCCAGAGGACGGGTTTGGGATTCCGCCGCCGAAGATCCTGCAGTCCAGCCTCCTGTTTGGCCCGCCGAGCCACGAACGCTGCTGACTCAGCCGGCGTGGTCTGGACCCGCACAGAGTGGAAGCGAACCGGCGAGCACGCCAAAACCCCGATCTGACCGCCCGAGAAGCGATCGTTGCTCACCGTAAAAACTCGCTCGTCGTTAACCAAACCCTCCAGCCTGGATCCAAAAGCTTCGATTCTCAATCGATAAGTCTTCCCGGGTTCGACAGTGAAGTCCCTTGAGCCGAGATTCTGCCAGCCGTCCCGGCGGAACGCTTTCTCGCCGTCGCGGTAGCGCATGACAACCCGGCTCTCGGCATCGAAGCCGAAAAAGTAGTAGTGACGACCGTCCTGGTACCTGAAGAGAAGGCCAACCGGGGCGGCCACTTCGGGCCGGCTCAAAGGGGTCATGACGAGCTCGACGGAATAGTCCCCCCAAAGGGGGTCGCCCGTGCACAGGATCGGGTAGATGAAGTCCTTGGTCCACGCCTCCGCGTTGTACCCGAGGTAGTTCAGCACATGCTTCCCGTCCACTTCGAAGACCTTCCATTCCTCTGGCCCCCGGTTGTTGACGATCTTCCAGCCGTCTGTGAATTTCCGAGGGATATGGTGATATTCGGGGAAGCCCAGGCTGGCCGGCTGGCCGAAGCTGCCGGGCGCCAAGTTCGAAAAGTCGGTCGAGTAGAGAATCACCTGCTCGTCAGACGGCCGCAGCCCGGCCAGGGCGACAAGAAGAACAGAGAAACCCAGAAGCCGCGACAGTCTAAACATAGTCATCTCGGTTGTTCGCGTCGTTGGCCTAAGATTGCGCCCTACAGGTGCCGGTGTCAATTGTGGCCGGACTCTCCAGAGTCCGGCTGGCCGGGCTTCGGAAGCCCGGCCAGGTCGAGGGCCTACCACTCACCGATCAGTGATCCCGGTAGCTGGCTGGTTATGGCCGGGCTCTCGGCGAGCCCGGCCAGCCGGACTCTGGAGAGTCCGGCCACAACAAAAGCCGGTCGCTGACTGCTTAAGGCGATTTCCTTAGCGCCGCGAGTAGTCCTGCCTGCAGCCAGGCCCGCGCTTGCCTCGCATACAGGTGCGACTGATTGATGTCCAGTGCCTGATTGAAGTACTCGTCTGCCTTTGTGTCCTCACCCCGAAAGGCAGCATAGACTCCGGCTAAGCAGTGCGCCTGAGTGCGTACCTCGATCGAGTTGTCGGTTCTACGCTGCTGGTTAACGGACGCGAAAGCATTCAACCACTCGTTGGCCTCCTGTGTCTGCCCGATCTTGAGCAGCGCGATAGCGCGAAAGAGCCCTTCGCCTTCGATGTCGTCATCCCGGGTCTCGGCGGCCGCCTTCCATGCCGACCGGGCTTCCGCAACATTGCCTGCGGCCTGGTGAAGCAGCGCTTCGAACATCAGGAGCCGGGAGCTTTTCACGGTGGCATAATCGTCGATCCCCAGGCTTGAGGGAGGTTGTGCCGCCGCGCGAACATGCGTAACGGCTTCCTGAAGGTTGCCTTGTTTGTAAGCCCCCAACGCCACCATCAACCGCACTCCCCGGTACAGATGGAGCAGCGAATAGGTCTGATGTGTGGCTTCGAACTTATGGCTCGTCAACAACTCGAGCGCCCTTGCCTCGTTTGCGACCTGCGCTTCAACCGACGCGAGCTTCTCTATCAACACATCGCGGCCCGAAGACTTCTCCAGCGCTCGTTCAATCGCCTTCCGGGCGGCGTCAGCATTGCCCACTCGGGCGTTGATGTCGGCAAGCAGCATGGTAGTTGCAAGGTGATCAGGGCGGATAACGGAAGCCCGAGTCAGGAGCTCGAGCCCTCCCTTCTGTTCCTGCGAGACCAGCAGCGCCATTCCCAGATCGCGCAGGGCGAAGAAGTGTACAGGATCAATCTTGACGGCTTCGCGCCACAGTTCGATTGCTTCGTCGCGGCGGCCGCAACTGTATAAGAGATCACCCAACAGGACCGTGGCATTGGCATCTCCTGGGGCAATCTTCCGTGCGTAGGCCAGCACCTGCGTGTCTTCGTATCGGAAAGGGAAGATGTCAATCGCGAGCTCCTGCCGACGCGCCTGGCCAAGCAAGCGTGTGGCCACCTCGTTGTCTTCTTCCTGAACTGCGACATGCGCTCGGTAGTACAGGAGCAGTGGGTAGGGCGCCTGACCGGAAGACTGCGCGACTGCAATTCCCCGGTTGAGGACCGCGCCTGCCTCCCTCCAGGCGGACAGCCGCATGTATTCCGTCGACAATTCGAGATAACCCTGGGGATGATGAGCGCAGGCCTCGTCCATGGCCTCCATCGCCGACTTGTCGTCTGCGCTGCCTGTTTCCGCAAACCACTGTTCGCTTCGAGCGAAAGAGTTCGTAGGATCTAACTTCAGGATCGCATCCCGTTCCTTTTGGGCTTCATCGCGCCGCCCGGTTTTCCTTAAAACGTAAGCGTAAGCCTGTCTGGCGGAGAGGTCGAGGGGAGTGACGGTTGACGCGCGCGCCAGACTAGCGGTCGCTTCCGGCCAGTCGTTGTCCCTTAAAGCCAGCCAGGACAGCATGTAGTCACGGCGTCCAAATTTCGATGAAGACGGGAGCAGCCGGTAGAAGTGACGCCGAGCCTCCAGAAGCTTCCCGGTTTCGGCCGAGATAATTCCGAGGAAGTAATGAGCATCGCCATTGCTTGGATCTCGCTCCAGTACTTTCTCGAAGTAAGCCAGGGCTTTTCCATACTCGAAGCGGTCCATAGCCAGCAAGCCAAGACGTAAATGAACGGGAGAAAAAAGCGGATCCCTGGCGAGTGCTGCTCGATAGGCTTCTTCCGCATCATCCGTCTGCCCGAATTTTTCGTGACTCAGACCCTTCTGGTACAGCTCCTCGACTTGGAGTGTCTCGAACGGCCCGAACTTGCGAGGTATCGAATCGCCGGCATACTCCGCGTTGGGATGGGCGCCATCCGGGTAGATGGTGTGATCGAGCAATAACTGCCCGTCGCAAGCACGGATGCGAAGAGTCAGTGTGGATTGTTTCGCGTTCGCAGGAAGTGCAATGGACGAACGGAAAACAGCACCGACTGCCAGGTTTTCTTTGGCCGACCAAATCGCCTTGTCACCCACGTACAGTTCGAGGTTGGCCTGCGGGAAAACGCCGGTCGCGGTTGCGGTGAAGTTTGCGGTCCCCGGAAGTTGCACCGGCAAATCGAGGTAAACCGCAACGTGCTGCGTTGCGGTGGTCAGGCCCCCGAGTTGTCCCGCTCCAAACCAGTACTCAGTCCAGCCGTCGGTTTGGCCCGGGTCAATGAACTCGTAGTTACCGTCCCAAATAAAACGCCCGCTCTGGGTCTCCATGTAAAGCCCATCTTTGTCAGTGTACAGAGCCATGTGCCGAAGTGCCGTCAGACCCGAGCCGAACGTCCACGTCTTCATGCCACGTGCCAGCAGCCTGTTGGTAAAGCAGACAGTCCCGTAGTCGGTTTTGTAGTCATAAATCGACATGAAGTTGTCGAAGATATCGAGACCGAAGACCCCGAGCATGTTCTTGTTGTTCTTGTTCCAGCTGAGATCCTCTCCATTGATGATTGGCCAGGTGCTGAGGGCGGAACTGTCGTGCCCGATCGTTCTGGTCATTGGATATACAAAGCGGCTCCCTTCGGTGACACCTACGCCGGCGTTTGTCCATATCAGGTAACGATTGGGAAGCAGGTTCTTGTTGTAGAGTCGGATGGTGGTTTCCAGGAAGGCGCGCCCGGGCCGCAAAGTAACGGACAGGGATATCTTGTCCCTGAAAAAATGGTCGATGTGGCTGAGAACAACGGTAGCGCTTCCGTCCGGGTGGCGTGTGCAGGCCCATGCCCAGGGTTCGCCGGGCCAGGTGAGCATATGGGCATCAAATGGTCCGTACAATTCGAGGTTGCCGACCGGCCAGCCTCCCCGTTGGTTGTAGCGGCCGGGCTTGATTACGCTGGGATGATAGAAAAGCTCACGCTTGGCTACCTTGTCAAATGCCGAATAGATCCGCCCGCCCAGTTCGGGGAGGAGTTCGACGCGCAGGTATTCGTTTTCCAGCACCAGGGATTCAAATTCGACCGGTTCCGGCTTCTCGAGGCGCGAACTCCAGTCGAGTATGGTGTACGGATAGTGTCCTGCATTCTCGATCGACTTGAAAAGCGGCGCGACGATCTCCGATCTGCGAAACGAATAAGTAGGGACCTCGAGTTTCCCGTGTGTGAAGGTGACCGGTTCAGCCATAGTGCAGGGGGAGAACACGAGGATAAGCAAGAGAACGCGGAACATTATTTACCTCCTGGTTTGGTGGCCCGTCCTGCTTCTTACGCCGAAGGCGTTACGTAGCAAAGCCCAGGGTTGGCCGCGCTCTCTGCGGCCTACCCTGGGTTTGGGGCCGGTAGGGGATCCAACCCTGAAAGGGTTGCGTATCGAGTTCGTTACGCAACCCTTTCAGGGTTGGATCCCGCCTCACAACGAACCCAGGGTAGGCCGCAAAAGGCGCGGCCAACCCTGGGCTCTGCTACATGACCCCGTTGGGGTCATCAAGAGCCGCCCGCTATGGCAGCAAATTCGCCGGGGCCGGCATGATATTCCACGTGATCACCGACAGGTCGACCGGGTACCGGTGAAGGCGGATCTTGTGGAAGCGTCCGTTACGCCACTTGTACCGGTCTACCTCGCCTGCCTTATCGTTGGCCACGTATAACTCGTCCGTCCGGTCTCCATCCAGATCGGCCAGCAACGCCGCATGTTCGAATCCCGACGACGCTCGGTCAACTGCCTCCACGTGCCATTTCGATCGGGGATCTTTGCCGGGTCGCAACAGCCAGAGCCCGCTGCGGTGAGTCGCCGCAACCAGCTCCCGCCTGCCGTCACCGTCCATGTCGCCCGCCGTCAGGAACCGGCACAGGCTGTCCTCGAGGGTGGCAACTGGAATCCCGTCAGCGGGTGGGGTGCGTGCGTCGTAGCGCATGATTTCCACCTGGCCGCCCTCCACTGCTTCGACCGAAACGTACAGCTCGTCGCGCCCGTCGCCATCCACGTCCTCACAGAGAATCTCCTTGGCATGACGGCTGCCGAGCGCGGCAACGACCTCGCTCTTCAACCCGCACCGCGGAACGTAACGTAAGACTTCCCCCGGTTGCGGTGTTCCATCCAAGAAGTTAGGCCGGCTCGGGGTCGCATAAACCTCGAGGACCCCGTCTCCGTCCAGGTCGCCTGTCTCGACCTCATGTACGATGGTTTGCGGCCGCCGGTCCAGTTCCTGAACCGAGAATCCTCCCTGGGGACGCGGACGCACGATCGCCACCACGCCCTGGTCATGCGTGGCGACGACTAGAGACGGCCGGCCGTCCTGGAACAGGTCGGCTGCTTCCACGTCGCGCATCCGGCTGAAATCGCCGCCAAAGTCGGCTTCCCAGATGGTTTCGGGCGCCTCTCCCCGACGCCACAGCTTCAAGATCGCTCGGGTGCCTCCGGCAGTCAGGATGCCGCGTTTGCCGGGGCTGATCTCATAAACCATAGCTTTGTGGAAAACGCGGCTCTGCGGATCCTCGATCTGCCGATAGCTCCATTGCTCGCCGCCATAGGTTAGGAAGCCGAGCCGTGCGGGATTAGCAACCGGCGGCGAAGCCGATTTCTGAAAAGTGGCGAGCGCTAGGAGAAGCGCCTGCGGCTCTCGGGCTGAGCGGCATGATCCCGCGAGCGAGAGCAGGGGCACCAAGAGTGCAATTTTCAGCGTGAAACGCATAGCCTTTACTCGAGGGCGGGGAACACCATCAGATGACTCAACGCCTCCTCTTCCCCGAGCACGATCCACTTTCCGTCTTCGCTTGCCGCCATGGACCCGATCTGGAATCCCCGCCAGGCGATTCCTTGTTCAATTCCCGGCGCCGTCATCGGGAAGCGGGGGTTGCCGAGGTCCACAAATCCGCGATCGGCAGGATCGTAGCGGAACAGATGAGTGTACCCGGGCTCGCCACCGGCGACTCCATAAAGCGTGCCGTCCGCCCCGAAAGCGAGCCCCTTGATCCTGGGCATCATGATCGGCTTCCCAAGGTTGGTGACACGCCCGGTATTCGGGTCGAGCCTGAAGAGCTGGCCGTCTCCCGCATTCCCGCCGTAGAGCATTCCATCAGGTCCTTGTGCCCAGGCATCAACACGTCCGAGCGGGCGCCTTCCCCACACTTCGGGGAGCTCATCGCTAAGCACATCCACGCGTCTGGACCCTGGATCAAAGCGAAAGAGCCGGTTTACCGGCATGCTCCCGAAAACCCGTCCCTCGCGGTCCACAACGAGCTGGCGAGTCAGGAAGTCGCTGGGTGTCAGGGCGTAGTTGGCAAGGAGCTCCAGTTGCTTTCGAGACGGCGCTGTCTCGGGGAAAACTTGAGTGCGGGAAGTGCGGAGCTCATGCACGAAGAATCGCCCAGAAGGATGAGCAATCCCATAAAGCTCCTCTCGCCCGCGACTCGCGGCCAGGGCGAAAACTCCCTCCCCCTTTATCGGCGTCCCAAGGTCTACCGCCTCTATGCCTTCTTTGCCCACCCTGATCTGCAGCAGGTGCCCGGAGCCGCCTGCCTGGTCCGGCATCGTCCCGGCGAACAAGACGCCTTGTTGCCCTCGGCCGAAACCGCTCTGGATGGCCCTTTGGCCTGGTATCAGTTCATTGAGATCCCGCACGAATTCGAGTTTCCTTGTTGAAAGGGAGACCGCGAACAGGTAGGGGCTGAGGCCAGGCCTGGAGGACGTGCCGCCCACCGCATAGGCGCCGACCACCTCGAGCGACGTGATTGCATTTCGGTAAATTGGCAGGCGCGGTAAAGCAGAGTTCTCCAGTGAAACTTCCGCTGTGAAGCTGCCTTTTGGAGTGAAGAAAACATACTCGCCGTGAAGCGCAACCGCGATTGCCACGAGTACCAAAAGACCGATAAGAAGCGGTTTCATCGGAGACTCCTTTCAGGGTTCAGGATAATCATGAAAGGCTGGCTCGCCCCTGATTCTCCGCGTCGCGCTGCATCCGGATCATCCCGACGGCCCGCAAAGTAGAGGTTGCCGGCCGGATCCTTGACGTCGGACCCCGTGACCTCGCTGATCTCTTTCAGGGGACTCGTGAGAACGATCCTTTTGGCGCGCGTTTTCGGATCGAACTCCATTAGCGCGATGTTCTCCCCCTTGACGGCATACATTCCGTGACCTCCGATGAAATAATAGAGCTTCCCGTTGGATCCTAAGGCCAGGTTCGGACAGTAATACCGCCAGGGCGGCTGCCCGGGCGCATCAAAGATGCCGCCCAAATCCTCCACCGGGCCCAGGCCCTCTTTGGAGGGGCGAAACGCGAGCATTTTCGCGCCGTACGTCACAAGGTAAATTACCCCAGCTTGCCGGTCCACGGCATAGGCCGTTATCCCTGTCACGATGTATTCGCCGGGTGTGCCGGGAAAGGCCGGGAGGCTGTCGCGGGCGAAAATCAGTCGCCGCTGCTCAGCCTCGTACTTGACCAGCCGCTGACGCCAGTCAACATAGTAGACATTGCCCCACCAGTCACTGAACATGACCCGCGGGACATGATCGCTGCCGAGCCGGCCAAGGTCTCGCAAATCGTTTGCCGACGGATCATAGGTGAGGAACCGGACTTGGGGATATGAAACGAGGCAGATGAGGCCCGTGGTCGGGTTTACCTGCAGGTCCTTGATGCTCTCATATTGCAGGCCGAGACCCAGGTTGGTGAGCCGATTGACGGCCGGATCCCATTTCATCACAAACCCGCCGCTGTAGCCGTAGGGGTGGTCCATAAGGTACTCCTCACGGCTTTCTCCTCCGTCGGTCGTGAAGTACATCGCCCCACCAGGTCCTTCGACTATCTGCGAGTGGATCTTCCCCTGCCACTGGAATGCCCGCAGGTTCGCCAGATCAGGAACGAATCCGCATAGGTGCATCCGCTCGGTCGTGACGTCATACTCGAAGAGCCCGACGCGGTCTCGATGGTTGGTGACCCCTACGAACACCTTGCGATGAACCGTGCTGTAACCAATCGAACCCCAGGTGGAATGAGCCTCCGGGAAATCGGGATACTCGACGAAGCGAAGATTCTTGTGCGTGATCTCGCCAGCTTGAGCCGTGGTCGGGACTGCCAGGCCGAGCAAGACGAGCAGCATTATCAAGTCACGGGCAGGATGCCTGAGAGAAAAGCAGCGTGCCATTGGAATCATTCGGCCTCCTGTGTTTATTGTGGCCGGACTCTCCAGAGTCCGGCAGCCCGGCCGCTTTTAGGCCG
>CAYQYP010000325.1:0-2381 GCA_964421755.1 uncultured Acidobacteriota bacterium
GTGTGAATGACGCCGGAGAGGCTTTGCAGCAGGTGGGACCGGAAGTTCCAGTTGCCGTTGTTCTCGAGCCACCGTGTTTCGCCGTCGTCATAACCGAACTGGCCGACCACCAGGTCAGTGTCCCCATCTCCGTCAAAGTCGGCGCCACGCACATCGGTGACCCTGGCCACACGGTCAAGCACTGTATGGGGGACGAACTGATCGCCGCCCCTGTTCTCCAGGATAACGACCGAGCCGATTTTGTCGTTGCTCGGGAATACCTGTCCCATAACGGCGACCAGCAGGTCAAAATCGCCGTCAGCGTCAACATCGGAGGCGTCGACGCGGGCGGGCGCGGGAAGCACCGGTCCAACCCACTTCTCCGTGTAAACACCGGCGGGGGACTGCCGAATCCAACCAATCCGGTTGGCCTGCATGTCGCAAACGAGAAAATCGAGAAGGCTGTCCCGATCCAGGTCGGCTATGGTCACACTGGCAATCCGCGGAGATTCACTCGCAGGGAATCCCACTGAATGTGCCATCAATTCGGTGACTCTTGCCCCGCGCCTTGCGCCCTCTTCATGGCTCGCCGGTTCGCTCCGCGCACCCCTGAAGACGTGCGAAAGCATCTGGCTGGCGGACAGGCCGGAACGATGGGCCTGGTAGACCAGGACGGCCGCTGGGATCCCCAGCAGGACGGCCGCGATCATCATCCAATGAAGCCAACCCAGTCTTTTCCGCGGCACCGCCTTCGGCCGGGTTGCCGATCGTTTCTTTTCCCGACTCCGCTCATCCGGCATAGAAGGACACCATACCAATAGCGACAGCGCAAAGGAATAAGGCCATGGGCAACCCGCCGAAGAGCGCCCCACGCTCGCCGCCAACACTCTCGTACCAGGCATCGTACAAGGTTCGGAGGGAGTACACGAGGCCGACTGCGATGCAGATGACCTGGAGCCAGGGGATCGCCGGAGACCAGAGAATATGCCAGGGACTTCCGGCCCTTCCCAGCAGGTCCCATCCCCAGTTCAGCGGATCCGACAGGCTTTGAAGAACGAACGTGAACATGGAGCAAAACATGGCAATCGCAAACGCCATCCAGAGCGACAGTCCAAGCGGAACCAGACTTGCCGAGGAAGCACGGAACATCGGTCCCGCCTGGATTCCAGATCGGCTCAAGCGAACGCCGGCCGACGCAAGCAGGTACAGCAAGATGGGCACAACGCCGAGCAACAGGACCCAGACGACGACACCGTACGCGGCAAAGGTCCCCCAGTTCCCCCGATCCACGATATCGATCAGGTCTCGAATCCGGTCCCAGGGTCCCAGGTTGACAAGGCCGTAAATCACCGAAAGACCGAACATCACAGTCGCCTGCCATGCCTCTCCATGGCTGGCTATCCCGCGGTCCCATCCGGAGCGGCGCCAAAAGAGCGCGACGTTGTCGTAGGCGCAAGTCCGAATGCACTCGGTGCACAGGCCGCAATCGTTGTTGCGGTTGACCTCGCCCATGCAGAGCCCGTACGGACACCCCCAGCCCTTCGCGCTCCCGTTCAGGCAGAAACGTTCCTCGCATTTCGAGCAGGTCTCGGGGGAGACCGAGCGCGCCATCAGACGGCCAGTCATAGAGTACAGGCCGATGAAACCGTTGATCGGACACAGGTGCCGGCAAAAAAGCCGCTGTTCCGGAAAAAGCGAAGTGAGGACTGCCAGACCGGCCAGCCCGATCAGCAGCCAACTGGTCGCGGCCGGGACGGCGACCAGCGCCATGCTGAACGTCCCGAGCAGCAAGAAAAGAAGCGTACGAGGCCAGGCGTTTCTCAGCCATTGCGGCCACCGATTACTCCCGCTGCCGGATCCCTGGAGCACCCGGGCGGGATTGGCGGCAAAGCTGCGCTGCAACCATTCGCCGAGAGACGGCAGCGGGCAAACCAGGCACCAGATGCGGCCCCCCAGCGGAACCAGTAAGAGGATGAGTGCAGACAACCAGAGGACCCAGACAACCATTGGCCCTGCATTTCGTCCGGACACTTTTGTGCCCAGCAGCCCGGCCAATATCACGAAATAAAAGACGGCCAGCATCGGAAGCGTGAGATTGAACTGCAACGAAGCCGTCTTCGCAATCAATCGCTTCAAGCGTGGGAACGCCGCAAACAGGTTCACCGCACGCTTGGGCACGGCCGGAACACCTGCGGGTCCAACGAAAAGCAGTCCGGCCAGGGGGAGAGCGAGGAGGAATCCGAGCCCACCGGCCAGGAGGAAATTGGGACTGACAACGAGGTCGGCCCGTTCCGTCCCGTGCAGCGGGCCGTTGTACGTATGATTGCGGATCTGCGACTTGGAAAACAGCCATCCCGACCATCCGGGAAGGCCCGCCGTGAATTCGACGACCGTCAGCCGGG
>CAYQYP010000326.1:0-13002 GCA_964421755.1 uncultured Acidobacteriota bacterium
CGGCCCGTCAAAGATTCCAACCCTGAAGGGGTTGCGTATCCGGCTACATACGCAACCCTTTCAGGGTTGGGAACCACTCCCTGGTCACCCAGGGTAGGCCGCAGACAACGCGGCCAACCCTGGGCTTTGCTACGCGACCCCCTTGGGGTCGAAATGCGGTCTCACGATTTTTTCACACCTTCTGACGACTGACGACTGACGACTGACAACTGACAACTGACGACTGACAACTGACAACTGCACACTGCGCACTGCCCACTGCGCACTGCCCACTGCCCGCTGCCTGCTGCCCTCTGCCCGCTGCCCGCTGCCTTGTGCCCGCTGACTACACCCGTGCGGGACCCGTTGATCCCCGCAGGACCAGCCGGCTCTCGAGAACCACGTCGGGGACCTTCTCTCCTGAGATCGCTCCGAGCGCAGCCTTCATTGCCGAGCGGCCGAGTTCCTCGACGCGCTGATCCGCGGTGGTAAGCGGCGGATACGAAAGCGAACCCATGGGCACGTTGTCTATTCCCACCACGCTCAGGTGCCCGGGCACCTGGATGCCGCTGCTCGAGGAGGCGGCCAGAAGGCCGAGGGCCGTGAGGTCGTTGTAACAGACGACCCCCGTAGCGCCCAGGTCCCGAAGCCAAGGAAGCGCGCGGCGCCCGTCGCCGGCTTCTCCGGCGCCGGGGATCAGGAGTCGGTGGTCCGGCCGCTGGCCGGCGTCCTGAAGGGCGGCCAGGTATCCGTTTCGTCGCTGAGTGCTGCTGTGGCTGGCTGCTGGTCCGCCAATGAAGGCAATCCGCTTGTGACCCAGTTCTAGCAAGTGCTCCGTCGCAAGACGCGCGCCCTGAGCCGTGTCCGAACGCACCGATATGATCCCGGGAGTCCGCGCCTGGCTGTTGACGACGACCATGGGTTGTGGCAACTCGGGAAGCAACTGCCCGTACAGCTCTGTGGCGCGGCTGCTGACCACGAGCAGTGCGTCCACCCGGTGCTGGCGCAGGATTTCGAGAGCCTGCAGTTCGCGTTCGGGCAACCCCCCGGAAGTGGCGAGGATGAGAGTGTAGCCTTCAGCATGGGCCGCCTGCTCGACCCCTGCCATCACCTGACCGACGTAGGGATCCGCGACTGTGGTGACGACCACCCCGACCGTGTGAGTGCGCTTGAGGACCAGGCTGCGGGCGACCTGGGAAGGGGTGTACCCCAGCTCCTGCGCCAACGATTGCACAGTCTTGCGGGTCTCTTCGCTGATGCGTGGGTCATGTCGCAGGGCTCGACTCACCGTTGAAGCGCTCACCCCGGCCCGTTCTGCGATGGTTTTGATGGAGATCGACATGGTTCAACCGACCGGCCCGGCATCCGGCACGGGCGTACTTGAATTCGATTTAGTGCTAACGTTTGCACTGTAAACCGGAGCGGAAATGCGAGTCAAGCGCTTTTCTGCCTTCCGTGCCTTCTGTGCTTTTTTCCGTGCACTTCCGTGCTACGGCAATGTCCCGGTGACGAGGCGAATCACCCAGACAGCCACGAGCAGCACCAGGTGCACCAGTAGCCAGCTATTGACCGCCTGAGCCGATGGATGCGCGACTTTCTTGAGGAGGACGAGCGGCCAGCACAGCCAGATTGCTGCGGCCTCCGTCGCCAGGAGGAGGGCAAGTGGATGAAAGGACAATGATGCAGACAGCTGTCCCCGCGCAATAAGAGCAAAGGCGCGGGTCATTCCACAACCCGGGCACGAGACATGGAGAATCCGACGTGAGAAGCAGATGGAGTACCGAGGGTCCGAATGGACCGGCAGCCAGGCCAGCATGACCAGGGCGGAAACCGCCAGAATTGCGGTTCCCGCCCAGACGGCCCAGTTTCGACGATTCACGGATGCCAGCAAGCGGCTAGAGCGATCCGTTGCCACTGGTCAGCGCGCTCAAGAACCCCAGCCCGCCGAAGAAGACGACCATGATAATGCCTATCACAAAGAGAACACTCGCGATGATGCCCATGATCATTCCGGCTTTCGCGGTACCCTCTCCGCTGGCTGGCGCCATCCCGGCTCGAATGGCTTTCAGTTCCTTGTCTCCCAAATACCAGGCAACCGGGCCAGCTAACTGACAGCACAGTATGCTGACGATTCCGAGTACGAGTACCGTGGTCGCGCTTCCCTTCGCTTCAGGCGGCGGTGGCGGCATGACCGGCCCGCCATAATTCGGCATACCCATGGATTACCTCCCCCCAAACAGTTGATCGATAACTACTCCGTGTCGCGTCCGTATCGCGCGCTATTGTAACCGCACAGCGACAATTTCGGGGACATAAACTTAATTCCGATCAAGTCAGCCTCGCTTGATCGCTGCAGAAGACTAAATCAACTTTTGTTTGTGCCGGTATTTCAGTGCGCCTTGTCAGGAATCCAAATCCCCTGTAAGAATGTCCCAAGGAGAGAAACAGTGGTAATAGACAGAGATGCACAGCGAAAAGTAGACCAGTGGTTTCACGAGAACGAGAAGCGGTTCCTGGAGGAGATTCGGGCCAAGCGCGACCAGAAGATCCGCGAGCAGCAGACGGCTGAGGAACAGCGCCGTCAGGAGGAGCTGAAGAAACAGCATTGGATGCACTGCCCGAAGTGTGGGCAGGATATGATCGAACAGGATCTCCAGGGCATCACAGTCGACATCTGCGGCCGATGTGAGGGCATTTTCTTTGATCGCGGCGAGGTCGAAACGCTGGTTGCCAAGAAGGCCGAAGAGCGCCGTGGTTTCTTTCGCCGTTTGGTCGGCCTCGCGGACTGAACCGATTGTGGATTGCGGATTTGGGATTGCGGATTGAAGAGGACGCGCTGCGGATTGCCTTGCTCCACGTTCTCAAAATCCGAAATCCGAAAATCCGCAATCCGCAATCCGCAATCGGCGATCGGCTACCAGCCGCGGCCGGACATTCGCCTCAGGATTTGCCCTGAGTACCAGTCCATGGATCCCGGTTTGCGGCGGCGCGGGCTTGGAATCAGCGCGGCCAGCCGTGCCGATTGCTCTCGAGTCAACCGGGTCGCTGAGGTGTGATAGTGGTATTGGGCGGCAGCCTCGGCCCCATAAACGCCCGGTCCCCACTCGATGACGTTCAGATAGAGCTCCAGAATACGCCCCTTGGGAAGAACCATCTCGGTAACCGGCGCCAGGACGAACTCGGCCATCTTCCTGACGAAAGAGCGGTAGGTAAAGAGAAACAGGTTCTTGTCCAGCTGTTGGGTGATGGTCGATCCACCCCGCATTTCCCCATTCCGTCTGCGTCCCTCTCTCCAGACCTTGCCGAGCTCATCCCAGTCGATCCCCGAATGCTCGTAAAACCCGCCGTCCTCGGCCGCGATTACAGCGTGTTCCAGGTGATCCGAAATCTTGACCAGCGGGACATAGCGGTGTCGCTTGGTGTAACGATCGCCGGACCAGGCAGATTCCACACGACGCTGGAGCTGCACGGCGGTCACGGGCGGTGAAACCCAGCGGAAGAGGACGAGCGAGAGGGTACAAAAGGCCAGCCATCCGATGAAAACCGCGAACAGCCAAACGGCTGTTTTTCGCAACTTGCGGCGCAGTCCTGTCCTGTGACTCTGACGTTTCATCGGTCCGAGCGAGTTTCGGGGACATAATACTTAATTCCCATCCCGCTCGCACTCACCTTCCCGTCATCACCTTCCCGTCAGCAAAGGAATTAAATCCCCCCGAAACTCACGGAGGTGGCGCGTTGGCTAAATCCGCAATCCGAAATCCGCAGTCCGCAATCGGAGAAATCCGCAATCCGCGATCGGCTGATCGGCGTATAATCCAGCCGAATCATGGACGAATCTGACATCTGCATCCGGTCCAGGGTGGCCGGCCGGCTGCTGACGGAGGTGGCCATCGTTGTCGTCGGCATGACAATCGTTCTTCTCGTGGCCGTTGGCCTGAACCGGAGATTTTTGAACCAGGAGTTGGACAGGCGGCTGGTTCCTGCCGAAAAGGCCCTCGCCGACGTCCGTCCGATTCTTGACGAGATCAAGAGCCTCGAGTCGTCGATCAAGCAGCTTCAGGAGGCGAGCCATCAGCTCAAATCCGATGACGGGCTGAATGAGCTGAGCAAGCGACAGGCCAGCGTTGACCGAAGTCTCGAAGCCCTGAAGCAGAGCCTCAAGCCGGTGTCCGATCGACTGGCCCAATTTGAAACGACGCTCGCCGGGATCGAGAATCGGTTGGCGGACCAGCGTGAGCGACTCGACCGTATGGCGTCCCCGTCGAACGGCCCGGGGGAACAGATCCGAAACGATTTGAACGAGCTCGGTAACCGCGTCAGGGGATTGGAAGCCGGAGCACAAGAGAGCCAGGAACTCACTCGTGAGGTCCGACGGCTTCTGCAGGCGACCCGATCGGAACGGGACGTTGCGGACCAGCTGCGGGAGCTTGGGACTCGCTTGAAGGACCTGGAAGGCCGCCTGAATTCGCGCCTTGTAACAGTCGAGGGACGAATCACATCCGTGGAGAGGAAGGTCGACTCCATGGAACGGCGTGTCATCCAGATCGAATCCCAGCCCAGTCGGCCGTAAAACAGTTTTCGGGGACACAAAACTTAATTCCTTTGCAGGCGGCGAGACCCCGCCGACGGGTTGGGAATTAAGTATTATGTCCCCGAAATTTCCCTCAGCGTGGGCAGGGCGTCTCCCACGTATACTGCCGTAGACTCCGGATTGCCGAAGCCGAAATACAACTTCCGGTAAATGTCGTAGAGCTTGTTGTACACACCGGCCTGGGCCGCATCCGGCGTGATCACCCGATAGCTCGGGCACAGCGCGGCTTGCGCATCCTCGACCGAGCGGAAGGTCCCTGCAGCCAGGAAGGCAAAGATCGCCGATCCGAGGCTCGTCACTTCGGACTTCGGGACCAGCACCGGCTTGTTCAGGATGTTGGCGTAAACTCGGTTGAGCGTTTCGTTCTTCTGCGGGATGCCGCCCCCGTTTATTACTCGGTTGATCGGTACTCCGTTCTCGCTCATCCGCTCAAGGATGACCCGGGTGTGGAATCCGGTCCCTTCAATCGCCGCGAACAGCTCATCCTGGGCTGTATGCGTCAGGTTCCAACCGAGCGTTATTCCGCCCAGTTCGGCGTTTACGAGGACGGTGCGGTCGCCGTTGTCCCAGGTGAGCCGCAACAAGCCGGTCTGCCCGGCCTTAAAGGACTCAAGCCCCGTTGATAATTGCGCGACCGATGATCCGGCGCGCCGCGCGATCGCATCGAAAATGTCGCCGGTTGCCGAAAGCCCTGCTTCGATCCCGTAGTAGTCCGGGTGAATCGAGCCCTTCACGACCCCGCATACTCCCGGAATCAGTGAGACCTGCCTGGCAATTGCCATAATGCAGGTTGAGGTGCCGACGACGTTGACGACGTCACCTTCGCGGACCCCCGCTCCAATCGCGTCCCAGTGCGCATCGAAGGCGCCGACTGGGATTGGGATGCCTGCCTTCAGGCCGAGTTTTTCCGCCCATTCGGGGGACAGGTGGCCGGCGATGCAATTGGATGTCGAGTAGCGCCCGGCCAGCTTGTCGCGCACGCCGGCAAAAAGTGGGTCGAGGGAGGTCAGGAATTCTTCAGGTGGCAATCCCCCCAGGCTTTCATTCCACATCCACTTGTGCCCCATGGCGCAGACCGATCGCGGCAGCTGATCGACTTCCCGCGTACCGCACAGGACCGCAGCGACCATGTCACAGTGCTCGAGCGCTGTGAACATTCTGGCTCGCTTCTGGGGGTTGTTCCTCAACCAGTGGAGCAGCTTGGCGAAACCCCATTCCGAGGAGTAGACACCGCCGTACCAGTCAATCGCCTCCAGGCCCCGCGTGTGCGCCTGGCTCGTGATGAGCCCGGCTTCCCTCTTCGCGCGGTGATCGCACCAGAGGTAGTAATCGTCGAGCGGCTGAAAATCCGCATCGATTGGAATGACCGATGAGCCGGTTGTGTCGAGGGCGATGGCCTCGACCATCTGGCCGGGCACGCCGGCTTGCTCCAGTGCCTTTCGCGTCGCCTGGACGAGTGCCTGCATGTGGTCGGAGTGTTTCTGGGTGGCGTGATCCGGGTCTTCTTTTTTTCTGAAGAGCGGGTAATCCGCGGTTGCGGAACCGATCCGCCCCTTGCTGCTGTCGACGATGGAGACTCTGACGCTCAGGGTGCCGAAGTCGACGCCTGCCACGATTGCCATACGAGCGCTCCTCTGGGTGGGACCGGCCGGGCTCCGCTTAAGCCGAGCACCGGCCGGCGCTTTTCTGAAGGCTACTGATGCCAGTAAATGTCCCAGTCAAGGTACTTGGTCGTCGCTTCGTAAACACTCGCTGCGACCGAAGAAAGGTTCGCGGCGGTATGGTGTTCGAAGCCGTTTTCGCAGATGAACTGCAGCAAGTCCTGCATGGCCGGGATTTCGACAACGCCATAGCCGCCGAACGTCTGCAGAGGATCATCCGTGAAGGTTCCCTCTCCGCAATACCCCGTGATCATGCCGCTGAAATCGTCGGTTGACAGGCGGGCAAACGTCATCGGGCCGGCTTTCACGCGGCCGACGCAGGTGCCGTAGCTGTTCTGCTTGCCGACACTCCCCGCAATGATCTCCTGGAAGTCCATCTTGACGTCCTGGAAGAAATGCTTCGGCAAGTTGCTGCAGTGGAAGCAGACGGCCTTGTCCGGATCGTCACCGTAGTTGTTATTCCAGTCGAGCAGGGCGCTCGGGGTGCCGGAAGCGAGTTGCAGCACGTACATCGCCAAGGCGCCGCAGATATCGACTTCGCAGGCGCTGGGCAGCAGGTTGTTTGACATCATGCTCATGACGGTGCATGGCACCACTCCGAAGTACTCTTCCAGGGCAGTCCAGCACTGGACGGCGCTGATGTTTGTCTCGGTCTCCTGCATCCAGCCTTCGATGACCGCGCCGAGTTTCGCCATCTTCATGAGCGGTTCACGAGGGACTCCCTGGGTCGGGACGTACTCCATGATCTGGTTGAGCTTGGCAATTGCGGCAGGATCGTCGTCCTTCATCTTCTCGATGCGGCCGAGAATCTCGGACAGATCGACCGTATCCACGGCGATTCCGTACGATTCGAGGATCTTTTCGCTGTAGCGCACTGTATTGAAAGCGGCCGGGCGGGCGCCGATTGATCCGATGCGCAGGCCCTTCAACCCCTTCACGATTCGGCAGGTTGCCGAGAAGTTCGTCAGATCGAGGTCGAACTCCTTGGAGTTCGGATGGATCGTGTGCTGTGCCGTGAGCGAATACGGGATCCCATATTGGGTCAAGTTGTTGCAGATGGACATCTTTCCGCAGAAGCTGTCACGACGGTACTTGATCGACATGAGCTCCGGGCTGTCCGGGGTCGCCTGGATCAAGACCGGAACCTCCAAGTCAGCCATCCGGAGCGTTTCGGCCATCGGGCGCTCTTCGCCGAAATTGGGCAGCGTGATTATGACGCCGCTGATCTTGTCCTTGTTCGCTTTGAAGAGATCGGCGCACTTGCGGGCGTCGGCGCGGGTCTCGATGGCGCCGTACTTGGATTCCTCTGGCGTCAACAAGATCGGGTCAATGCAGTTTCTGGTCAACGCTTCGATGATCTCGTCTCGCCCGGTCTTGGCAAGATGATCCGGGAAGAAGCCCCGGTTGCCTACGATGACTCCCATGGCCATACGCGAGTCCATAGATACCTCCAAAAAATAGTTTTCGAGAGCAAGCGGGGACGACCCCCGAATTATCTTCTGCCTCAGCCGGCTATAAGAATACCCAAAAGGAGACGTCAGCAGGAATAATTCAAAAGCAAGCCTGCGCCGCCTCGGCGACCCCATCGCGGGGTGATTCTACCGTGCCCCGCTGGCCTCGCGGTAGTTCCACAGGAATTCGATAGTGATGCCGCCGATCGACGAAGTGTCCGAGTACGCGAATTTTCCCGAGCCCGGTTTTCCCTCGTCGCCCCACGCGCCCGACTGTACGATCGGGAATCCCTTTGCGGACCATTCCTGCCCGGTCTGCTCGATGTCGCTGACGTCGAAAGCCAGGTGATGGAAACCTTCCCCGGCTTTCTGAAGGTGCTCGTCGTACACGGTTGGGCCTTTGACAGGTTTGATCCACTCGTAGACGATGTCGCCCTGTCGTTGCCACCCGAGTCTCTGATCGAACAGCCCTGGTTGCCCCCTGTGCTTGAGATCTCGCAGGCCTCCCTGTGTGAACGTCATGGCCGGGAAACCCAGTTTTTGCCAGAAGGCCGAGGTTGCATCCAGGTCCTTCACGACAAACGCGTACTGCGACAGCTTCAGCGTGCCGGGCGCCTGAGGCGGCGGATCGATCTGCATCGACTCGGGGAAGTAGATCAGTCCGAGCACGTACTTGCCTTGGGCTTCCGTGTCGAAAAAGACGTATGAGACCTCGCCACCTTCTCCAACAGAACCACGCGCCAGGACTTCCACACCGGCTGCCTTTAGCCGGGCGATTTCCGTATCGAGATCCTTCAAAGACGGGACGCGATGGACGAGACTGAACACGCCGTTGCCGTGTTTCGACCTGTAGTGGGCGTAAGCGTTGTCGGCCGAAAGGGGCTGGATCCAGTTGATCGTCGCTGAGCCCAGCCGGGCGGCGGCCAGCCGGACCCGGTTGTCGGAGCTGCGGCCCATGTAGGTTTCGGTCATGGCCGCCTCTCCCATCACCTCAATCGATTGAAATCCGAGCGCTCTCCAGCCGGCGATCACCGGGTCAAGGTCGTCCACGACCCAGAGGACCCGATCCACTTTCTTGTAGAAGTCGGGCAACGGTTGAGCATTCAGGAACGGAAGACCGGAAATAATCGTCATCGCGATGATAAACCTCTTCATTTTTCACCTCACTGTTAAGAGATCACCAGAGTTGCTGACTTGTCAATTGATACCTGACGTCTGTCGTATCGCCTGTGCTGGCGGGGCCTTAAGCTTGATTTTCCGACCCGATTTCGTCTATGCTCCCGCGGTGGTCGAGAAGTGGTTGCTCGGCTGTTCTGGATGCCGCACCCGGACCGTCCAGTCCATCCCCCCCTTTTGCGGCCCCACAGGAGATGACCACACACAGGTAGGGCAATTGATGAAGACTGACTTTGCAGGCCGCGATAGCGACGCTGGATTTCCCCGATACATGGGCCGCGATTTGTGCGTCATGGAGTGCCCCCAACCGGAGATGAAGGAGCTGTTCATGACCTTTCTGCCGGTCGCCGGGACCGTCCCGGAAACGATCGAGCAGATTTACGACAGGATCACCGAGTTGGTCGCAAATCTCGGTGCCGAGGTGGTGAACGAGCGCTGCTACGCCTTAACCGACAGTTTCGCTGAGATCGCGGCTACTCGCTCCAGGGCGTACGCCGCCCGCGGCTTGGAAGAGCAGGGGACCCTGTCCTTCATAGGCGCCGTACCGGTGGCCGGAGGCTCTGTGGCAGGGATCCAGGTTTGGGCCATCCAGTCCGCTGAGAAGCCCGGGGTTCGGACCATGTATCTCGGCTCAAAAGCCGTGGGTAGGAAGTTCACCTACCAGGGAGTCTCCTACGGTTCGGTGGCTTCGCTTGGCCCGGTCGTGAACGGTACGCCTCTCGCATCGCGCCAAGCCGAGGCGGCCTCGATGTTTCGCCAGGCGGCACAGGTCCTTTCCGGCTATGGCTTCAATTACCGGGATGTTGCCCGCACCTGGATTTACCTTCCGCGCCTGTTGTCCTGGTACGACGAGTTCAATGCCGCCCGTCGGGAGGTCTTCCGGGAAGTCGGTCTGATTGGCGGGAACCAGTCCCTCTGGCTCCCAGCGAGCACCGGTATCCAGGGACGCAGCCCTCTCGGTCACGAGTGTATGATGGACTTGCTAGCCGTCGCCGGTCGCGAAGACGGATGTGTTCGGATGCAAATGCTCGAGAGCCCTCTGCAGTGCGAAGCGTACGATTACGGGTCCTTTTTCTCTCGCGCTGTCGAGTTGCGAGACTCTACGACCAGCCGTGTTTATGTCTCGGGAACCGCGAGCATCGATCGCGAGGGACTGACCGTCCACCGCGATGACCCGCTGGAGCAGATTCGGTTCACGCTCCACGTCGTGCGTGAGCTGTTGGCCGCCCGCGAACACAAGTTCTCGAACGTGTCCCAATGCGTGGCCTTCCTCAAGAAGGCGGAATACGCGCCGGCTTTCGAACAGGCCACCGAGGAAGCGGGCTTCGATCCGCGGGTGGTTGTTCCAACCGTCGCCGACGTTTGCCGGGACGACCTCCTGTTCGAGATCGAAGTCATGACGATCAAGCCGCTGGACCGGCTGACCGGCTGACCAGCTGACCGGCCCCTCAGTAGCGTGGTCATTGGTCAGTTTTCAGTCGTCAGTTGTCAGTCGTCTTCAGGAGGTTCTCGTATGCCCGTCAGAGCGCTCTTCCTGATAACCCTGGTGATCCTCTCGGTCGGCGCCATCGCGTACGTCTCCCAGTTGCCCGCTGAAGACAGCCCAGCGAGCCTCCGCAATATCGGTCGAAGCCAGTACGAAGAGGAGAAGTACGAGGAGGCTGCCAAAAGCTTCGAGCGGATTCTGTCTGTCGATCCCAACTCGGCCATCGACCACCTGAACCTGGGCATTGTTCTCGTTCAGCTGGAGAAATTCCCGGAGGCCCGGGAGCACCTCGAGAAGGGCGAAAGCCTGGATGCATCGCTCGCCCCGCACGCCGCCTACAACCTGGCTTTGACGTACAAGCGAGAGAGAAATTTCGCCGAGGCGGCCAAGGAATTCGAAAGGCTTCTGAAACTGGACCCCGTCAATCCGGACGCCGTCTATAACCTGGCGGTGGTCTACGAGGGACTAAGCCAGTTGCCCAAGGCCTTCGAGCTTGCCTCGAGGTCGGTGGAACTGCTCCCGGACGAAGTTGCTCCTCACTATCGTCGAATGATGCTTGCCGTCCGGCTCGGCAAGCTCGACATCGCCAACCAGGAAAAAGCGAAAATGGCCGAGCTGCGTGCACAGGATGCGCGGAACCGGACACCGGCCGAGCTCGAAATGAGCGTCTACACGGAGATCGTGGAGCCTGATAGAACCCGCCGGGTCACCAGCGAGACGCCTCGCCCCTCTCCAGTTAAGTTCCAGGATGTCTCGGAATCGGTTGGCTTGAAGACTGCGGCCGAGGGGACCGCGGGCGGCCAGGTCAGCTGGGTGGACCTTGATGGTGACGGTCGACAGGATCTGGCGGCTGTCTTCCCCGGAGCGGGGGGCCCCCGGCCCTCTTTGCGGCTGTGGACAAATCGAACCGGAGGTTTCCAGCCGCTGACACTGCCCGGACCGCTATCGGAAAATCTGGTTTCTCGAGCCGGCTGGGGCGATCTCGACCACGACGGCGACCAGGATCTGTGCGCCTCTGTGGAAGGGCGCATCCTCAGTTTTCTAAACGACGGGACCGGGAACCTGGTGCAAAAAAGCGAGTCCAAGCTGACCGCAGGTGTCGCCGATATCCTGGTCGTGGATTTCGACCACGACGGTGATTTGGATATTTACGTCGCGCTGATCGGTGCGCCGCCGTTGATGCTGCAAAACGACGGCCAGGGCAGTCTCACGCCCCTGGAAAAGGAGACGGGTCTAGCGGCAGGCGGCAGACCGGCTCGGCGTCTGGTCAGGCTGGATTTCGACGACGACAACGATACGGATTTCTTCATCGGACACGATCAGGGACCGAACAGCCTGCTGTCGAACCTGCGTGTCGGGGCATTCCGCGATATCGCGACCACGCTCGGGATTGACCAGCCTTCGGCTCTGTCCGACGCCGTCTCGGCCGATCTGAACAACGACGTCTGGCCGGACCTGGTGGTCATCGACAAACAGGGAGCCGTGACTGCCCTCATGGGACAGAAGACCGGGAAATTCGAGCGTATGACCCTTCCCGCCGCACCCGGAGGCGGAGCGCTCGAGGTGTTCGACGTCGATAATGACGGCGACGAGGACCTTCTGGCGGGGACGCGGCTCTTTCAAAACGATTGGAAGTTCACAGATTTTACGCAGGCTTACGGGTTGGCGCTCGCGACCCCCGTCGTCTCGGCTGGGGCGGAGGACTACGATCAGGACGGCGACTACGACCTTGCAGTTGTTCAGCAGGATGGCGTCCTCCGTCTCCTGCGGAACGAGGGCGGGAACCGAAACCGTTGGTTGCGTGTTAGCCTCGAAGGCCTGCAGAGCAATCGATTCGGGGTCGGCACAAAGGTCGAAATCCGGGAAAACTCGTTCTTCCAGCGCAAGATCAGCGAGGGGAGGCCCCTGCTGTTCGGACTCGGGCAGTATAACTCGGTCGACGTGCTGCGGATGTGGTGGCCGACCGGTGTGGCGCAAAACATCCTCGCCCCGACTCCGGAGCGGGACAATCCGGTTCGTGAAAAGCTCGGGCCTCCTTCAAGCTGCCCCTACATCTATGTCTGGAACGGGCGGGAGTTCGAGTTCTTTACCGACGTTTTAGACGCGACGGCCCTGGGCGTTCCCCTTGGAAATGGCAAATTCTGGCCCCATGCCGATAAGGAGGATCTCGTCATTCCCGGCTCACTGCTGAGAGAAAAAGACGGCGAGCTGCTGATTCAAATGACCGGCGAGCTGCGGGAAGTCGTTTACCTGGACCGGCTTCGGCTTACGGCGATCGATCACCCTTCGGACGTCTCGGTTGTTTCCCTCGACGCAGCGGGCGTTCCGCCGGATGGACGTTCCCGTCTGGTCGAAATTTCGAAGCGTGTAGTCCCAACCAGCGCCCGAGACGAAAGAGGCAATGACTGGAGACCGGCTCTCATATCCAGTGACCGCCGCCACGCACAGGGCTTTAAGCTGACGCGTTTCAATGGTCTAACCGAAACGCACGGGTTGCTGCTGGATTTCAATATCCCACCATCGGGAGTGGATAGCCCGGTCCTTGCCCTGACAGGCTGGGTCAACTGGATGGACGGGGATACGCTGTACGCCATCGGTGGAGGAGCCGGGCCGGCTCCGTTCGGCCCACGGATCGAGATTCGGGTCGAGGGCGGGCGG
>CAYQYP010000327.1:0-39617 GCA_964421755.1 uncultured Acidobacteriota bacterium
GCGCCGGTGCTCTGGTCGTGCATGCCGCTGGTGATCGACGTGAACTGCGGGCGCAGTTCCTGTACCTCATCAATGAGTGAGGTCAGTTGCGTGCCGATTCGGGCGACTTCTTCGGTGCGCCGGCTTACCTCGTCCGAGAACTTTTCGACTTCCATCACACCGGCCGACACGGACGACTGCATCTCCTGGATCACGGAGGCGATATCGTGGGTCGCGATCGCGGTCTGATCCGCCAGGCGACTGATTTCGCGGGCAACCACGCCAAACCCCTTCCCGTACTCGCCCGCTTTTTCCGACTCGATGGCCGCGTTCAGTGAAAGCAGATTGGTCCGCTCGGATATCTTGTTGATCGCGTTGACCACCTCTGAGATCCGCTTGGCCCGTATGTTTATCGTGGCGAGGCTCGATGAAATACTTTTAGTGGCAGTGACGAGCTGGGACATGGCGGCTTCCATGTTTTGCAGGGAATCCCGTCCCTGTGCCGCCTGCTCAACCGCGCCCGACAGGTCTTTCGAGACGTTGTCCATCGTGAGAACCAGCCGGTCCGAGATGCCTGAAATTTCCCTGGTTGTTGCGGAGACTTCGCGAGCCGAGGCTACCTGTTCATGGCTGCTTGCTTCCAGCTGCCGGGTCGCCGAGGCGATCTCCACGGTCGATGAGCTCACCTGGACGACAGACCGCTGGACCTGATCAGCGAGCGAGCTCAGGTTTCCGATCATCGCCTCAAAGGCATCGAGTAGCCGGCCTATTTCGTCGCGCCGGGCACGCGCGGCCGCGTCGATCTCCCTCAAGTCGTCGCGAGCCTTGATGAGGTTTCCAGCGGCGATCTGTTCGGCGACGCCGGTCACAACGGTGACGGGTGCAGAAACCAGGCGCCTGTTTACCGGGTACAAGACAATGAAAACGCCAAGGAGCGCCATCGCCCCGATGAGCAGGACCGTGTTGCGCACCTCACGGGCCGGCGCCAACACCGTGTCCATCGGGATATTCACGAGGAAAGCCCAGGGAGTGCGCGTTTGCCCAATAACGAGTGGAACCATGCTCGAGTAGTACTCCCGGCCTGCGACCGCACGGGTCAGGTGCAGGGGCCTGCCCGCGCGCGCGGCGGATTTCATCTGGCTTTCCACCGCGGCGGATCCGAGGTCTGCGTTCAACGCGGTCGCATCGGGATGCGCCGCGTATCTGCCATTATTGCTGATAAGTGCCGCAAATCCCGTCCCCTGCGGCCGGATCTGCGCAACCAGCCCCTGGATAGTCTTCAGCTGGATATCGACCCCGCAGGCGCCCACGAACGTCCCATTGTGTCGAATCGGCACGACCAGGCTGGTCATGAGGACGTCCTCTCCAGCCGCCTTGTAGACGTATGGAGGAGTGATCGTCTCTTGATTGGACATCTTGGCCAGGAGGTAGTAGTCACCCTCCCCCGGGACGTTGTACCCGATCAGTGGCTCGAGCCGAATCGAACCCGCCGCACGGTTCCAGTACGGGACGTACCGTCCGGTGGCATCGGTACCGGGTCGATTCACATACGAGGCATCCCGGCCGTCGAATGCGTTGGGTTCCCAGCACGTCCAGACGGCGAGGAATTCGGGGTTCTGCTGCAGCACCTGGCGAAGGATCTCGTCGCACATCGGCCGATCAGTCTGATCGGCTGCTTTCAGCGCCTCGAAGACATGGGCCAGCGTTCGCATGGCGTCCATTCCGACCTCGAGCATCGCGTCCACGCGGTTCGCGTTTTCGGAAGCGACGGATTCGGCCAGATTGAACGACTGCTGGCGAGCGAGGCGACTCGACGTTGTCGAAAGGATCCACGTGGTTGCCCCGAAGGCAATCAATACGACCAAACCGGTGATCAGGGAAATGCGCGCTCCGAGTTTCAAGTGCTTGAGCATCTTCGCTCCTCTTATTCGATCGCGTACTGCTTCAGCTTGGCTATGATCGTCTGCCGACTGATGCCGAGAGCATCGGCCGCGTGGCTGCGGTTGTAGCCGTGGCGGCGCAGAGCCTCCAGAATCAGGCTGCGCTCCATGTCCGCCAGCTTTTCCTTCAGGCCCAGGTCGGAACTGCCGGCGAGACTGGAGGCGATTCGAATCCGTTCGGAAACCATGGAGGGAGGGATGGGCTGGTGAGGCTCGGCCAGAATCACCATCCGTTCGATCTCGTTTTCAAGCTCGCGGACGTTTCCGGGCCAATCGAACCGGTTAAGCAGCGCCACGGTTTCCGGCTCGAAGCCAGTGATCTGCTTGTTCAGGCGGCGGCAGCACTTTTCCAGAAAATAGGCCGCCAGGGCGTCGATGTCCTGACGGCGATTGCGGAGCGGCGGGACAAACACAGCGAAAACATTGAGCCGGAAGAAAAGATCCTGGCGGAAACGGCCCTCTTCAACCTCACGGCTCAGCACGCGGTTGGTGGAGGCGATGATACGGACGTCTATCTTGCGCGGGTTCTGAGCCCCGACAGGGAGAATTTCACCGTCCTGAAGGACCCGCAACATCTTCACCTGCAGGTCCAGCGGCGCTTCCCCTATCTCGTCCAGGAACAGAGTCCCCTGGTGGGCCGACTCGAAGTGGCCCTTGCGGTTCTCGATCGCGCCCGTAAACGATCCCTTCTTGTGCCCGAAAAACGCGCTCTCGACCAGCTCGGCAGGAATCGCGCCACAATTGACGGCTATGAACGGCTGTTCCGCCCGGGGACTGTTGTCATGGATATAGCGGGCGATCAGTTCCTTTCCTGTGCCGGTCTCGCCCTGGATGAGCACGGTCGAGCTGGTCGGGACCACGCGGTCGAGCAGCGTCATCAACTCGGACATCTCCTGGCTTTGATAAACCAGGCGGCGGCTGGGCTGCTCTAAAAACTCCATCTCCTGGCGAAGGCGGAGATTCTCTCTCTCAAGTTTCTCGTTGGCCTGCCGGAGCTGAGCGGCCAGTCGCTCGTTTTCTTTCTTGAGCTCCCACCGTTCAAGCTCCTGCCTGACCGCCTCGCGCAACCCCAGCGGCTCCCAGGGTTTGGTGATGTACCGGTGCACCTGGCCCTGGTTGATTGCATCCATCAGGTACTCGACTTCCGTGTAACCGGTCAGAATGATGCGAACGGCATCCGGACGGATCTCGAGTGACTGGCGGAGCAGGTTGACGCCGCTGATACCAGGCATTCGCTGGTCAGTGATGATCGCGGCGATCGGATGTTCGCGAAGCAGCGCGAGTGCCTCGTCCCCGGTGGTCGCCTCATGAACGACGTAATCAGCGACAAACGTCCGCTTTAGCTTTTGCAGGTTGGCGACCTCGTCATCGACGATCAGAAGCTCATGCTTGTTCATGTTTCAAAGGAAGCTGAACGCGGAATAGGGTCCCTTCGCCCTTTTGGCTTTCGACCTCGATCGTGCCCCGATGCTGCTGCACGATCCCGTAAGTGATGCTCAGACCGAGCCCGGTTCCCTGCCCGGCCGGCTTCGTGGTGAAGAACGGCTCGAAGATCTTCCCCAGGTTCTGCTTCTCGATGCCGACTCCGTTGTCCTCGACTTCCAGCACCACTTTCCCATCGCGGCAAGAGGAGCGTATCCAGATATCGCCCTGTGCCACGATGGCGTGGCAGGAATTGGCCAGCAGATTAAGAAACACCTGGCTGATCTTGCCCGGATGACATTCGACCGGAGGGACCACGCCAAATTCCTTGTGAAGCCGAATCCGATCCCGATATTCGTTCTGGAGAAGATTCAGCGCCAAGTTTATCGGTTCGTGGATATCCACAGCCCTGAAGTCCTCACGGTCGATCCTCGAGAAGGTTTTCAAGTCGCCAATGATGGCGTTGATGCGGCCGGCTCCCTCTTCGAAATTTCGAATCAGCGTGTCCAGATCCTCGACCATGAAGTCGTAATTCAGCCGGCGCTTGGTCTCCTGAATCTCTTTCTGATCCGTCGATTCGAAATGGGCGCGCGACTCGTAGAGATTGATCAGAGACTTGAGGCCTTCGATGTAGTTCTTCAGAAAACCGGTGTTCCCGTAGATGAAATTGAGCGGGTTCTTGATCTCGTGGGCGATGCCTGAAACCAGCTGACCGAGCGAGGCCATCTTCTCGCTCTGCACCAGCTGCACCTGGGTTTCTTTCAGGTCGTGATAGGCCTTCTGCAGCTGGACGTTGCTACGCTCCAGCTCGCGGGTCCGTTCTTTGACTTTTGCCTCGAGATTTCGGTTGAGCTCGAGCAGCGCGGCGCTTCGCTCTTCCAGAGACTGCGCCATATCGTTGAACGTCTTCGCAAGTTCCCCGATCTCATCCTTTCCGCTGACATCCACTCGCTGACTGAAATCCCCGCCCGCGATGACGCCCGCCGTCTGCTTGAGGCGCTTGATAGGAACCGTTATCGTCCGGGCAAGCCAGTAGATGAGGAAGAGAACAAGCAGGACCGTAACGGAAACTGCCGTAATTAGGACATTCTTCAGGCGAATGACGGGCGCAAAAATGTCCTTTTCATCAATTCCGACGATGCAGACCCACTGGAAGAACTCGTGGTTGATGTGGGCGAGACCCACTATCCGTCGAATGCCCGGAGGCGATTCGTACTCGCCGTTGCGCTGGCCCTTGGTTACCAGCTCATAGAGCCGGTCAAGGTGTAGGTCATCACGCAGGCGCCGCCCGTAATTTTCGACCGACTGTCCGGCGGGGACCGTTACATCACCGCGGTTCTGGCGGAATTTGTGCCCGACAATAGTATTTCGGTTGGAGACCAGAAACGCATACCCTGACCTCAGCGCCTTCTGATCCAAGTCTTCTTCCACCTTGTCCAGGATTTCCTGGATGTACTCCCAGCTCATCAGGGCCAGGATTCCGCCGACCACCTGCCCCTCCGAATCGAGAATCGGGGCGGCAAACCCAAGCCCGTAGCGCTTGGCAACATCCTCTTCCTCGTATTCGTAAAACTCGTGGACCAGGGGAGATTGGTGCCAGTCGACGTAGGCAAATCGGCCATTGAAGACCTGCTTAAGCCAGCCGGCTTCCGGGGTGAAATCGAGCACGGAGCGCCCGCGGAGCGTGACCAGTTTGGATTCGTCCAAATGAACGGCCATTCGGTTCCGGTCGTGACTGTTCGTCATGACGATCCGGCCATCCCGGTCAAACAGAACCAGAAAGTCGTACACTTCGTGGATTTCAATCAGAACGTCGAGCAGTTCCTGGGGAGAAGGCTTCTTGGAGTCCTTCACGTATTCACGCAACTCACCGTAAAGGCTCATCGACACGACCTCTTCCGTCTTCTCCAGAAGAGTCAGATGGATGGTGTCGGAGATGTCTCGTGCGATCTGTTCCAGAAAGAGGACGAGCCGGTCCTCGGTGATCCGGTCCCTGGCCTGAAAATACGAAAAAACCGAGATTGCGATCAGCGGCACCAGGCAGAGCGGCAGAAGCAGCAAAAGCAGTTTCTGGCGAAGCGACAGCATTGGCTCCTCACCACCGAAGCAGTCAAAAAAATTAACAGCCGGCTGACAACGGATTTTACACTTGTGAGTCCTCGAGAGGCAACGGCACCCTTGTTCCGGCTACACATTCACCCCCGGATAAATTCCGATCCGGGAGCATTGACTTCGCTTCCGAAGCCTCCTAATATCACGTTGTCTTGGGGGGTCTTTTGTCCTGGTTGGCATTCCTTTCTTCGATTCCATGAACCGAGACCGAACTTACTCCACGCGAGAGCTCGCGGAAATGTGGAACGTGAGCGAAACGACCGTCAAGCGCTGGGCGGATGCCGGCTTGCTCAAGTGCTTCAGAACTCCGGGAGGGCATCGTAAGTTCAAGCTGGATGACATATCCGAGTTCCAGGCGAGCCGGGGATTTGTGGCGACCGGTGTGCTGACAAAACAAGACTGGGAAGACCCCGATGTCGAGAACTTCGTCAACCAGCAGAACCGCGACAAACTGCGGGAGCTGACACTTTACCTGGCCGTGCAAAACCAGGTCCGGCGAATCCGTGAATTGCTCGACCGCCTGTACATCCGCGGACTCGAGCTGGCGGATCTGTACGATAACCTGCTTCTGCCGGTGGCCGATTCGATCGAGGAACAGCTGCGGACCAAGAAATTGTCGCTCGGGCAGCATCATCTCGGCTGCAAGAACCTCGAGTCAGCGGTCGCTTACTTTTATCCGCGCATCGTTCGACGACGGGCCAACGGCAAGACAGCCCTCTGCGCGTCCCCTGATCCGGAGCCGTGCGTGTTGACGGAAGGGGTCGGACGTGTCCTCGAATCCGAAGGTTGGGACTGCCTCAACCTCGGCGCTCGGACACCGTTCCAGGCCATGGCCGAAATGGTCAAAGATGAGCCGGTGAACCTTGTTTGTATCTGCTCGGTCAGGACTCGATTGGACGCAAGCAGCAAGAGCGATTTCGAGGCACTCTGCGCTACTGCCGAAACGTTCCGGATCCCGATCGTATTGACCGGTCCCGGTTTCGCTAAACTAGGGCTGAGGGACAGTCTGCCTTCGCACGAATACTTTTCTAATCTTGTCAGCCTGCGCCAGTATGTGAAGCATTCAGCGCGGTAGCAGTTTCGGGGACATAATACTTAATTCCCGTTCCGGTATCGCGTACGTCCCGTATGCAAATGAATTAAGTTTTGTGTCCCCGAAACTGGCTTGTCGGCAATCGGGTAATACCGACCGGGCCGAAGAGCGGCAATTCAGAGAGACTAATCCGAACGAGGAGCTGTTGTAAGGCAGATTGCGGATGAAGCCGTCTCAGCGCTTTCGGGGACACGGGATTTTTCGGGGACACAAAACTTAATTCCTTTGCCTCCGCGCGGCAGTGCGGACGGTGTGGGAATTAAGTATCATGTCCCCGAAAAATCACTTCCTGAACAAGTTCTTCGCGATGAAGAAAACGTTGGCCGGGCGCTCGGCTAGCCGGCGCATGTAATACGGTGCCCAGTGGCGGCCGTAGGGCACGTATACCCGCATCTTGTAGCCCTGCTTCGCCAACCGAAACTGCAATTCCCGCCGGACTCCATAAAGCATCTGAAATTCGTATTTGCTGGCCGGAACCTGGTTGTCCGCGATAAACCGGCGCGCGTGGTCGATCATCGCGTCATCATGCGTTGCTATTGCGGTGTAAGCCGGAGAAACGAGCAACATGTCCAAGAGCTTGATGTAATTGCGATCGACGTCCGCCTTCCTGGGAAAGGCTATCTCGGGAGGTTCCTTATAGGCACCCTTGCACAGTCGAATGCTGCAGCCTTTCTGGCTCAGTTCCTGGATGTCCTTCTCGCTCCTGTAGAGGTAGGACTGAATGACGGTGCCGACCTGGCAAGGAAAGTGCTCGTACACTTCGAAAAACAGATCGAGGGTCCGTTGTGTATGTGCCGAGCTTTCCATGTCCACGCAGACAAAATTCTGGACCTGTCGGGCCCTTTCGAGGATCCGGACGAGGTTATCGCGGCAAAGATCCCGGCTGACATCCAAGCCGAGTTGGGTCAGTTTGACAGAAATGTTTGCGTCGATTTGTTCCTGGCTGATCCGGGCCAGGAGAGCCGAGTAGGCGTCAGCGGCCGCGTTGGCCTCGCGCTCGTCTCTCACTCCTTCTCCCAGCATGTCGATCGACGCGAGTATCGAGCGCGAATTAAGATCCGAGACGACTTTGATAGCTTCCTCGATCGTTTCCCCGGCGATGAAGCGGTGTGCAAAGCGGTAACGAATTCCGACCTTTGAAACGACATTGAGAAGCCGCGGACTGCCGGCGAACCTGAGCATCAAATTGCGGAACATAAGATCCTGTGCGGTAAAAAAGATGAAAACGTGCTAGGGAACCTTGCTGTCACTTCGTAGCGCCCTGACCAGGCGCTGGTAGAGTCCCACTCCTTCGAGCAATTCCTGCTTGGCGATTTTCTCGGCCACGGTGTGCGCTTCCAAAATCGATCCCGGGCCAACCAACAACGGTTGTCCGAGGTCTCGGAGGACCGGGATGTCGGTGCCAAATCCGACGACTTTGCGGGGGAAGCCTGAAACGACGTGCATTCGCTGCGCTTCACTGGTCCTGATAACCTCCACGGTGCAACGCTCGCCTATTACCGGGGCCATACTGTCCAAGTACTGGGCATTTTGCCTGACGGTCCGGATGAGGACCTCAGCCTCCGCCCTGTCGGCGACTACGTTGGGCGCCACCCCACCGTCCAGCTTCCCGATGTTCAGGAGACTGCGACCGAGCACCGGGTCCTCCGGGAAGGAATGGCGGGAGAGGTCGTACAGACAATCGACCAGTTTAGCGGTCGCCGACTCTCCGCGTTCCGGATACGCGGAATGAGCCGTCGTTCCGGTCGCGAGGAGGCGCAGCCAGAGGGTACCTTTATGCCCCTCCGCCAGGTGGTTGTCGGTTGGCTCTCCGTCGACGATGAACGAACAGTGAAGATCGAGCTCCAGCGCTTTTCGCGCGCCGTCGCTGTCCGTCTCCTCACCGACGACGAAGAGAAGCCCGAGATCCGACACCCCTTCCTCGCGCAGTGCGCTTGCAGCGCAAATCATCGCAGCAGCGATCCCCTTGGCGTCGCAGCTGCCGCGGCCGGAAATCCAGTCACCGTTCTCGGACGAGGGGAAAAACGGGGGAACCGTATCGATATGGGTAGTGAGGAGAACCGATGGACGGCCGCACCGGGCCAGGACGTTAAACCGTCCAGGGGAGACCTCCTGGGACAAGCATTCCCAGCCGTCCCGTCGAAGCAGGTCGAGCAAGAAACGCCCGACCCTTCCTTCGTTCCCGGTCACAGACTGAATGTCAACCAGCTGTCGTGTCAGCGCGAAGACGTCCGTTGGGCTCTTCATGTGCTAGCGCTTCTTCTCGTACCTTGCCTTAACCACGGTCTTAATCCCGCCGCGGACGTTGAAATCTCCGGTCACCTCGCACCTGATGGGCTCGCAGGCCTCCACGATGTCGTCAAGTATCCGGTTGGTCACATGCTCGTGAAAAATCCCCTGGTCGCGAAACGAAAAGATGTAGAGTTTCAACGACTTGAGCTCGATGATCTTCGCATCGGGCACGTAACAGATCTGGATCGTACCGAAATCCGGCTGGCCGGTCTTCGGACAAACGGCCGTGAATTCCGGGCAACTGATGTGAACTTCGTACTCCCTGCCCGGGTACTGGTTGGGAAAAGTCTCCAGCTTAGGTGCCACTACTTCACTTCTCTTCTTTGTAGACGGAGATGATCTTCAACCCGGTCAGCTCCCGAAGTTTCGTCCTGAGGGCATCTGCCTCCTCGCGGCTGATCCGTTTCAGTGGCTTCGCCGGGTAGTCCACACCCTCATGACTGCCCCTCGCCTGCAGAACCCAATCCTGCGGATACGGCCGGGTGGGCGTGTTGAGCTGCACCTCATCGGGCCTGACCCGATTCAGGATCTCAACAAACTCGTCCGCCTCTCCCAGGTTCACACGTGTGAACATCATCTGTATCCCGAGGTAACCCGGGTACATCGAGTGAAACTCTACAAGCGACTGCACAATCCTGGCAAGAGTGACACCTGGGACAGGACGGTTGATCCGTTGGAATGTTGCCTCGCTGGCGGCATCCAGCTTGACATACACCTTGTCCGCACGAGCCAATTCCGCCTGAACTTCAGGCAGATGCAGCAGAGTACCGTTGGTGAGGACGAGGACCGGCTTACCGGTCCGATTCTTCAATCCGCTGATGATGTCGCCCAGATTCAGAGCGAGCGTCGGTTCCCCGCTGCCCGAGATGGTCAGGATATCCGCCTCCCCCCAGCGGCTCTGCTCGAGATCCGCCAGGATCTTCTCGGTGGGGACGAACAGCCGTCTTTCGTTAACCCGGACCTGGATAAAGCCAAGCTGACAGTAAGTGCAATTAAATGAGCAAATTGAGTTGATACAGATCGGATCGATGCCGAGTGACTGCCCGACCCTCCAGCTGGGTACCGGCCCATAGACGGAGCTCACCTGCGCGGTGGCTGTGTTGGTTTTAGGTGTGGACTCTGCTGAAGCCATTCCAACGTATTATAGCCTCAGGACGGCCCGGGCGTTCTGCTGGTTGGGCGTCCGGCTGCAAAATGAGGGGGTTTGTGTTGGTGGTAAAAAGGAATATTCGGCCCGCCGTGAAACTTTCCTGGAATGTTCTGGCTCTACATTTAAGAGGTGCTATTATCCGCAATTGCACCGGGCCAATCCCGATCCAAGGAAAGATCCTCGCATGGACATATCCAAACCCCTCGCTGAAATCACGATGGCGCCGTACATTTCAAAGGCCACGGCGTTAATCGGCAAAAGACGTAAGGCCGGCAGCAACATGTTCCGCCATCAACTGGACACGATGACGATCCTGATCGATTACAAGATGATCGATCCGGTCCTGCTGAAAGCCGCGGTTATTCACGATCTTTTCGAAGAATGCAAAGGCATGCCTGGAGTCAACCGCGACGAGATTGTGACGATCGACAGTGACGGTCCCGCGGTCTACGATCTGGTCATGGAAGTAACCCTGCGCGAGGTCAACGGGGTCCGCGAACCGAAGTCGGAGTACCTGACGCGCCTAATGAAGTCCGGTACGTTGCGGGCCAAGAAACTCAAGCTGGCCGACCGTATCAGCAACCTCATTTCGCTGGGATTCGTTCACGATCAGCAGTTCGTCAGCGAGGTGCTCGCGGAAACCCGAAAATTCATTCTTCCCCATGCGGCAAGCATAGATGAGAACATGTTCAAGGAACTGTCCGACCTCGTTGCCGACCGCGATCAGAAGATGATG
This sequence comes from uncultured Acidobacteriota bacterium, assembly GCA_964421755.1. Lineage (GTDB taxonomy): Bacteria > Acidobacteriota > UBA6911 > RPQK01 > RPQK01 > CAVUUN01. Next base: position 10,725 of record CAYQYP010000327.1, read on the forward strand.
CTGCGATCGCGCGCCGAGCAGGCCGTTTCGCAGCTGCATGAGGAACAGCAGGCGAGGATCGACTCCCTGGCCTGAGCGTCCGCGTCGAGTATCCATGGCACCGGGTCATGCCGTGGTACCATGGATCATTCCATGGTGAAGAAAGTCATCCTGGCGAGTCCCCGGGGTTTTTGCGCCGGGGTTGTCCGCGCGATCGAGATCGTTAACCTGGCCCTCGAAAAATTCCCCAAACCGCTCTACGTTCGCAAGGAAATCGTCCACAATCCCTACGTCGTTGAAGAGTTACGTCGCAAAGGGGCCATTTTCGTCGACGAGCTGGATGAAGTCCCCGCCGGGGGTACCGTTATCTTCAGTGCTCATGGAGTGGCACCTGAGGTTTGGCGTCAAGCCAAGGCCAAGAACCTCAAAGTCATTGACGCCACGTGTCCGCTTGTTACCAAGGTGCACAGCGAAGCCATCCGATTTGCCCGCAAGGACCACACGATCCTGCTCATCGGACACAAGGGACACGACGAGGTCGTGGGGACGATGGGCGAGGCGCCCGAGCATATCCGCCTGGTCACCTCGGTCGCGGAGATCGATGACCTGGAACTGGAGAATCCGGACCAACTTGTATACCTGACACAGACGACGCTAAGCCTCGACGATACAAAGGAAATCGTACAGGCGCTCAAACAAAAGTTCCCTGCCCTCCAGGCGCCCCCATCCGAAGACATCTGTTACGCGACTCAGAACCGCCAGGAAGCGGTCCGGCACCTGGCTGAAAGAGCCGAACTGATCCTCGTCGTCGGGGCCGCCAACAGCAGCAACTCCAACCGTTTGGTCGAAGAAGCGCGAAAATCGGGCTCGAAATCCTACCTTATCAATGACGTGCACGCCATCCTGCCGGAGTGGCTGGAGGGCGTGGAGAACGTGGGTGTCACCTCGGGCGCTTCGGCTCCGGAAATTCTAGTGACCCAGGTAGTCGACTTCTTTCGAAATGCAGGCGCCAGCGTCGACGAATTCTCGATCCGCGAAGAAAACGTCCAGTTCGGCCTACCCATCCAGCTCAAACGCTGAAAAGCTGAACAGCCGACCGGAAGCGGAAGTCAAGTGTCGGGAGCGAATCAACCGGGCCGAAAAACGGCGGATTCTGAAAAGCGAATCCGCCTTACGACCACCAGCCTTCGCACGTCGAGCAGTCGTAGGGCGGATTCGCTTTTCAGAATCCGCCGCTTTTCGGCCCGGTTTGCACTCAACTATCGGAACGTTCAAAACCTCAGTCGGTCCGCCTGGACAGCCGGTCAGCCCTTGTTTACAATTTCTCGCCGAGGCTCTACAGTATCCTCCTGGTTTCCGCATGAAAGTCGCATTGTTCGTCACCTGTCTGGTCGATCAACTGTACCCGCAGGTCGGTCTTTCGGCCGTGAAAGTACTCCGCAAAGCGGGCGTAGAAGTGAACTTCGACCAGCGCCAGACATGCTGCGGGCAGCCGGCCTTCAATACCGGCTACGGCGATCAGGCTGCTCACGTGGCGCGCCACATGATGGAGGTCTTTGGCGACTCCGACTTGCCGATCGTCGTACCGTCAGGATCGTGCGCGACGATGGTCAAAGTGTTCATGCCCGGCCTGTTCCCCGAGGGCAGTGCGCAATGGCGCTTGGCCAACTCGCTGGCCGCACGGACTTTCGAGTTCTCGGACTTCCTGGTAACTCACCTCGGCGTCCGCAAGACCGGGGCTCGTTTTCCTGCGGTCGTCACCTACCACGATTCCTGCCACTTGCTGCGCGAACTGCGGATTTCCGAGCAACCGCGCGCGCTGATTCGAGAGGTCGAGGGAATCGAGTTTCGCGAGATGGAGAACTCGACCCGATGTTGCGGCTTCGGCGGCACCTTCTCGGTGAAGTTCCCGGAAATCTCGGTAGCCATCGGTCAGGACAAGGTCCGGTGGATCAGGGAATCAGGCGCCGAATACGTGGTAGGTAACGATGTGAGCTGCCTGATGCATATCGGCGGGCTGCTGCGTCGTCAGCAGGTCCCGGTCCAAACGATTCACCTGGCCGAATTGCTCGCGAAATTCGATGATTGACATACGTCGCAACTCCCGAAAGGCACTGGCAGACAGCCAACTCCAGAAGAATCTGCTGCTCACCCTGTCAAAGACGATGGCGGCCCGCAACCAGGTCGTCGCGGAAGTAGACAACTGGGAGGCGCTGCGAACCCATGCGCAGACGGTTAAAGCGCATACCGTGGCCAACCTTGGCAAATATCTCGAGACCTTGGAGTCCCGGGTGATCGCACAGGGAGGGCAGGTGCTCTGGGCGGATGATGCCCGGGAGGCGGTTGACTATCTGCTCGACATTGCTCGCCGGTATTCCGCGACGAAAGTTGTCAAAAGCAAGAGCATGCTCGGCGAAGAGATCCATCTCAACCATGAGCTGGAGCGAGCCAATATCGCGTCGATCGAAACCGACCTTGGCGAGTACATCGTTCAACTGGCCGATGAGACCCCTTCGCACATTGTCATGCCGGCTCTCCACAAGTCCAGGGAGCAGGTCGCAGATCTCTTCGCAGAAAAACTGGGCATGGAGCGTACCGAGGACGTCGAGCGAATTACGCTGACAGCCCGACAGGTCCTTCGACAACATTTTCTGACTGCCCAGATGGGGATTTCCGGAGTCAATTTCGCCGTTGCCGAAACGGGCAGTATCGTGGTCGTCGAAAATGAAGGGAATGCCCGGCTTTCGGTCTCATTGCCTCCGGTTCACGTGGCGATAATGGGTATCGAAAAGGTCATCCCGCGCACCGAGGACCTGTGCGTGTTCCTCAAGTTGTTGACGCGCAATGCTACCGGTCAGAAGATCAGCACCTATGTGAATTTCGTGAACGGCGGCCGCCGGGATGACGAGCGGGATGGCCCCAGGGATTTCTACCTGATCATCCTGGACAACGGTCGGAGCCAGATCCTGAAAGATGAATACCTTTCCCAGACGTTGCACTGCATTCGGTGCGGCGCCTGCCTGGATACCTGCCCGGTGTACCAGAGCATCGGAGGACACGCATATATCTCGACCTATCAGGGCCCGATCGGCGCGATCCTCACGCCGCAGTTGCTTTCGATGGACGAAGCCAGGGAGCACCCGTTCGCTTCGTCCCTTTGCGGAGCCTGCCACGATATCTGCCCGGTCAAAATCGAAATTCCTCACATCCTTTTGAAACTCCGGGACCAGGCTCAACGGGAATCGGGGGGGAAGGCATCGAAGATCTCCGCTGAGCGCATCATTCTCCAGATTTGGAGCTGGTTCATGCAGTCGGCCTCTCGCTACCGGCAAGCCTCCTGGGTGGCTCGCCGGCTGCAACCGTTGTTCATTCGCACCGGCAAGAGGTTCCCGGTCGGGCCCCTCCGCGCCTGGTCAGAAAAGCGGGAGATACCTCAACTGGCGACGAAGAGCTTTCGGGAGATGTTTGTAGCCGAGGAGGGCGAGAAGTGAGCCGCAGCGCGCTTCTAGACAAGCTCCGAAGACTGGCCCGGCCCGAGAAGGCGCCCGGGCTTCCGGAGAGCCTGCCTGATTTTCCCACGTACGCAGACCCCGTAGCCCAGTTCCGGAACGAGGTTGAACGCGTCTCGGGCATCTTCCTGGATGCACGGGCCGAATCAGGCGTGGAAAAGGCGCTCAACTCAATTCTGGCGACTCAGGGACCATGCGAGATTTATTGGGAGAGCGAGGACGTTTTCTTGCGACACCAGATCCCATACCGTCTTCGCAACTTGGAGGCATTTGCGCAGGGCCACCTCATTTACAGCAGCCATCCGAACCCAGACGTGAAACTGCCGCTTTTGCTGCTATCCAAGCCATCTTCGCGGGCCGACCTGGCGGCCATGAGCGTCTCCGCGACCAGCGCCGAATGCGGCATCGCCGAAACCGGGACGGTCGTCGAGAAGGCGGGCACGGGACGTGGACGAGCCCAGGCTGTGCTCGCGCCAGCGCACGTTACTTTTCTACGGGAGCAGGACCTGTTCATGAACCATGCCGACTTCTTCGCGCAGTTCCAGCCGGGCATGGACAGCAGCTACGCAGTGCTGGTGACGGGTCCCAGCCGTACGGCGGACATTGAAAAGACGTTGGTGCTTGGCGTCCATGGACCGCAACGCTGGTATGCAGTGCTGACGAGGTAACACGGACGGACACGGACGAAGACGGACGAACACGGACATGTGCTCGAAAACCTGTCCGTGTTCGTCCGTGTTAGTCCGTGTCGGTCCGTGTTATCGTTTTCGCGACCCCTTCGGTGATCCGGTGCACCCGATTGGCCGCCAGGCCCCGAAGCGTCTGTCTCGCCCCGCTCGGCCAGAGGATCTCGACTTCGTCAATCCGGGTGGCGTTCCCCAGGCCGAAGGTAAGGCGCAGTTGCGATTGGCTGCAGTAACTCGCGCCGCTCTTTACGACTTGAGTCTGAGTCAGGCCGCCGGCCTTGACCTTCACGACGGCTCCGATGCCGTCACGATTACTCTTTGTTCCTCTGAGGTCGAACGCCGACCAGACATTGCGGTTCCCGTCGTCGTTGCGGAATAACGCCGCCGGTCCTCCGCAACTCGTGACGAGCACGTCCAAGTCTCCGTCGTTATCAGTGTCCCCATAGGCGGCGCCGCGACCTACCCTCGGGGCAGCGAACTCCTTGCCCACCTGGGTGGTCACGTGCTTGAACTGACCGCGGCCCAGGTTCTGGAACAGGTGAGCCGGCTGAGCGTACGTCACCTTCTTCTGCACCCGGTTGATGTCGTCCTCGACGTGGCCGTTAGCGACGTAGATGTCCGAGTGCCCGTCCAGGTCGAAGTCGAAGAAGAAGCAGCCGAAGGCCAGGGTCAACAGACTCGCCGGGCCAACCGCGGACGTCGGCGCCTCATCGATGAAAAAGCCGTTCCCCTCGTTGTGATACAGGGCAATCATCTGGTTGGAAAAGTTACCAATGACGACACTCAGGTGACCGGACTGATCGTAGTCACCGGCATCGATGCCCATGGCGCCCCGTGCGACGCCATCCTCGCTGAAGGCTACCCCGGCCATCACGCCCACTTCCTTGAAAGTGCCGTTCTTGTTGTTTTCCCACAGCCGGTTCGGCTGCGTATCGTTGGCAAGCAGGATGTCGGGCCACCCGTCCGAGTTGTAGTCGAAGACCAGGACTCCGAGTCCCTTGTTGCTAGCGTCAAGAAGCTGAGCAGTCTGGGTAACGTCTTTGAAGGCGCCGTCACCATTATTCTTGAAGAGCCGCGGGGACAAGCCCTTGTACGATTCTGGAGTGCAATACGACTTGGTCTTGCCATCAAGGGTGCAGAAAATGTCTGCCTCGCGGCTCCACTGCACGTAGTTGGCTACGAACAGGTCGAGCTTCCCATCCCGATCAAAGTCCAGCCAGGCGGCGCTGCTGGCATAGTCCCGGTTGATCAGACCGGCCGCACGGGTAACATCCTTGAACGTGCCGTTTCCCTGGTTCTGGAACAACCGGTCAGCACCGAGAGCCGTGACGTAAAGGTCCTGGTCGCCGTCATTGTCGTAGTCGGCGGCCGCGACCCCCATCCCGTACATCTCAACAGCCAATCCGGCTTTGCGGGTGACGTCGGTGAAGGTACCGTTGCGGTTATTCCTGTAAAGCGCAGAATAGCTGACCGTCCGCTTTCTTTCCGGCCAGTCCATTCCGTTGACGAGAAAGATATCCAGCCAACCGTCCGAGTCGTAGTCAACAAAGGCGCACCCCGAACCCATGGTTTCGGGGAGGTATTTTTTGCCGTAGGCCCCGTTGTTGTGGGTGAACCGGATGCCCGCCTCACGCGTGATCTCGGTGAAACGAACCTGCCCGAAAGCGGGCGCGCAGAGGAAAAGCAGAATGAAGACTCGGGTCGTGATGTTCATATGTCTTTTCGTCACAGTCTTGATCAAGGGACTTTCGGGCCCGAGTTTCGGGGACACAAAACTCAATTCCTTTGCTTACGCTTGATCGAGCTGACGGAATGGGAATTAAGTATTATGTCCCCGAAACTCTCCGTTACGGTTGCCGCGGGTGCTTTCGGGACAGGCAGCCGATCAGACGGTTCCGATCCATGCTCGTGAATCGCCTGACGTTCGTTGTTGTCATGCGGATGCATCACGCGGTAAGGCCCGGTGATCGCCTGCGAGCTTTCGTCGGCCTTGTAGCGCAGGTAAATCTTGTGCTCCCGCTCCGCCATCTCCTGGTTCCCAAGTCCACGGTAAGCCAGCATCAGGTTGTAATGGGCCTGCAGGTCTTCGGGATCGACGAGGAGCACGCGGTTGAGAGCTTCCACAGCCTCGCTGAATTTCCTCTGGAGGAACAGCACTCGGCCAATCTGATTAACCACGACCCGGTCTCGCGGATACTGAGCTTCGGCCTTACGGAAGTAGGCCAAGGCTTTTTCATACTGCCCCTGGGTCTTGTACGTCATTCCGAGGAAGAAATGGGTCTTGGCCAGGTTGGGAGCAAGCTTGAGAGCCCGCGACAGCACTTCCTGAGCCTCCTCGGTCCGTCCCTCCTGGACCCGCACTCGCCCCATGTTCACCCAGCCGTCCGCGTAGCTCGGGTCGATCTCCGTCACTCTCCGGAAGATTTCTTCGGCCGCCTTCAGGTCTCCCTGCAGCAGGAGCCCGATCCCATAGTCGTTCCAGCGGATCAGGTCACGCCGGTCCAGAACCGGCTTCGGTTCCGGTAGTTTCGCGCTCGTTGGCAGGACCTCCAGGAATGCCTCGCTCTTCGCCATGGTGACGATCGGGAGGTCGGGGATTTCCTTCAGCTTGCCGGACACCTTGGACAGGTCACCGGCGAACACCCATTTGCCGTCGTCATAGGAGGGCGCCACCTCGGACGTGGTGTGCGGATCACGGATGCCCGCGTAAGCCCACTGCGTGTTCCACCAGGCAAACTTCCGGTAGTTCACTTTAGCGGTCAACTTGATCTTCCCCGCCACCTCCTCGGGGATCTTGAGCCGGAAATGCACGGTATCGGCTGCGCCAGGCGGAATCAGACGGACATAGAGAACCGAGCGCGCCATCCAGGCGTTTCTCTTGTTGATGTGGTTGCCGCGTTCGTCCAGCATGAACGAGCGGTAGAAGTGAGCGGAGGGGTCGACGGGACCTTTCCTTCCCTTTTCATCCTCCGGCACGTATCCGCTCCAGAAGATGGTGCGTCCACGCTCGTCAACCGCCTGCAACTCCACCCAGACGTCGAACCCGTCCACTGTGCCACCCGGGAAGAAGTGCCCCACATCCTTGGTCCGCACCACGACGTCCACCCGGACTGTCTCGCCAGCCTTTACCCTTGCCTCGGCGCGGTCTATCGGGGCGATGATCTTTGATGCTTCGGTCAGCCCTGCACCCACGCCTTCGGCCAGTCCGAGCTCGTCACCTTCGGCAAACGTGCTGGCCATGCGCGGCTCGTCGGCGGGCCGTGCCTGACTGGGCACGTCGGCCACCGCCTGTTCAATCCCCCGCGCCAGCGCGAAAATGTCGATCCCCACCTTACCGTTCTGTAGGAACTCGGTCACCGTGCGCAATTGCTCCTTATCGTCGTTCACGAAGGGAAGAGCCGTATTCGCAGCAGGGAAACGGTGGCTATGGACAAAGCCGTCGATATTCGCCGCATCGTCGGACTTAACCAGGGGCATGTGGCAGTCGGCACACTTCTTCGACTGCTTGGGATAGTAAAACGCTCGCGCCGAGCCGCCAGACACGCCGCTGTTCTGCCAGGGATCGTAGTCGTTAAAGCCGCGGATCCAGCGGTAGTCGTTGACCGGCTTGTCCAAATGAACTTTGTGACAGCTGGAGCAGTAGTCGGCCGTCTGCTCACGCATGAACGGCTTCAGGAAGGTTTTTCGGTGCGGCCCTGGATCCAGGTGAACCACCAAGTCATGGACACCCTTGATCAGAGGGTTGTCGCTCGTTGCCAGGTCGTGAAGGGGCGGGTACTCGATCACGAAATGCCCGTTGCCCATCGTGCTCCCGACCGATACGACCGAATGACAGGACGTACACGTCAGGCCGGCGTGGGCTTCGGGACGATCGATCTGCTCCTTGATCGGCTTGTCCATCATCCCATTGAAGAAGACGGCGTGGTCATGACAACCGGCGCACCATTTCGACGGTTTCGTGCCGACGACATCCTGCATGTACTCGATCGATTTGCGGTACCACTGGTTGTTGAACGACGAAAAACGGTGCGCGCTCGATTGCCACTGCTTGTAGATGTCCGGATGGCAGCCGGCTTGAGCGCACGATTCCGGCTTCATAAAAAAAGCGGACGGTATGGTTCTGTCAACATCAGTATTCGAAGCGGACGGAAAGAAGGGACTGTCAGGACCCGCACCCTCTTCCTCCATTGACGTCGGGCCAAGAGTGGGGTTGTTGATGGTCCAGGAAGGCTCCGGGTTGTAGCGATACCATGTCCGAACCGCGCCAGGCAAGATCACTGCAACAGCGAGGCTGGCGAGCAAGAGGCGCCAAGCCGTACGCCGGCGAACCAGCGCGACCGTCAACGAGAGGATTCCGGCAACAAACAGGCCGATGTGAGCGATAACAAGCGGCTGGTAGGGACGCGAAGTTCCCGTGATAACGAGCGCGATGCCAGAGACCGAGCCGAGCGTCAAAAGCACGGCCGCGCCCTTTTCCAGCGGCGTAAAGTCACGCCAGCCGCCCAATATCCGAACTCCAATTACGGTCAGCAACAGACCGAGTCCAAGGTGCACGAAAACATTAGCGACGTAAAAAATGGTGGGAGAGTCAAAGCTGTAGAGGTAGGCCCCGTTCAACAGCAGCAGACCAACCGCCGCCGGAAACCAGCGCTTCATAGTGCTCCTTGATCGAGTCTTGATGAGTCCTGCCCGCTCTTGCCTGGGGATGCCGTAATTCGACTATAGCAGCAAAGACCGTGCCATAATCCCAACGAACCGTATAAGTAACTGACTTCACAGTACTTAGTATAGTATAACGCCGAAACTCCGGGACTTTATTCAGTTTAACATACAAGTAATTTCTTAGGTTTTATGTACGCTAAACCGGCAATCAGCAGGAAAGGCGGTGCGACGTTCAAAGAGCCCACAGACTTGCAGCGGTTTACGGCTTAGTGGTATGTTCCCATAGAATTTATGAATCGCCTCTGGGGCCGACTGCGCATCGCGACGCCTGGCATAAGGATTACGATCCTGCTGTTCGTCGTGCTCCTGGGAATCAACTTCGCCGCAGTTTGGACGATCCTGACCGCGCGTCGTAATGTCCAGGCAATGGCGGTCCAGGACCTCGCCCTGCAGACCACGGCTCATGCCCGGTCGATTGAAGCCCTTCTGGCCACATTGCGCGGCGAGTTCCTCTTTCTGTCCGGATCCGCCCCGATGACGACGGCTACTTCGGTTCTGTCCAACCGGGATCCCCTTCGCCAGCGGTGGGGACGGCTGGACATCGAAGGGCAACTGATACTCTTTCTCCAGGCTCACACCGAGGTGTCGCGGATCGTCTTACGGGGCGAGGACGGTCGTCCGCTGGTCGTTGCAGCGCGACGCGAGGACGCCCCGGTGCTCTTGCCGGCGACAGACTTTCGCGAGCCCGCCCAGAGCACCGCCGGCACCTGGGCGAGTACCTGGCCGATCGGTGACGGCAACCCGGCGAATGGATACCTCGAGTCCCTCGTCCGGACGGAGAAGCTGCTGCAGGTCGCGGCACCGGGATCGGGCGGCCGTCTGCGGATCGTCGAGCAGGAACTGAGCGGGCCGGCACGAACCATATCGGCCGATTCCCTGGTGGCCTCAGAACCGATCCGCGATGATCACTGGAACCGGCCAATACGCTGGACGCTTATCCGAACCGAAAACCAGAGCCGGCTGATCGCCTCTGTTGCCAGTCTCGCGAGTCAATACCGCAACACGATCATCCTCAACCTGGCGGTCATCAGTCTGACGCTTATTCTCGGAATCATGGCCTTCCGTCAGATGCATCGCTCGGCTCTCCTGGAAGCCGAGAACCAGCACCAGGCGAAGGTTCGCGAGCTCGAACGCCAGATGATGCACAGCGAGCGGTTGGCAGGAGTCGGACGACTGGCGGCCGGACTTGCGCACGAAATCAATAACCCGCTGGAGGGAATGTCCAACTACCTGAGCCTTCTTGAGGAAGATCTTCGTGCGGGAAGGACCGAGGGCTGCCTGGAGCTCGCCGGCGGCATTCGGGAAGGGGTCAACCGCGCCGCCGGCATTACTCGTCAGGTTCTGGCGCTCTCCGATCCCGGCAGGACTCCGAAGACTCCCCTGGATCTTGTCGAGGTGGCCAGGGAAACGTTCGAATTCGTACGGGCAAACCCCGCTTTTCGACACGTAAGGCTATCGATGCAGGCTCCCGACGCACCGGTCACCATCAGTGGCAATCGAATCACGCTCGGACAGGTGGTTCTGAACCTTCTGTTAAACGCCTGCGAGTACCAGGGTGACGGTGGTGCTGTCGAGCTGAAGGTTGAGGCGGTCAAGGGGACGGCCCAAATGGAGGTATGCGACCGGGGGCCGGGGATACCCGAGGAAGCGCTCCCACGGATTTTCGAGCCTTTTTTCTCGATGAGGGGATCCACTGGCCTGGGGTTGTCGCTTTGCCACTCCATCGTCACCGCTCATTCCGGCGAGATAATGGCGGAGAACCGGACGGACGGCGGTGCCCGGTTTGTTGTTCGCCTACCACTTTTCGACCCCAAGTCGAACCAGGGAACCGGGCTCGAGGATGAACAGAAGCTGCCGCCCCGTCAAACGGGCCAGGCAACGGAGGCATGATGGCAAGCCGTGGAACGGTCTTGATTGTTGACGACGAGGCTTACGTGCGCGATTCGCTCGCCACCGTGCTTCGCCGGAAAGGTTATATGGTCCGCACCGCCGCCCGGGCGGATAGCCTTATCCCGTCGGGCAGCCTCCAAGGTGTCGACGCCATCATCACAGATTTGCGGATGCCTGGACAGGACGGCCTGGCCTTCTTGCGGTCGCTCGCCGAAGCGGAATCGACGACGCCGGTCATCGTCCTGACCGGACACGGCACCGTGCCTTCGGCAGTCGAGTGCATCAAGGCGGGCGCCTTTGATTACCTGTTGAAGCCGTCGAGCCCCGAGGAACTGGAATTGAGCCTCGACCGCGCCATGAGTCAGAACAACATGCGCCGCGAGCTCGAGTACCTGCGGACCACCGAGGCGCGGAAGGTTGCGACGAGCGGGGGACCTGTCGGAATCAGCCCCGCCTGGCATGAAGTTCTTCGAATGGTTGACGCGGCAGCGCCGGCCGACACCACCGTCCTGCTTCTTGGCGAGTCCGGAACCGGCAAGGGAGAAGTCGCTCAGCTCGTTCACCAGAGGAGCCGGCGTGACAGAAAGCCCTTTGTGCGGGTCAACTGCGCCGCCATCCCGTTGGATCTGTTCGAGAGCGAGTTCTTCGGACACCGGAAAGGGTCATTTACCGGCGCCACCGGCGATCGCGACGGCCGTTTTCGAGTCGCACATCAGGGGACACTGTTCATGGACGAAGTGGACTCGATGCCGGCGGCCGCACAGGCAAAAGTTCTCCGCGTGCTCGAGGACGGGGTCTTCGAGCGAGTCGGCGACAGTCACCCGACGAGCGTGGATGTCCGCCTGATCGCCGCCTGTAACGTGGATCTGGAAGCCGAGGTGGACGCCAGCCGATTTCGGCGCGACCTGTACTACCGGATCAACGTGATGACCATTCACATACCGCCCCTGAGGGATAGGAAGGAAGACATCCCGGTCCTGGCCGACGCGTTCCTCGAGGAATATCGTGTTCGATTGGCGCGACCGGTCAAGTCCTTTCACCCCGACACCCTCGGTCTGCTGACCTCCTACCAGTGGCCCGGCAACATCCGCGAGCTGCGCAACGTGATAGAACGCGCCGTGTTGCTGGAAAAGACCGACGTGCTGTTGCCCATCAGCCTGCCTTTTAACGTTCACCGCGACACCGCGGTCGCCGCCGCCCCTCAAACCTTGAACCTCCGGATCGCGTTGGCCGCCGAGGAAAGACGGATCCTGCAGGAGGCGCTGACCCAATCCGGCGGGGTACGCCGGGAAGCGGCAAAACTGCTCGGAATCGACGAGCGCAACCTGTCCTATTTCCTGAAGAAGCATGGACTGACGGGCGCGGGAGCACGAGCGTGAAAAGGATCGGTCTGCTCCTCATCGTAGTCCTGCTCGGCGCTTGCTCGAAATCGAGCGATAAACCGGCGCCGGTGTCCGAACCAGCCGCCCCGAGCGAGGCACCGGGGGAGACGGCACCGAAAGCCGAAACCAAACCGAAGGCCTCCACGCCTCCGCGGCCCAACGATCCTTACCTCTTCAGCGACATTACCAGCGACGCGGGAATCTCGTTCAAGCATTTCAACGACGCCTCGCCTCGCAAATATCTACCGGAAACAATGGGCGCAGGCGTCGCCTTCTTCGACTACGACAACGACGGACGGCCTGACCTGTTCTTCGTCAACGGCGCCCGTTTGCGCAGTTCAAAAGCGGGTTCGCCGACCTGCGCTCTGTACCGTAACGTAGATGGGTTCAGGTTCTCCGATGTGACCGTTGCCGCCGGACTGAGTGACCCGATCTTCGGCATGGGCGCGGCAGTGGGGGACATCGACAACGATGGATTCCTCGACCTCTTCGTGAGCGGCGTGGACGAGGACCGGCTGTACCGGAACAGGGGCGACGGCACCTTTGAAAATGTCGGCCGGAAGATGGGCCTGAGCAATGTTGGCTTCAGTTCCAGCGCGGCATTTCTGGACTACGACCGGGATGGTTACCTGGACCTTCTCGTCGGCCGATACGTCGAATGGAGCGCAGAAACGGACATCATTTGCAGCCCGGACGGCGTTCACCAGACCTACTGCACGCCGGAATCGTATAAAGGCGCCACCAACCGGCTTTACAAGAATATCGGCGGGAAAAGGCTCAGAGACGTTACCCGGACGGCCGGCCTCTGGTATCCCGACGGCAAAACGCTAGGCATCGCCATCCTGGACTACAACCGGGATTCCTGGCCGGACATCGCCGTGGCGAACGACACGGTCCGAAACTACCTCTTCGTCAACAACCGGGACGGCTCCTTCAGCGAAGTCGGCGTCATGAGCGGGATGGCCTACAGCGAATCGGGGGCAACCCGGGGCGGGATGGGCATAGACGCCTCGGACGCCGACGCGGATGGCTATTGGGATATCGTCGTGGGGAATTTCTCCCAGGAGATGAGCGCCTTTTACCGGGGTTCCGAAAAGGGTTTCTTTCAGGACGAGGCTCCCCAGGTTGGAATTGGACTCGCCACATTGATGACGCTGGCCTTCGGGACTCTTTTCCTCGACTTCGACAACGACGGAGCGCTGGATGTGGTGATTGCCAACGGGCACATCGAACCGGAGATCAGCAAGACCCAGCGTCTGCAACAGTATGCGCAGCCACTCCACGTATTCCGCAACACCGACAACACCATGTTCCGGCCGGTGGAGGATCATCGCGGGAGCCCACTTCACATGCCGCTGGTCGGCCGCGGACTCGCCTACGCCGATATAGATACCGATGGCGATCTGGATCTGGCGGTCACGCAGAACGGCCGCGCCGCCAAACTACTCCGCAACAATGCGAAGCCCCGGTCCTGGATCAGGGTTCAGCTCACCGGCTCGCGCAGCAACCGGGTGGGCTACGGAACAACAGTGAAAGCTATAGACGGGGCCCGAAGCTGGACCCGGGTCCTCACCTCTGGTCGATCGTATCTCTCGGCTTGCGAACCGGTTCTGACCATCGGACTCGGAAATGCGACAGCCCTCGACCGCCTCGAAATCACTTGGCCCTCCGGCGCGGTCCAGAAGGTAGAGAAGCCGGCAATAAAGCAGTTGTTGGTGGTGAAAGAGCCGCCGATTTCGGGGACATAATACTTAATTCCCTTCCCGTAGTCGCAATCCGTCCGTCAGCAAAGGAATTAAGTTTTGTGTCCCCGAAATGAGCGCGCGGTTCCGGGGAGTTTCGGGGACACAAAACTTAATTCCTAGCTCACGTTCCGATTGGCGGTGTCGCGAAGGGAATTAAGTATTATGTCCCCGAAACCCAACGGGCACGGCGGTTGCTTGATCTCCGGCATGTCTGTTCTCATCGGAACCTCCGGTTGGCTCTATCGACATTGGAACGGCCTGTTCTACCCCCGCGGCGTCAGCAATCGCTTCCTTTATTACGCCGAGCGCTTCCAGACCGTCGAGCTCAACGTCACTTTCTACAGACTGCCTGAGCGTTCTGTATTCGAGAAGTGGCAAGCCATAGCCCCGGCGGATTTTGTGTTTGCGTCGAAGGCCAGCCGCTTCCTGACGCACCTTCGCCGATTGAAGGATCCGGAGGAGCCGGTGAGCCGCCAGATGGAACGGACCGATGCGCTGGCCTCGAAGATGGGTCCAATACTCATCCAACTCCCGGGCAATTTTCACCGCTCGGATGATCGACTGGTCGCCGTGCTTCGCGCCTTTCCACCGGGCATCCGCATTGCCGTCGAATTTCGCCACGAGTCCTGGTTCGATGACGCTGTTCGCCGAATTCTGGAAGGTTTTGGCGCCGCTCTCTGTGTGGCCGACCGGGACTCGCGCCTCGTCACTCCGCTGTGGCGGACCGCTGACTGGGGCTACATCCGGTTTCATCATGGAACTTCATTCCCGCGCCCCTGCTACCACCGCAAGGTCCTTGCCGAACGGGCGTCCCAGTTGGCAGAGCAGTGGTCCGGCGACCAGACGGTCTTCGTTTACTTCAACAACGACGGCCGTGGGTGCGCCTTGCGCGATGCGTCATGGTTCGCCGCCGAACTTGATCGACTGGGGATCCCGCGCTCCCGGGTGCCCGAAGCTCTTGTCCCGGAACGGGAAGAGCCAGTACCTGCCGGGTAGGGAAAAATGGGACGGGGTTGCCGTTCGAGGACAGGCCGCGATCGACTGGCCGCTCGCAAGTCGTTTGCTCGCCGTAGATCAGGCATTCTGCCGGGCTGCATTCCTTTGGCGTCTCGCTTGCATCCCGGAACCACGGAGGAAAACAAATGATTACAAAGGAAGATTCCGCCTTGCAGGCGAGTACGATTATCGGCGCCAAGGTGCGCAACTATCAGGACGAGGATGTCGGGAAAATAGAAGACTTCGTGATGGACATGCAGTCCGGGCGCATCGCATACGCAGTTCTGTCGTTCGGTGGCTTCCTCGGCATCGGGGACAAGCTGTTCGCAGTTCCTTTTCAATCCCTGAGCTGGGACTCCAAACGGGAAGGATTCCTCATGGAAGCGAACAAGGACCGACTGAAGAACGCCCCGGGCTTCGACCGGGACAGCTGGCCCAAGATGGGTGACCGTCGCTGGGGCAGCACCATCCACAAGTACTACGGCTCAAAACCGTATTGGGAATAGCGGGGCAAGGGGAATTTCGGGGACACAAAACTTAATTCTTGTGCCGTAAGTCCTAACGCGCCGACAGGTTGAGAAATTTCGGGGACACAAAACTTAATTCTTGCGCAGGAAGTCCTATCGCGCCAACGGCTTGAGAATTAAGTATTATGTCCCCGAAATTCCCCCCGAAATTCCCGGTGTCAGGCCTCGGACAGCTCGTGCATGACGTCTTCCCATTCGTGATAGAGCCGCGTCAGTTCTTCATCATTGCGTTGATGCTGCTCGGAGAGGTCGTGAAGACGCGCAAAATCATCGTACTGGTTCTGCAGCGATTCGACGATCTGCTGCTGTCGGGCCTCGAGCGCCTCGATGCGCGCCTCGAGCTCGATGACCCGCCGCTCGCGACGCTGCCTTTCGTTCTTGGACAACCCTGCTGTCGTCTTTTCGACGGCAGGGGCGACGCTTGGGGCCTCGGCCGGCGGCTGCTCGGCCTGATCTTTCTGCACGGGCGCCAGGTCCCTGCCCTGGATGATCCGCTCGAGGTGCGCGATGTCGTACGCGGGAATCAGCTCGCGGTCGCGGATGTAGTAGAACTGATCGACCACATTCTGCAGGAAGTAGAGGTCGTGAGACACGACAACCAAGGTCCCGCCAAAGTCTCCCAAGGCCTCTTCGAGCGCTTCCCGGCTCGGGATGTCCAGATGGTTGGTCGGCTCGTCCATCAGGAGCACATTCGCCGGGTGGTAGAACAGCCGAGCCAGCGCCAGGCGGCTCCGTTCTCCCCCGCTCAACTGACCCACCGTCTTGAAGATGTCATCCTCTTTAAATAAGAAGCGAGCCGCCAGGTTGCGCAATTCGAGGTCCGTGCACATCGAATCCAAATCGCGCAGGTTATCGTAGACGGTGCGATTTCCGTCCATCTGGTCCTGGGTCTGAGAGAAGTAGGCAGGACTGGTGTTGATGCCCCATTCAATCGTCCCGTCGAGGATCGGGATCTGGTACATGATCGTCCGCAGCAGCGTGGTCTTGCCTGTCCCGTTTCCTCCCACGATCCCAAGCCGCTCACCTCTTCGCAGCAGGAGGTTCACTTTCTCGAGCGTCGGCTTGTCCGTGTCGTAGCCGATCTTCCCGTGGTGAATTCGAATGCTGGTGGCCCCGCCTCTGACCCCCTCTTCGATCCGCAGCTTCAAGTTCGATTCGTCCACGACCGGCCGTTCCAGCCAGTCGGTACGCTTGAGTCTCTTGCGGCGAGATTGCGCCTGCTTGGTCTTCTGCCCGGCGATATTGCGGCGGACGTAGTCCTCGGTCCGCTCTCGCCACTCTTGTTGGCGCTCGTATTCCCGGGTTTCGAGTTCGATCCGCTCAACTCGCAATTCCCTTGCTCGCGAGAACGCACCCGGATAGTCGTAGAGAGTCCCTCCCTCGATCTCCCAGGTGCGACTGCTCACGCGATCCAGGAACTGGCGGTCGTGGCTGACGACCACGAAGGGTTTTTTCTGCTCCTTCAGGAAGTCCGTCAGCCAGAGGATCGCCTGGATATCAAGATGGTTGGTCGGCTCGTCAAGGAGAAGAAGATCAGACTCCCTGAGCAGGGCCTTCCCGAGGAGGAGGCGGCTCTGCTGACCTCCGCTCAGTTGGTCGCAAGGAAATTCAAACGAGTCTTGAGAGAACCCGAGGCCGTGGAGGACTGCCTCGGTCCGCGCGTGATAGTCGTATCCACCCTGATGTCGAAACCGGTGTCGAAGATGCTCGTACTCGGCAGCGAGGTTCTCTGGGACGGACCCCTCGATCTCGGCTATCTCGTGCTCGATCGCGTGCATCCTGGCTTCCATTGCCTTCAGGTAGTCGAAGACCGCCAGCGCCTCCTGCAGGACGGTCCCCTCGGCTTCGAACCGCGGGATCTGCTCCACCCGGGAAATGGTGAGGTTGCTCGCCCGGATGACCTGCCCTTCCTCGGGAACTGATCGCCCCTGGATCAGGTCGAAGAGGGTCGTCTTGCCCGAGCCGTTGCGCCCGATGAGACCGATGTGGTCACCCGGGTTGCACTGTGCGGTTATCCGGCGAAAGAGCCAGTCCCCACCGAATTCCTTGCCTACCGAATCGAAACGGAACAACATCGCTGTTTAAGAGGGCAAATCCGAGAAAGCAATAAAGCCGGGATTGAGGATAGTCCTGGGGTCGTAGAATCGTTTCCACCTGACGACCTGGTCCCAGGACGGACCAAAATGCGCCTTCCACTGGTCCAGGTCAAAATCCAGCCAGCCGGAGAGGTATCGCTTTCCGCCCATCTCGATACTCAGGTCACTGGCTTTCTTCAATAATGGAAGGGCCATCGAAAGGAACTGCCTGCTCACCGCCGGCAGTATTCCGAAGTTGATCAGGTGATTGCTATCTGGTTCGATCATAAGCGGAAGGCCGGAGAGGCGCTGACGCGGGAGGAGGGTCACAAGTCCGCCGCCGAGCAGGGTGGGCGGAAAACCACGAAGAACCCCCTCGATGTAAGGAGCAGCTTTCTGCCAGGGAAGAACCGTCTCGACCCACGGATGCGACACCGTCCACGCCCCGGTTTGTCGCCAATGGGTATGGAAGGGCTCGTATCGAAAGACGTATTCCAGATGAGTCAGATCCTCGACGTGAACCTTTTTGTAGAAACGCAACCCATCCAGCAGAGCGGCGTCGCGGGGCTGCTCCGGGCCGAATTCCGTGGAGGCATGCAGAACGAAAAACCAGTCGGCAAATGGCACGCGGGCGTCGCCGATTTTCTTGAAGCCCAGGTTGCACGGAACAGCCCACGCCTCCAGATAATCGAACCGCTGCTCCAGCATGAGCAGTTCCTGGTCGCGCATTAGATTGCTGACCGAATCGTATACGAGCAGGTAGGTTCGAACCTGGGGCGCCACCGGGCGCAGTCGGACCTTCGCCCGCGTGATGATCGCGAATTGGCCGAGACCGCAGCGGGCACAGTCGAACAATTCCGCATTTTCGAGCGGAGAACAGCGGACGCAATGGCCCTCTCCGGTCACGACTTCCAGTTCCTCGACATTGTCGGCCTGCGTTCCGAACTTGAAGCTCGAAGCGCCCAAGCCGCCGGTCGACAGCGTCCCCCCGACTGTCACGTCAAGGTTGCTCGTCAGAACGGGTGGTGCCAACTGACGATCCGCCGCCTCGCGTACCAGGTCCGACCAGAGGCAGCCGGCTTCTACCCAAGCGGAGTAGTGACCCAAACGTTCGATGCGGTTCAGGACACTCATGTCCAGCAGGAGACCGCCGGGGCTGAGCGACTGGCCGCCTTGGGAGTGAGCCACGCCGCGAGTCGTGATCTTCCATCCTTCTTCGAAGGCTATGCGGACGGCCTTGGAAACGTCCTCGGTAGAGGCGGGAACAATTGCCCCTGCGGGCATGCGATCCACGAGACGACCGAAATCGCGATGGAGCTCGCGAAGTGTCTCCTCGTCTTCGAAAACCTGCCCTTTAATGCCCTGCCGGAGTTTTTCGAACGTCATGTCCCCTTCGCGTAAAATACAGAGTTTACCATGAAGCGAAAGCCGCACGGTCCAGTTGTCTCCGCCCCGGATCCGCACGAGCCGGGACATCCGGGCACGCCTTTGGCCGGAATTCGCAAATCGCTCGTGATACGCACGGGTGGACTCGGCGATTTCATCCTCGCGCTCCCCTGTCTGGAGGCGATCCGGCGCCGCTGGCCAGGGTCGTCGCTCGAAATACTCGGCCGGCCTTCGATCGCCGCGATCGCACTGAATCCCTTCCAGGCCGATGCAGTCACCTCGATCGACCGGAGTGTCTGGGCG
The DNA here is from genome assembly GCA_964421755.1 of uncultured Acidobacteriota bacterium. Taxonomy (GTDB): domain Bacteria; phylum Acidobacteriota; class UBA6911; order RPQK01; family RPQK01; genus CAVUUN01. Next base: position 29,925 of record CAYQYP010000327.1, read on the forward strand.
GGTCTTTTCCGACCCGGGGCAATGGATCCCGAGCTCCAAGACTACTTCTCCCGCTTTGACCTTGTCGTCAGCTTCCTCCCCGACCCGGACGACACGCTTCGGCAGAAGATTGCCACTGTCGTGCCAAACGTCTTCAACATCGGTCCTCCGCGTCCCGGATCCCATGCCTGCCGGCAGTTCCTCGAAAGCCTGCCCTTCGCCGACCCGGCGATCGAGGTGGTGCAACCGGCGGTCTACCTGAAGCGGCAGGACCTGGATCGAGGGGAGCGCCTCCTCGAAGAAGCGGGTGTCGGCGCGCCCCCCCGAGTCGTCGTCCACCCGGGGAGCGGAAGCCCGCAAAAGAATTGGCCTGCCGAATGCTTCGCGCAAACGGCTGAGATGCTCGCGAAGGCCGGTGTCGAAATCGTGTTCCTGGAGGGGGAGGCGGACCACGACCAGTGCTGCCGAGCCGTGTCCTCTTTCGGAAAGGATGCTCATCTGATCGCCGGGGCTTCGGTGAGGGAGGTAGCGTACGCACTCGCGCGTTGCCAGTTGCTCATCGGCAACGATAGCGGCATCAGCCATCTGGCCGCCGCGGTCGGGCTGCCCGTGATTGCACTTTTCGGCCCAAGTGACCCGGACGTCTGGCGACCACTGGGTGCAGACGTCGACGTGATGCGGTTTTCGGAGGCGGACCCGGAACGAGTGTTCGGAAGGGCGATGGAGATGATTTTTCGCCGTGGAAGGGTGTTGCCAACCGGGCCGAAAAGCGGCGGATTCTGAAACGCGAATCCGCCCTACGACATGTCGGTGTTCGTCCGTATCGGTCCGTGCTGGTCCGTGCTGCTACTTGTTCTTCTGCAGGATGGCGTCGAGTTCCGCCCGGTGGGCCGCGACGAGCTTCATGTTGTGACGCATTGCCCGGACCTTCGGATCACGCTGTTTCGCTGCCTCGGCTGCCTGCTCCTGGGCAATCGCCTTCTGTACGGTGGCGATCTGCTCGTCGAAGAACTTCTGTTCGTCAGTGCCTCGGGCTTGAGATTTGGCCTGCTGCAGCTGTTCGAGGGCCTGGTTGTGGAACGATCCGCTGGTTTCCTCGTAAGAGCTCGAGCCGTAGGCTTTTACCACCTCACCTTTGACCCAGGTGTATTCGGCCGTGTTGTACCCAAGCTCCTGCGCGGCTCTCAGGTCGGCTGTCAGCACGTCACCCACCTTTCCGAGGGCTTTCATGCCTTCCCGCGCTGACTCTGTCTTGCTTCCTTCCTTTTCGGCCGCCTCTGCCTTCTCGGATTGCTCTTCCAGCCGCCTCGCCGCAACCTGAGCCAGTTCCAGGGCCCGTTTGTGCACACTCAAGTACATTTGGATTTGAGCTTCTGTCAGCCGTCCATCGGCGGGTGCTTCATACTCATCCTTGTCCGCCTCTTTGAGAACCTGCAGTGAGCTTTTCTCATCGAGCGCCTTGTCCGCCTCCTGGGGTTTTCCTCCGAACCACCCGCAAGAGGCCAGAGAAACACACCAAAACAGCACGAACAGTTTCCACATCATCGGGGTACCCTCCAAGGATCAACGGCGGGACCAGGAAGAGAGGCCCATCGTCGGCGAAACGTTATAATCCCAAGCGACGGCTGTCAAGGCTCGTTCACAAGCTGTACTGGTGTCGATTGGGCTGAAGCACTAAGATAGCGGGGCTCGCCGCGGAGCTGAGCGTCGGAGGAAAAAAGGACCGTGCTTTCGAAGTTCGGATCGATCCTCACGTCATTGAGACTGAGTCACAGGGAAGCGACGGGGTTCCTGCTGATCGCGGCCGTTCTCTGGAGCTTGGGCGGACTCCTGATCAAGTCGATCGACTGGAACCCACTTGCAATCGCGGGAACCCGCAGTGCGATCGCCGCTTTGTTGTTCTGGGCCGTCATCGGCCGGCCCCGCTTCAACTGGTCGAGAGCGCAGATCGGAAGCGCGCTCGCATACGCGGGCACGGTCATCCTCTTCGTGCTTGCCAACAAGCTGACAACCGCCGCGAACGCCATCCTGCTTCAATACACATCTCCTGTCTGGGTGGCCTTGTTCGCCAACTGGTTCCTCGGGGAAAGAACCAGGACCCGTGACTGGCTGACCATCGCGCTGGTCTTCTGCGGCATGGGTCTATTCTTTCTCGACGAGCTTTCGTCGGAGGGAACCGTGGGCAACCTGGTGGCAATCGCCAGCGGAGTATCGTTCGCCTGGCTCGCACTGTTCATGCGCAAGCAAAAGGACGAATCGACGCTGGAGTCGGTCCTTCTCGGCAATATTACGGCCGCGACTCTCTGCCTCCCCGCCTATTTCATCGGCCCGTATCCGTCCGCTACCGGCTGGGCGGCCCTGCTGGTCCTCGGTATCGTGCAAATCGGCGTCTCCTACCTGTTCTTCTCCGTAGCGGTGAAGTTCGTCTCCGCCATTGAAATCATGCTGATCCCCGTTGTAGAGCCGATCCTCAATCCCATCTGGGTCATGATGTTCATGGGCGAGCGTCCAGGCCCGTGGGCGATCGTCGGGGGGGCGATCGTCCTTGCGGCGGTGACCGCCCGGGGGCTGCTTTCGGGGAGAGGCGAAGCCGGACCCCCACCGAATGCGGAATCCGGAATTCGGAATGCGGAATAAGAACGATTTTCGGGGACACAAAACTTAATTCCTTTGCTGACGGGGAGCCAGTGGAAACGCTTGGGAATTAGTATTATGTCCCCGAAAGCGTTCGCATCCCGCACTCCGCACTCGGGGGTCGGCTTCGCTTCACCGCGCCCCCGTGAAAGCATGCGCGCCTCTTGCTACACTAAGTTCATGCGAAAAACCTCAACGTTGATTCTCGCAATCGTTTCTTGCCTGGGAATCCTCTCAGCGCTCGTCGTCCTCGGGCAAGGGAATCAAAGCGCACCGGCCGGCTTCGTTTCACTGTTCAACGGAAAGGACTTCCAAGGCTGGAAAGTGCCCGAAGGAGACAACGGACACTGGAAGATCGTTGATGGTGTCATCGATTACGACGCCATGAGCGAGGCCAAAGATGGCAAGGACCTATGGACGGAGAAGGAATACGGGGATTTCGTGCTTCGAGTCGAGTGGCGTATCAAGGGGACGCCGTATAAGAACCCCGGCGTTCCGATCATTCTCCCAAGCGGCGATCACAAACTGGACGAGAACGGGAAGGAGATCACCATGGTGGTTCCCGACTCGGATTCAGGAATCCTGTTGCGCGGTTTCCCCAAGTCCCAGGTGAACATCTGGTGCTGGCCCACCGGCTCAGGAGAGGTTTACGGGTACCGGATGGATAAGAAGATGCCGGCCGCAGTCCGGGCAGGCGTTACACCCAAGATTCTCGCCGATAAGAACATCGGGGAATGGAACAGCTTCGAAATCACGCTCAAGGGAGATCGCCTGAGCGTAGTCCTGAACGGGCAGAAGGTTCTCGAGAACGCCCAGTTGCCCGAGATACCCGAACGAGGCCGTATCGGATTGCAGCACCACGGGAGCAAGAAGGACGGCCAGTGGAACAGCCCACCGTCCCTGGTCCAGTTCCGGAACATTTGGATCAAGGAACTTTAGTTCTCTGGTTTTGTAACCGCAATCACAGATTTTGCGCCCCCCCCGCAAGTACCCTCTTGCCCGTTTGCGGGGGGAAACCGTGCCGATTTGTCTCCAATTTCCTGAGTTTAAGACCGAACGACAAATGGTTTCAAGAGTTTGCAGGGACCATGGGGTCATGCCTCCAAAATATGTCTTCCCTGCCCCTGAGCTTCTGAGCCAGCTCGATCATGCGACGAACGTGGTCCGAGTGGTCGAAAAGTCCAACCTGCCCGAGATCACCGTCCGGCGATGCAAGTTCTTCCTCGAGGAGTACGTGATTCCTGAGCTTCACAACTTTGTGGCACTTGCGCGCGCGATAGCCGCTACTCCTCAAGGCAGCGAAGACGAGGCCCGCGTGCTCCATTCTTTCGGAATCACCGTGGAATGGGGGCTGATCCGGCGAGTCGCACCGACCAAGCCTCTGACGCCGGCCGACCGGGAGTTCCTGGCGGGCATGAACATCAGCTGGTGAAGCAACTGCGCACTGCACACTACCAACTGCCGACTAAAGCGTAAATCCAACCTCAGGCAACTGCGCGCTGCGCACTACCAAGTGCCCGGTCACAGGCACCCAGCCAGTAGGGCAGTGGGCAGTGGATAGTGCGCAGTGGGTAGTGCGCAGTTGTCCCCCCTCGGCACTCCATCACCAAAAGATCAGAATCCCTTCAGCTCTTTGCCTCGTCCATCGTTTGCAGCATTAACTGGAAAATCCATTCGTCACGACAGCGAGACTCTTTTTCAGGAGGTGACATGAACACCAGGCGTCTCACCACGTTACTGGTCGTCGTCGGCTGGTTGTCTGCCAGCTGGGGACTGTGCGCCAGCTTTCAGATCCCCGTCGAGTATCACAAGCTTCAGAACGGCCTTAAGGTCGTCCTGTCGCCCGACAGCACCGCGCCGACAGCCGTTATAGGCGTCTATTACAACATCGGGTTTCGTATCGAGCCGAAGGACCGCACCGGCTTCGCGCACCTGTTCGAGCACATGATGTTCCAGGGGTCCAAGAACCTGGGCAAGATGGAGTTCATACGACTGGTGCAGCAAAACGGGGGCGTTCTGAACGGTTCTACACGATTCGACTTCACCAACTACTTCGAGATCGTCCCCGCACACAAGTTGGAGACCGCGCTCTGGGCCGAAGCCGATCGAATGAAAGGGCTGGCGATCACCCAGGAGAACCTCACCAACCAACAGGAGGTCGTGAAGAACGAGGTGAAGGTGAATGTCCTGAATCAGCCTTACGGCGGATTCCCCTGGCTGGACATGCCGCAATACGCGAATACCAATTGGTATAACGCCCACAACTTCTACGGTGACTTGAAGGACCTGGATGCGGCGAACCTCGAAGACGTAAAGAAGTTCTTTGCGACGTACTACGCGCCCAACAACGCGGCTCTTGTGGTCGTGGGGGACTTCGAGCCTGCCGAGGCGTTGCGCCTCGTGCGGAAGTACTTCGAGGGCATCCCGGCCGTGCAACAGCCGCCTCCGGTGGACCTCACCGAGCCACGCCAGGAGAAAGAAAAAACTTTCTCCAAACCGGACCCGCTGGCGAACCGCCCAGCGCTTGCCTTTGCGTATCAGATGCCCAAGCGCAACAGTGCCGATTACTACGCCATGGGCCTGCTGGACCAGATCCTGCTACAAGGCGATGACAGCCGCCTGCGCCAGCACCTGGTCAAAACCAAGGGCTACACCGCAACCGTTGAGGGCGGTATTAACATGCTCGGAAACATGTTCAATTACAACGGACCGATGCTGTGGATGGCCTACCTGTTTCACGACCAGGGTATAAAACCCGACGTCATCATGACGGCGGCAAACGAGGTCATTGAAGGCGTTCGCTCCAAACCGATTTCGGCTACCGAGTTCGAGCGGGCACTGGTGAAATGGCGCTCCTCCTTCTACGACATACTGGCTGACTACTACGGCTTCGGTCGCGCCGACCTGCTCGCCAGCCTTGCCCTCTTCGACGATGATCCCTCACGGATCAACCGGCTGGAAGCGGAGTTCCTCAAGCTCACTCCAGAAGGCCTCCAGAAGGCGGCCCAGGAGTACCTCCGGCCCACCAACCGAACCGTCTTGACAGTTGAACCCAAGGCCGGGTCGTAACCCGCGAGGAGGAATCATGTTGAACAGAAAGCTTTTCATCGCTTTGTCACTCTCGCTTGTCTTGGGCTCCATTCGGGCCGCCGACAAGGAATTGCCGCCTGAGGGCGGGGCGCCACGCGATTTTCGATTGCCCGAGAAGTCGGTGGTCAAACTGGACAACGGCCTATCGGCCACCCTCGTCCCGTACGGTGTCCTGCCCAAAGCAACCCTTGCGATCGTTGTTCGCGCCGGGAACATCAACGAGTCCGCCAACCAGGTCTGGCTGGCTGATCTAACCGGGGACCTCCTGAGGGAGGGCACGACCTCCCGGGATGCCCGAAAACTGGCTGAGGAAATTGGAGCCATGGGCGGCACGCTGACAGTGACCGTAAGCCCCGACCAGACAACGGTTACAACGGATGTCCTTTCGGAGTTCGCCGACAAGGCGCTTCTGATACTTGCCGACGTTGTCCGCAACCCGCTCTTGCCGGAGTCCGAGTTGGACCGGCTCAAGCGTGATCGGTTGAGACAGCTGAGCATCGCCAAGTCCCAGCCCGAGTCGATCGCGCAGGAGCGTTTCCGCAAGCTCCTGTACCCGGATCATCCGTATGGACGGCTTTTCCCGACGGAGCAGATGCTCGGCGGCTACACCATTGCTGATGTCCGCGGATTCTACCAGCGCAATTTCGGGGCAACTCGAACGCGTTTGTACGTCTGCGGTCAGTTTGATCGCACTGCCATGGAGGCAAGCATTCGAAAGTCACTGGAGGGATGGGGAAAAGGTCCGGCAGCCGAATCCCAGGTCCCAACTCCGGTAGCCAAGAAGCAGTACGACCTCCTTGACCGGCCGAAAGCCCCCCAGTCGACGGTCTACTTTGGTCTCCCCGTGCCGGCCCCCGGTAGCGCCGACTACATCCCGTTGCTCGTCACCAATTCTCTGCTGGGCGGATCGTTCGCCTCGCGTATCACGAGCAACATCCGCGAGCAGAAGGGCTACACGTACTCGCCCTACAGCAGCGTCTCCAGCCGGTATCGCGATGCGCATTGGGTGCAGTTCGCCAGCGTCTCGACACCCGTTACGGCGGCAGCGCTAAAGGAGATCGTGTTCGAGGTGGATCGCCTACACAAGGAGCCGCCTTCGCCCAAGGAACTCGTGGGTATACAGAACTACATGGCCGGAACATTCGTGCTGCGGAACTCGAGCCGTAGCGGGATCATCGACCAGCTGGCGTTTTTGGAGCTGCACGGGCTCGGAGACGATTATCTCCGCCGATACGTGCAATCGGTGCACGCCGTGAAACCGGAGGACGTGCAGCGGATCACGCGCGAGTACATCCGTCCCAAGGACATGACTCTGGTCATCACCGGGGACAAATCGCAGATCGAGGGCCAACTCGCCGAGTTTCTGAAGACCTGGTAGGGGCAAGACGGCGGACCAGCTGACCAGCTGACCAGCTGACGGGCAGACCCGGGGGAAGCGCCCGCCAACCGGGCCGAAAAGCGGCGGATTCTGAAAGAGCGAATCCGCCCTACGACCGCTCGGCATGCGAAACCAGTCAGTCGTAGGGCGGATTCGCTTTTTCGGAATCCGCCGCTTTTCGGCCCGGTTGGCGCCCCATTATCGGGGAGGCCGCATCAGCCGTACCCGTCAACTGCGCCGGGCCAGCAGACCCAGCGAAACGGGCACGGCGATAGCGGCGGTCGCGGCGATCGCAGTTTTCCACCGGGAACCGTTTTCTCTCTTCCAACCGCCGCAAATAGTATTGATAGGTTGCGGCTCGAAGAGATTCCCTTCGGTCGGTGGCACCTGTTGATGCCCCAGCTGACTGCGATCGGCCAGTTGTGCGGCGACCCGGTCGTGCAGTCCTGCCGAGATGGTCCGATTCCAGGCCGTCAGTGACCCGATTTTGCCGACGTACACCTCCCTCTGCGGGTTCTGGACACACTCGAGAATCGTCCGGGCCACTTCTTCCGGGTGGTAGACGGGACCGACCGGTTTCACCTGCCTTCCCGTGAAATTCGCGGCGTGCTGAAAGAAGGGCGTATCGATGGAGGCGGGCATCACGGTGCAGACGCTGATGCCGGCGCCATCCTCCAGCATAATCTCCTGCCTGACGGAGTCCGCTAAGCCCACCAGTGCGTGCTTGCTCGCCACGTAGGCGCCCATGTAAGCGATCCCGGCTTTGCCGACCATGGAAGCGACGTTGACGATCACCCCCTCCTTCTCTTCCTTGAAGTGAGGGAGGATCGCCTGCATCGCATAGACGCAGCCAAGAACGTTGGTCTCAAAAACACGGCGGACTACCCGCGGCGGCAAGTCCTCCGTCCGCCCATAGGCTGCCACTCCGGCGTTGTTGACCCATACATCGACCCAGCCAAACCATTGGATAGCGCGGCGAGCCAGTTCCCGAACCTGAAATTCGTCGGACACGTCCGTCGGCAATGGAAGCGCCTGAACCGCAAAACCACGACATTCGTCCGCTACGTCCTCGAGCGCCTCTCTTTTTCGTGCCGCAAGAACGACGTTCGCGCCAGCCCGGGCAAAGGCGAGCGCGGTGGCTCTGCCGATGCCGCTCGATGCTCCGGTAATGACTGCAACCGAACCAAATAAATGCTGAGACATGAGTGTACTCCTTACTTCCATTGTCACACCTCGGTTTGCCTCAGAGAACCCCCCGCGGAATGCGGAAGGTCGAATGCGGCCATTCCGCATTCCACATTCCGCATTCCGGCACAGCCGGTCAGCCGGATTTGTCCCTTGCATCGCGCAACTGGTTTGGGTGAAACTCCGGCCATGACTCGATTCGCCTGGTTTGCTTGTTCCATGCTGTTCGCCGTTTTGGCTTTTGCTCAAGCCCAAGGCACTTCTTTCCCCGTACGGGGGCTGCATTTGTCCGCACCGGCGCCGGAAGATGTGCCGTTGCTCGCAAGCTTCATACGGGACGCCCTTCCCAAGGAAGGCACGAACGTCCTGGTTCTCGAAATCAACTTCCGCTATCAGTTTGCTTCGCACCCGGAGTTGCGGGACGCACAGGCGTTGAGCCGCGAGCAAGTCAAGGAGTTGGTTCGCGCCTGCCGGGACGCAAACGTCGAACTGATCCCGCAATTCAATTGCCTCGGCCACCAGTCGTGGAAGGCACGAACCTCTCCGCTGCTGGTCAAATACCCTGAATTTGACGAGACGCCGGGCCTGTACCCGAACAACGATGGGATTTACTGCCGGAGCTACTGCCCCAGGCATCCGAAGGTCCACGAGGTTCTCTTTTCCCTCTTCGACGAATTGATCGATGTCTTCGAGGCAAAGGCCTTTCACACGGGAATGGACGAGGTGTTCCTCCTTGGCGAAGACACCTGCCCGCGGTGCCGAGGGATCGGAAAAGCAGAGCTTTTCGCCGGTGAAGTGAACACCCTTCAAAAATATCTGGCCGGCAAGAATATCGAAATGTGGATCTGGGGCGACCGCCTGATCGACGGCGAAGCGGCGGGCGTTGGCAAGTGGGAAGGGAGCGGCAACCAGACGGCGACGGCGATTAACCTGATTTCGCGGGACGTCGTCATATGCGACTGGCATTACGAAAACGCGCCTCCCACAGCTCCTTTCTTTGCCGTAAACGGTTTCAACGTGATTTCCTGCCCCTGGCGGGACGTACAGGTATCGCTCGGCCTGCTCGACTGGCTCAAACTGGCTCAGAGTCCCACGAACAAGGCACTCGCCCCGCGCTTCCGGGGTGTTCTGCAGACCACCTGGTGCGGTCCGAACGCCTTTATTCGCGCGTACTATGGCCAGCTGACCGAGGCGGAGATGACGGCGCAGAATCTCGCCTCCGCCCGTGAAAGCGCCAATTCCTTCAAGGTTCTATCAGCTGCTATGCGGCCAGCCGTGGTCCAGACCGGGAGAGGGGGAGACTAGGAGAGGGGGAGACAAGGAGACGGGGAGAGAGGGAGACAAGGAGACTAGGAGACAAGGAGACTGCTCCCCTATCGTTGGGACAAAGAAATTAGGGACAGATCGTAAGTTCGCCACGCAGGGGA